>JBGVLM010000060.1:0-54389 GCA_045124255.1 Butyrivibrio sp. | reverse complement strand
AATATAACTTATTACCTAAAAGGATATTTTTACCTTTTTATATCAGTATGTATGCCAACTGGTATGGTTAAATTTACAAATACTGGTTCTTTTTTGAAGTCCAGATAAGTGTTATTATGCCAATAACCCGGGAAATACAGATAATAAATGGAGATAAAAATATGAAAAAAAATAAAATTAAGTATATTTGCTTAACAGGTGTTTTCGCAGCACTCGTATGTATTGTAACTTTATTTATCCAAATTCCTATACCTTTGGGCTATTTCAATATAGGCAACTGTGTAATACTTACATTCTGTTGTCTTCTTCCTGCTCCTTATGGTATAATCCTTGGAAGCATGGGTTCAGCTCTGGCAGACCTGCTCTCATATCCTGTATGGGCAGTTCCTACTTTAATTATTAAAGCTTTAATGCCATTGTTATTCTATGCAATGAGAAAAATTCCTATTAAGAATAAATATGTTTCAACTCTTATTGCTGGAATTGTAAGTATGCTTATTCCTTTTGCAGGATATACATTTATAGGCGGAGTTATTTACGGAAGCCTTGCAGCAGGTCTGTCACAGATTCCGGGACTCGCACTTGAATATGCAGCAAACTGTGTATTATTCGCAATAATGTCATTAATTGTTGAGAAAAGCAGACTGGCGGAGCTTACCAATAAATAGATAAATAAACGGAGCCGGGGTAAGCATAAAAAAACACAAAGCGAGGTATATATGAATTTAACCGACCACAACAGACAAAACAAAATAGCCGTCATCAATGACATCTCCGGTTTCGGGCGCTGTTCGGTTGCAGTAGCGCTGCCGATAATTTCGCAGATGAAAATACAATGCTGCCCTGTTCCGACATCAATTTTTTCCAATCACACGGGATTTAAGGAGTATTTTTTTGAGGATTATACTTCTAAAATGGAGGAATATATTTCCAACTGGAAGAAAATTGATTTGAGGTTTAAGGGAATCTTATCGGGATTTCTCGGCTCTAAGGAACAGATAAATATCGTCAGAAAATTTATTGAAGATTTTCGCAGTGATGATACTATCGTAGTTATTGACCCTGTAATGGGCGAAAACGGCAGACCATACCCTACTTATACAGAAGAAATGTGTCAGGAAATGAAAAAGCTGGCAGAATATGCAGATGTGCTTACACCAAATCTTACCGAAGCATGTATTCTTACCGACACACCTTATACCCCGGATACTTTTACCCGTAAGGATTACTATAATATTATACGAAAGCTGTCAGAAAACGGTGCCGAAAAAATAGTTATCAGCGGAATAGAAATGGGTAAATATATAGGAAACATTGTATATGAAAAAGGCGGTGAGCCACATATTCTTAAACAGTTGAGAGTCGGTCATGTGCGTTCAGGCACAGGCGACATATTCTCTGCAATCATCGCTGCCGACGCTGTGCATAAGGTGGATTTTGACAAGTCCGTCCGCAAGGCATCACGTTTTGTAAAGGAATGTATAGGCGTAACAGAAGAATTTGACATACCGCCTACTGATGGTGTATGTTTTGAAGAGATATTATATAAATTGAAATAATTTAAGCCTGTTATGGCAGATTGGAGATATTATGACAATTCTTTATGAGGTACACAATAATTTATATGTAAACCTTACCAACAAATGCCCTTGCGCCTGCACTTTTTGTCTCAGACAGACAAGGGACCACATGGAAAACTCAGGTGTCCTGTGGCTTGAACGCGAACCGTCCGTACAGGAGATTATTGATGATTTCGCAAATTTTGATATTGATAAATATAATGAAATCGTATTCTGCGGTTTCGGCGAACCGACAGAAAGAATTGACGCAGTAGTTGAGGTTGCCCGATTTATTAAAGACAAATATAACAAGCCAACCAGAATCAATACCAACGGACTTGGCAATCTTGTAAACGGCAGGGACATCACACCTGATTTAAAGGGTGTAATTGATACGATTTCAATAAGTCTTAATACACCTAACAAGGAGAGATATTATGAGCTTACAAGAAGCCGTTTCGGAATTGAATCATTTGACGCAATGCTTGCTTTTGCGAAAGCTGCCGCACAGTATGTTCCGAATGTAATCCTTTCAACGGTCGCTACCACTATTACCGAAGAAGAAGAAAAAGAATGTCAGAAAATCTGTGATGATTTGGGCGTTACCTATAGAATAAGACCATACGAGGATTAACCCGTATGGTCTTATAATAACACTAATATTTAATATATCTTTGATTTTTACTGTTCGGTTTATCCGGAATAGTCATCCTTACCAGATTATTCTTTAACGCAGGATTCATATAATTCTTACGAAACGTTTCTTTTGATTTGAGTCCCAGCAAATCCATAATGGCAGTTGCTGTGTATGGTACATCATATTCCATAGCATCGAGCATTCTTTTAAGATATTCTGTCATATATTCATAGCCGTCTGTATCAATTCCCGGAATCTCATCTAATATCTTATCTATCTGTGAAAGCATAAATTCTATAAATAATGTAGATTCACCCTGAACATGGCACTTAGAAATAGCATCATAATAATCATCTTGAAACTTCTCAATCTGACTCTCTATTGGAATATACTCAAATATAGGCTTCCATTTTGACAGAATTGCAGTATGCCATAGCCGTGCCATTCTTCCATTACCGTCAGAAAACGGATGTATAAACACAAATTCATAATGAAATACACTACCTACTATAAGTGGATGTACACTTTCTTTTGTATTTCTCATCCACCTGAAAAGTTTTTCCATTTGCTCCGGTACGAACCTCGCAGGAGGACACATAAAAATGCACTCTTCCCCGTTGAATACTCCTTCTTCTCCATTTCTAAAGTCTCCGGAATCTTCAACCACATATTTAGTCATAATTCCATGAAACTCTTTTAATGACTTAATACTATATGGCTCAATATATTTCATATTCTCATATGCAGTATAAGCATTTTTTACTTCCTGTATTTCTCTCTGCTCTCCAAGTACCAATTTACCATTAATAACATCCCTTACCTGACCGAGCGAAAGTGAATTTGCCTCTATTTTTAAGGATGAATGGATAGATTTTATCCTATTATTCCTTCTAAGATGTGGTTTTGACTCCAAATTACTAACTGCCAATATCTTTCCAATCTTTTCTGAAATAGAAGCCACATATAATAATATTTCATTGGTTATTTGAAATGGTGGAATATATTCGTTCACCCAATCACCTCTGCATCTTGCTTATTATCTTACTTATTATCTTACTTTATTATACACATATTATAAGCAAACTACAACAATATTATTAAATTTACTCCAGTCATTACCTCCTATCATTTTCGCACATTAATTAACAGAATATATCTCAAAGCATTCCTCTGCAATTATCTTCCCCTCTGTCAGCTTATCGCCGGTTCTCTCGCTGATAGTAATGATTATTTTCTGCGGGAGGCTGTCAAGAGTTTTACTAAGGAACATGATTTCCTCTATCGGCTCTCCCGTGCTTGATAAGCTGTTATTATCATCATATACATATTCAATTGTCATATCGATGTCATCCGAAAGTTCCTTGGAACATTCCACATAACAAATGTATTGTGGGTAGCAGCCCGTATTATCTGCATACTCATATTCACATTCGGCAAAATAATATTTAAAACCATTGGATTCCGTCTGTGAAATCTTATACGCTGAGGAATCACCCGATTTAAGCAAGTCTCTGTAATACAGATACGGTGAGTCAGCCTGAAACTCCGTAACGCACACCGCACTGTTTGAATTAATCAATTCATTCTCCAATAAATCCCGCTCTTTTGACATGCTTCCTATCTGAATAAAGAGAATTACATTCACAATAATGCTCAATATCAGTACGAGACACAGCACAAAGGTTAACGGATGAGGAAACCATTTCTTATTACACTCCCCATTAATTCTACGATTCAGATATCTGCGGTAAGAAAAATAATACAGAAGAAACAGTCCCACCAATACCGCAGTCACAAACATAATAATAAAAAAAATAAAGAAAAAACCTATTCTCATCATATCAACAATTCCTCCCTTATAAATTCATAAAGCTCATAAAGCTGTAATAATATGAACGTGTTACATACACTACATCATTGTTCTTCATGGTTAATTTAAATCTCATCTGAAAAGAAGGGCTTATTTTATGAATCGCCTTGCGATGAATTATTGTTGATTTACTAATCCTTACAAAATCATTTTGAGGCAGATTTTTTTCAAGATTCTCTAACGTATCATTAATCCGCAACGTGAAAGCCACCGCTTCGGAGCATATCTTCGATTATTTCTTTTTTATCCTTTTGGCAAAAAACCTTTACTTTCATATACTCATTTCCTTTTCTTTTTGCTTCTTTAGAATTATTATAGAAAAAGAGCATTAATAAGTAAATGGTTTATGACTGACTCGCACTTATTGAGGTATAACTGGCTCAAAACTTCCTCGGCAGAATTATCTCTACCACAAATACGTAATTATTTTCTTCCATAACACAATCAAACTTAATCTCTCCGCCACATCTGCCGACAGCCCTGCGGACATTTTCAATTCCCCAACCATGATTTATACGGTCTGCTTTTGAAGTTTGAGTTTTGTCTGAAATTTCAACGTAAGCTGCAGTATTGTTTTTAAAGCTTAAGAAAATAAAATTTCCGGTACTGCCCGTCGAGATTGAAATCTTACGTTCCGCCTCATCAAGCTTCTTTGCAGCCTCAATTGCATTGTCAAAAAGATTTGAAAGAATCGTACAAAGGTCGATTGCAGGAATATGTATTTCCCTGAAATTCCCGTCAACATTAATCTGAATTTTGAACTCAGCCGCATTGGAAGTTTTTTCATTAATTACCGCGTCAGCGATTTCATTACCTGTTCTTACAACTGAGGATATTTCATCAACCCTGTCGGACAGGCTGTTCAGGTATTGAGACAGCTCGTCATATTGCTTCTGTCTGCACAGCTCATTCATGCACAATACATGATTCTGCATATCATGTCTGAGCCTTCTCAGCTCAACATCTGAAGCTCTTACTTTTTCAAAATGACTCGCCTGCATTGCAAGATATTCCTCATTGATATGATTTATTTTGCTGTAGTATTGCGCCTGCGAATTTCTCACCGAAAGCATAACGGCAACCGAAATAAAGAGAAATGTTACGGCAATCGGAATAACCTCGTCCGTATTTACAATAATAATTGCCGCAACCAATCCTGTCAGAATCAGCATATTCCATTTTGAAAGCGGCGCTCTCTCCTTATTGCCGACAATAAATCCAAGGAAAATAATAAATGCAGGTGCCAGCAGATAAATAATGATATACCATAGAAACTGCAGCCATATTGAAACCTCAGAATCTGCAGTATTCATTGAAGTTATTACAAAAATTATTTTTTCAACCGTTTTGATTGTACATTCGGAAAATACAACTGCAAATGCAATTGATATAAGTGAATCGATGCTTCTGTTCGTGATAAACAGCCAGCCCAGTATAATCACGAGAATCACGAAAGCCGTTAATATCCAGGTAACGTCAATTCCCGAATTACCTGACATTGCCAGACCGCAGGTAATGACTGCAGCAAGCAGGACTCCTGAACACAAAGAAAAAGTAATAAAGCTTTTCGCCGTTCTGTAAAAAATATTTTTAAATGTCATGAATGCACAAAAGCTAAGTGCAAAACCATGCAAAAATTCATTGACCGCCACAAGCAGCAGTACAAGCGCTCTTATTCCCACCTTAAATTAACTCCTTTTATCTGGCATTATTTTTTACATATTCAAAAATATCGCTTCTGAACCGTGATGAAAAACTTTTGCTAAGCGGAAGTATCTTATTATTATCCGTTCTTACCTCTCTGTCATTATAGCTGCTTACATGATTGAGATTCACAATAATTCCCCTATGAATCCTGCAAAAATAAGGTGCTGCTTCCATAAGCATTTTCAGAGCCTCAGTTAACTTCATCCTGACCTTGTATTCGCTGTCACAGGTTATAAAGCGAACATTGTTATCATCCGCCTCAGCAGTAATGATGTCTTCCGCAGGCACAATGTACTGATTCCCGTCATGTTTAAGAATAAGATGCTTTCTGCTGTTATGAAAATTCATTATATCTGCCAACGCCTGTTCCAATTTATCATTTTTAACAGGCTTTTGAAGGAATCTTCTCGCTCCGACCTCATAACCTTCCATTGCATACTCAGTATGACTTGTAAGAAATATAATAGGTACGTCCATGGAAAATCCCCTGATTAAATCTGCTGTCCGCATTCCGTCAAGAATCTTCATCTCTATATCAAGAAATACCGCGTCAAAACGCTGACCGCTCTCATACGCCTTAATCAGCTCACTTCCGTCAGAAAAAGGAATGCAGCATACATCCAGACTTTTATAATAGGATTCTATTCTGTTACAAATCATACAAAGGAAAGTATTCTCATCATCGCAGACTGCAATTCTCATGCAGCTCACCTCTTTTTATCATAATAAGTTAAAGTATAACATACAGAAAGTTCCACATCAATCAGACGTAATCTCGCCGTCCGAGAGATTAATAATTCTGTCCGCATATCCCGCACATTCCCGTGAGTGAGTAACCATAAGAATAGTGATATTCTTATCCCTGTTAATTCCGGCAAAAAGTTCCATTATCTCTTTCCCCGTCCTGCTGTCCAGATTTCCGGTAGGCTCATCTGCAAGAATTATGTCGGGCTCAATAAGTATTGCCCTTGCAACTGCCACACGCTGCTGTTCACCGCCGGATAACTGTGGAGGAAACTTTTTTCTCTTATCCGTCAGTCCCGTTATTTCAAGAATTTCCTGTAATTTACCCTTATAATCCCTAGGATTTTTTCCGTCCATTGTAAGCGGAAGCAGAATATTGTCTTCAACAGAAAGATTCTGCACCAGATTAAAAAACTGGAACACAAAGCCTACATTCCTGCGACGCATAACAGAAAGTCTTCTGTCATTCAGTTTTAATAAATTTTCCCCATTTATGTAAATATCTCCCCTGTCAGGCTTATCAAGTCCTCCCAAAAGATACAGAAGCGTTGATTTACCACTGCCTGATGCACCCATAAGTGCAATAAACTCACCTTTTTTTACGGAAAGCGATACATTTTTCAGGACATTTGTCCTGTTGTCAGAACTGCCAAAGCTCTTATATACATTCTTTACTTCAATCAAATTTTCCATGCTGCCTCCTATTCGTATTTCAATCGGTTTGCCGTATTCATTTTAATAAGCGAATAAACCGGCTGTACTGACATAAGCATGATAACCGTAACCACAATTCCGATAAATATAAGAACACTTCCCATATCAAAACAAATCGGCACGCTAAGTTCAAGAACAGTCAAAAGCTTAGAAAGTATCTTAACAATTATTCCACACGAGATTAATGATACTGCTGATGAGATTAATGCCAATACTGCCATTTCGGCTATAATCATACGCATTAACTGATTTTTACTCATTCCGACTGCATGCAGTATTGCAAATTCATGTTTTCTTTGTTCAAAGCTTATCGAACGGTTTCCTGCAACAGATATTGTCATTAAAGCCATTCCAAGATAAATCAGACAGTACAGGGCAGTTGTAACCGAACCCGCATCACTTTCCGACTCGATATAATATTCTTTTGTTGTTCTTACTACCGCGCTGTCATCCGCAAGCAGTTGTGATATCCTGTCAGATATGTTCGTATCATCTGTTTTCAAAAGAAGTGTTGAAGGATAATCATGATATACCTCTCTGTAATCCTCCATACTCAGAACAACTGCATTACATCGCATATCATAATACACGCTATTGCACTCACCAACTACCCTTAGTGTTAAATGTCTTGGTCTTACAGAATCGGCTTTTAAAACAATCTCTATACTGTCACCGACGGATATTCCAAGTCTTCTCAATACTGCACCGTCCAGTACCGCTTCTCCGCTATGGATTTCTGTCGGAAGACCTTTTATTCCTTCAAAAAATCTGAAGTCCTGATATCCAAAAACAACCGTATTCACCGTATCATCATTTATCTGTATATTTTCTTCAATACTGTAGAGCATTTCAGAATCCGTAATGCCCCTTGCATTTGCTATGGCGTCATAATCTGCTGCCTTCTGCGACAATTCCGTAATTATTATGTCACTACTGTAATTATGTGCCGAATACAGCCTGTCAACCGAAACCGCAAGTATAAATACTGCCGTCATAAGAGAAATTACTGCCGTACAGAGAACCACTCCCGTAACGGAACTTCTCTTCGTTCCCGATTGTATAAGCGACAATCTCACTATCGGAAATCTGCCGCCCTTAGACAGTTTAGCGACAAGATATGAAACCGCTTTAAGCAGTCCCGGAATTATCAGACATAGTCCTGTTTCAAAACATATCAGCGTAATAATATTACTTATAAATCCGCAATCAGTTATGTATAGAACAACCGATGCAGCAAGCAGTATTAATCCGCTTATTAACTGCGCTGCCGACAATTTAAAGCCTGTCTCCTTATTAGCAAAAATAATATCCTTAACAGGTAATCCTGCTGTTTTTAATACTGCATATAACGAGCAGCCCATGCATGTCACAATCGTAACAAAAGCCCCTGTCAAAGGGATATATAACGGAGTAGTGTAATTACCCACATTCCTCATATCAACGGCAATAACATTTGTAATTACCATATTCTTAATTATGCCAAAAATAATTCCTCCGATTATTCCGCCAAGCAGACCATATATAAGGCTTTCCATAAGAAGAATCATAGCTGATGTTGTTTTATCAGCGCCAATACTTCTAAATGTTCCTACAGTCGACATTCTTTCGGCTGCGATGCTGTTTGCAAAGCCTGCTATAATAAAAATCACCATTAAGAAAACAACCGCAAATATTGCAAAAAAAGCACTTGTAATTCCTGATATTATTTCCTCTATATCCGTACCGCCTATTATCTGCTGAATATTTGCATCCGGATAATTACATACAATATCGTTATATACCTCTGTAATTCTCTTATCATCAGCTACATCCAGATACATTGTATTGCAGGTACCTTTAGCAGTACACATTATTACATTTGCCGTATCCGATGTAACTACTGCGGTCCGCGGCATAATTGAAAGAAAGCCTTCACATGGAATAATTTCTTTTACGGTAAGAGTAATCTCAGAACCGTCCGCACAGGGTATTTGCAGCCTGTCTCCTTTTTCATATCCAAATAATGAGGCAACTGCTGAACTGATTAATATTTCATCATCAGATATGCCTGAATTTTCAGAAATCAATCCAAATTCATATGCTTTATGCGAATCAAGCCCCAAAATCGTAATCTGCTTTTTCTGAACGTATTTATAATTCTCTATTCGGTGCAGTTGCAGACCGATTCTTGTCATATTGATACAAAGTATATCAACATTCTCTCCGACTGATGCCTCCGATTCAAACCCCTTTTCCGAAAACATCAAAATATCCGCTCTGCCTGTGGAAGAACGTATCTGTTCGCATACAATTTTTTCAGATGTGCCATTAACCAGAAAGCATAGTGAAAAAGCCAGAGAAACCGCCGTAAGACACAGCACCATAATTACAGTACGCAAAGGTTTTATTAATATATTTTTCATTGTGTATTTAAGTATAAGCTTCATAAAATCACCATATCCTTATACGTTTTTCAAAAGGAACATACATACTGTCATTTTCACTAATGTTATAGGCATAATAAAACTTATCCGTAGTCTGTAATACTGCATTCACCCTTATCTCTGCCGGACTGTGAACATCCTCTGAAAGACCTTTTATAGCGATAGTATCATAAGAAAGCGTTGCCCATATTTCTGCATAGCTCTCAAATATTTTTTGCAGCTCCTCCTTATCATCAGTCATTGATGTTATTACATACATGGCTCCTACATCCGCAATATTCTCATCAGCGGTAAGCTCTCCGTCTATTTCATATATCTCCATAATTGTCTGACTGCCAAAATATTGTGCTGTTGATTCTCTCATATTCTCAATTCTTACCGCATCCTCCGTTCCCGTCCATTGCGGATTATAACAGCCCTTTTCATCAAACAATATTCCCTCTCCGTCAAAAGCATGTGTCATCTCATGTGCAATTACCGTTCCAAGTCCGCCAAGATTGCTGTACAAATCTCCCTCCTTATTAAAATACGGTTCATTAAAAAGAGCCGCCGTAATGGTTATACTGTTACTCCTTACATCATAATAGGCATTAACCGTCTGCGGTGTCATATCCCACTCTCCACGCTCTGCGGTCTGACCATACAGGGACAGATTCTCTTTAATCTCTGTGCTTTTTATGCTGATACAGCTTTCAAGCAGACTACCTTTAATCACCGAATCACTTTTAAACTCATCAACAGGATAACCTATATTAAATTTCATCGCATCCAGCTTTAACAGCAGTCTGCTTCTGGCAGTCTCATCTAACTGCTCCGTAGTATTTAACACATTCTCATAGGCTTTTTTTATCCGTTCTGAAAACTCCGTTACTGCATTAACCGTTTCGCTGTCACAATATTTCTCTATATAAATATTTCCCAGCTCCCATGAAAGCATTTTATTGACTGCATTAACAGCTTTTTTGTGTTTATTTATATTGGTTTGATTATTTACACACTCGCTATACTGAGTCGGAAGAAATTCCAAATACTCATACAGCATACGGCATATTGCATAATCCTTCCACAAATTGAGATATTCATCAGTAAGATATGTATTAAGCTTTGCAGCCTGCTCTGTATCATACACAACTACCCATTCTGCTTTTGCGGCTCCAAATTCTTCAAGCATTGCTTCTGTGTCTGCATTACTGAATAACTGCTGTAATTCCTGTACTGTATATTTATTATAGGCATCCTCTATATTCATTCTCTGAATATTAGACGTACTTTCTGCAATATCAAGGAGCATGCTGACAATATCGTATGCGTTTGTATCGTCTTTTTTGTAAGCCTCAAGTATTGCCGATATCATTTGCTGCATATTTTCGGCACAGCCTGATGTATTAAGAAGCTCATCCGCTGAATTAATAAAATCCATTTGCTGCATATAAACTATGTATCTGCTGCTGTCATAAATATCCTTTGCAATATACGGATATACAATCAGCTCGCAGCCGTACTCCCTATACACAAATCCGCATGCCGCAATGAAATCATTAATATTCTCTGCTGCCTCAATTCTGTACAATCCTTGCATAAGAGGTTCTATTCCCACATTATCCCTTGCTTCGTCGTCAAGATACATCAGATAGAAATCCCGTATTTTCTGTTCATCACTTCCAAACGTATAATTCTCATCGCTTTCGGCAATTCTTATAATCTCTTCCTCCAATTGTGTATCAATATTATACTGAACAAGTCCCCCGCCGCCGTAATCGTACATATCTGCCGGAATATTGTTATTCCACAGCAAATCAAAATTCACATAACCGTAGAAATCATCTTCAAGCCTTATTCCCGCTTCTTCCCTTGTATAATCTCTTTCACCGTATGTTGGAGAACTGTAATATTCATACGCAGGAGAGCATGAACATAATATGCCGCCGCACATAAACAGGCACAATATTTTAGACATTCCTCTGTTCATAAACGGATTATCCCCTTTCCCGTAAAAAGTATCCGTCTTTATAATTACACATAATCAAACTGCAATGTGTTTTATGGGGTAAAATTACAGTTTTTGGGGGCAAAAAAAGATTGCGCTTCGCGCAATCTTTGCGCGCGAGCAGTATTGCGAAGCAATAATCTTCTCCTTTGCGAGCTGCGCATAATTGACACGTAGTGTCTTTTTGTTTACCGGCGAATTCCGGAGGAATTTCCCGGTAAACAAAAATCGTATCATAAAGGTCTTATTTGAACTCTATGATACGACATTTTATTTTAATTAAAGCTTTTCTCTATAAAAGAATTTCGCTCTTTTTCAAAAAAAGCATCAATCTCTTTAATTATTAACTTAGGCTCCATGCTCTTTAACAGATATCCCTCAGGCTTTAATTCCATTACTTTCATAATACTTTCCTTGTCATTCTTATTGGTAAGGAAAATAACCGGTACGTCACAAAATTCCGTTTCGGTACGAATCATCTGAAGGACCTGGCTTCCGTCCACTACCGGCATTTCATAATCAAGCAGCACCAAGTCAGGTCTGTTGGTCGCAAGATATTTAATTGCCATGGCACCTGAGTTAGCCAGAATAACCTGGTACTTCTCTTCAAGCCAGCCTTTAACATTACGAAGTACTGCTCCCGAATCATCCACAACAAGTATTTTTTTCTTGATATGTCTTCCATGTTTCTTAATAAAATCATCCATTGTCTTAGCTGAAAGTTTGACATCAATCGGCCGCTGGAATACATCCTGAAGAATATGCTCAGGTATAACACTCTGCAAAGCAGACACATCCTCACCCATATAAAAAATCGGTATATTTTCCTCTACAGTCTTATCACGCAGATATACTAACTCCTGGGATTTCTCTTTAACATCACTCTCCATATACAGAAGTACCGCTTCATACGCCTCCTCCACCTTGGAGATTTTCTGTATATCAAGCTCAACAGCTATTGTATTATAGCCGCGTTCCTTTAATTGTTCCATTATGGAGTTTACAAAAAAACTGTTTTTCTCTATTACGACCAAAATATTCTGCATTAATTTTTCCGTCCCTTCTGTTATTACTCATGCATTTCGTAATTCTTATCTTCGTCAATGAGGCTTATCATAACATCCGCTATATCCGGGTCAAACTGGGTTGATTTGCCCTTTTCAATCTCACCACGGACAATTTCCTGCGACAGTAAATCCCTGTAACTTCTGTTAGAGGTCATGGCGTCATACGCGTCAGCAACACCGATAATTCTTGCTATCTCCGGAATCTCTAAGCCTGACAGCTTATCGGGATATCCTCTTCCGTCAAATCTTTCATGATGCCACCTTGCACCAATTGCAATATCCGGTATCTCCGATATCTTCTCAAGAATTTTTCCTCCGATTCCCGGATGTGTTTTAATAATCTCATATTCCTCATCCGTCAATCTTGAAGGCTTATTAATTATCTCATTCGGGATTCCTATTTTGCCGATGTCATGCAGTAATGCCGCATACTGAAGCTGCTCTAACCTCTCGCCCGCATATCCCATTCGTTCTGCAATCATTACTGAGTATTTTGCAACTCTTGTTGAATGACCGTTAGTATACGAATCCTTCGCGTCGATTGTATTTGCAAGTGCCTGAACCATTTGCAGAGACATACGTTCAACACTCTGTCTGCGTTTCTCTGCAACATCGGTCTGTTTCATAACCTCTTCCTTAAGATTCTTCTGCAGATAGGAAAGTTCAAGAATTCTTCGTATTCTCTGAATCGCAACACCTTTTCTGAACGGCTTCTTAAGGAAATCAATCGCACCTTCGCTAAAGCCCTGCATTTCGGTCTTCTCATCCTCATCAGATGTCAGGAAAATAACGGGTATATCTGCATAGTCCTGATTATCCTTAAGTATCTTAATTACTTCATGTCCGCCCATTTCAGGCATATGTACATCTAACAATATTAAATCCGGCAGATTATTTTTCAAAAGTTCAAATGCTTCCCTGCCCGAGCCGGCAGCCATTACATTATATTCCTCACAAAGCATGGCTGTAACTGCCTTACTGTTGATTGAATCATCATCTACAAGCATTATAAGCGGTTTCTCCATACTATTGCAAGTATGTAATTGTTCACACATCTCACTGGTCAGATTCAGGACCTCTTCCATTGCTACATCTGCCATATACTCACTAAGCTTAACAAGCATTGGCTGCATTTCCTGCGGCAGACTGTAGGTCTCAAGCTCACGCATTGCAGCGTCAGCCCCATCCAAATCAAAGCTGTCCATTGCATCATGCAGGCGAATCAGAGTCTCTTCAATAGTATCATAAGGGACAACCGAAAGTTGTTTATGTTCATCCTGTCCGTATTCCTTAAGTATCTCCTTATAGCTCTTATACAGCTTAAGCACCTCAGGGGTACGTTTAATTATCTCTTCCTCTTCTCCTGCATTTCCAAGCTGTTCCATTTGATAGAACAATTCTGACAGCTCCATTGCACCAATCATTCTTGCAGTATTTTTTAATGCATGAACTTCTATGGTATAATCACGAAGCATACCGTCCGCAAGGCATTTCTCCAGTTTCGTGCATTTAGGTTCAATCAGCTTATAAAAATCACCTAACAGCTCTGTAAAAAGCTTCTCTGAACCACAGTTTTTAATTCCCTCTGCCACATTCAGGCCTTCAATAACCGGAAGCTCATTCTGTTCCATTACCGCTTCTTCGGTTTGGGATTCTTCGGTTATTATTATCAGTTCTTTTGGAAGCCATTTCAAAATACATTTTGAAATCTCTTTCAGTCTGATTGGCTTCGCAACAAAATCATTCATTTTTTCTTTAAGGAACATTTCCCTTGCTTCCGATGTTGCATTTGCCGATAATGCAATAATAGGTAATTTCTGATATGCTTCATCCGATAAGCTTCTAATTGCATTTGCTGCTTCAACACCATCCATAACAGGCATCATGTGGTCCATAAAAACCAAATCGTAATGCTTCTCCTGAACCATTTGTACGGCTTCCCTGCCGTTGCATGCAGTATCAATCTGCATTCCGAACGGCTCCAAAAGACCCTTTGCAACCTTCAGATTCATCTCATTATCATCAACTATAAGTATACATGCATCCGGTGCCGTATAATTCATAGTCTCCTCTTCCACAGTCTTAAACACTAATTCCTCATGTTTTATTAACTGACAGAAATTCAGACTATACAAAGGTTTGTTCACAACCGTTACATTCTTCTGTGCTATACTCTCCCTCATAGGATTCTGCATTATCGCAATAACGGCATTATTATCTGCGGCAAGCTTTCTTACTTCATCAGTTACCGCCTCTGCCCTGTCAGCTATGAAATAATCAAATCCCTGCAGCTCATTGTCAGCAGTATCGACACAATTCATATCATACACATCGGCAAGCTTCATTACCTCATCTTTAACCAGAACGTTGCCAATATTAACTGCAATACGACCCCTCTGCACCTCTGCCGTAAGCCTTGCTGCAGGTCTTGCATCCGCAATTTCCTGCTGTATTGTAAAATGGAAGTTACTGCCTTCTCCGTATTTGCTATGTACGCCCATACTGCCATTCATAAGCTCTGCCAACTGCTTTGAAATGGCAAGTCCGAGTCCGGTTCCTTCTTTGTGATGATTCTTCTTGGTATCAACCTGTGAAAATGAACCGAACAATTTATCCATATCCTCTTCCTTAATTCCCTGTCCGGTATCTTCTACGGAAAAAGCCAGCTCCATTCTTGTATCATTCAACATTTTTGTTTTTACCGAAAGCTTTACATAACCGTTTTCAGTAAATTTAATTGCATTATTCATCAGATTAATGATAATCTGTCTGATTCTCTGTGCATCACCTTTTAATTTGGATGGCATGTTTTTATCTATATCATAAAAAAGTTCTACATTCTTATCACCTATACGGTTAAGGAAAATCATTGATAAATCATTAAAGATTGACATTGGTTCGTATTCTTCTTCAACAATTTCCATTTTACCGGATTCAATTTTGGAAAAATCCAGAATATCATTAATAATTGTAAGCAATGCTGCACCGGAATTCTTAATGTTATTCAGGTATTCCCTTGTCTGCGGCGTATGATTTTCCCTCAGAAGAATATCCGTCATTCCGACAATCGCATTCATAGGTGTTCTGATTTCATGCGACATATTGGACAGGAAAGTGGATTTTGCCTCGTTGGACGCCTCCGCCTTCTCCTTCTCCATTTCCGCCTTCTGTGCGATTAACGCCTTTTCATGATAGTAAGAACGCTTATTACCCTGAATAATCAAAATAATTACCATAATGGTTAATGCAAAGCTGCTTACACTCATAAATAACATATAAAGAGTAAGATGATAAATAATTACTTTATTTAAATTATTACCGGTAGGCATTGTTGATATAATAGAAGAATAAATCATCATCAACAGACCTACACCGCACAACAGCCAGAACTCCCAACGATGCAGACGCCTGTTCTGTATTTCCATATCAAATTTATCACGCCACTTCTTCCCTTTGAAATAGAACAGCAGAAGCAATGAATACACTATTCCGTAGAAAATAAGTCTGTATATTACAGTTGTCCTCTCCGACATTTCCGTTAATACTGTCGGCATTATAAGAACAGGTATAATAAGACCATTCATGAGTCCCGCCACAGGAAAAACGACAAAATATCCACGCACTTTTCGCTTTTTTCTTCCCAACGAAACATTTAGTCCGCCTGCCGTCATAAGCATAACCTGACCCAGTCCTTCATCTATACAGATACTTACAATCATTACAGCGGCAAAAGATATTATATAAAATATCTTTTGTTTCTTTTTTTCCATTGGAGGTTCAAGAAACACGTATCGTTCTGCCATTAATATGCCAATCAGCATAAATGCACTCTCCAATATTGCACAAAATATCGTCATAATAGTATCAATCATAATCCATCTCCCAATATGTATGGTATTTTATATCAAAAAGAGTGCAACATAAACCATGGACTGCACCCTTTTAAAGTCATTAATTATTCAATTTTATTCAAAAGTAATTGTAGCTGATACAGAGCTTCCACCCAAAATTGCTTCGACGCTATATCCCCTATTAGTCGTCTTTAAATATTCTATCATCTTATTATATGCGGTCTGTCCGTCTAAATCATCTCCTTCAAGCAAAATAATATATGTTCCTGATTCCGTTACCGTCATAAGCTCCGTACTTAAATCGTCATAGGTAGTTATTCTGAATACATCTTTATAACCTGCCATATTATACACAAGCTCATTATACCCAGTGGACGTTCCCAAAACTGTAGGCTCTGTCTTAATATATTTATTGGCTGTATGAGTCCTGTTCATGGAACTGCTCGTACACAGCAGATATACATATGACATATTATAGCCGTCTGAATAATTACTTGTGCCGTTAACAATAGGGTCATCCCATGTTACATCCACAAAATACCATTCATTATTGAGTTTTACGGCATTCCATGCATGAGATACTGAACCGCTGCCATTATCAGCAGAACCGACAGCAAATGTACAAGGAATTCCGAGTTCTCCCATGAATACATAAAATGCTACCGAATAGCTCTGACATACTCCTATCTTATTATATAAAACATTATATAAATGATTATGTGCGTCAGAACGACTGTAGTAATCAACTGTATATGTAGTATTCTTAACCAGCCAGTCATGTACAGCCTTTATCTTCTGTATCTCATTCATATCATCTGTAATAATACTGCTTATTATCGTTCTTACCTTGATAATATCTTCCTTTGATATGTTACTGTAGGAAGCAAGCTCTGTATATAAATTAGTTACTTCATCTGATACCGCCTGAGTTGTTGGTGATGTGGCAGCCTCTGTTGTTGGTGCAGCTGTTGTTACAGCAGATTTTGCAGTTGTTGTCTCCTGCACCGGCTTAGTTGTGGCAGGCTCCGTTGCCGATGGTCTTGTGGTTGAAGGCTCAGTTACTGACGGCTTCTTAGTCGCAGCTTCCGTAGGTACAGTTGTCGGATTTATCACATTCCTGGTTGTCTCGTCAGTACCCTCATCAGATTCCGTACCGGTTTCTTTCTTAATGTCTGATTCCGTATCATCTTCATTATCATCAGATGATTCCACGGTCAAATTCTCCGTATCCTCCTCTGATATATCTTCTGTTGTACTGCCGTTATCGTCAGCAGTGGTTCTCTCCTCACTGCTTACCGGTTCAGTCCCCTCCTTAGAAGGCTGTCCTGCCTTCTCCGATTCAGAAGTAAGTACTTCATCAGTACTATCTGTCTGCTCATTGATGGTATTATCACTCGATATATGCCTTGTACATCCGCAAAAGCCAAGAAGCATGGCAGCAATCAACAGATAAACCAAACCTCTTTTTCTTAATTTTCCCATCTAAACTACCTCCTTTAACGGATTATCCTGCTGTCATGGCAGGTAAAATAAATAACCTGATACTCCCTCCCTATTGTCTTTAACAAATCAATTCCCCCCTGTGTTCTGTCATTGTCAAGATTAACAAACGGGTCATCGAATATAACAAACGGTTTCTCCTGCGGATACATTGAGTCAATCAACGCCATACGCATACATATTCCTATTAAATCCTTACAGCCGGTACTCATATAATCCTTGCTCTTAGGCGTACCAAGCTCTTCAACCGAAACCTCTCCATTGGCGTCAATAAAATAATTATCTGCCTGACTGCCCGTCAGAATATTGTAATATTTATTAAAGCCATTGGTGATTGGTCCCATATATTTTCTTGTAAAAGAAATTTTGGCAGCTCCAAGCAGTTCCTTCGCCTTGATTGCAAGCCTGTATTTCTCCTGTTCACTTTCCATAAGACTCTTAAGTTCAACAAGCTCTTCCTCTTTATCCGTTATCAAATCCCTGTCAGACTGCAGCTTCTCAAGCCTGTTATTATAATCAAGAATACTTTTATGTGTTCTTTCCAAATCTGCTGAAATTGAATTAACCCTTCTGTCCAATTCCCCTATTGATGTCAAATCCAAATCATCAGGTACATTTAAAAGCTCCTCAATATTATTCTCTGCCTCAAAAGCTTCCTTAATTCTGCTAATCCGTTCATACTCTGTAAGGCACTCATTATATCGTTGAAGGTTTAATTTAATTTCATAAATCAGTTCCGAAAAAACATTCAAATCATAACTGTTTATATTATAATATTTTCTAATAAAAACGTCAATTTCTCTTCTGATTATTTTTATCTCTTCATCGTTAACCAGAAGCTCCTTCTCTTTTGATTTATCAGAAAGTCTTGCATACTCTTCAAAATCGGTTTTTAACCCTGTTAATGCCTGCAATACACCATATTCATCGGCTTCCATGGAGTAAGAGGCAAGAAATTCCTTTGTCTCCGACTCAATTTCATTAATTAACTGCTCCAACGCATTAAGCTCTTCTTCCTCGCGGTTTAAATCAGCTTCTTCTCCTCCTGTGTCATGTTCTTTTTTTCTGTTATTGTTTTGCAGAAGCGCCCCTGCTGCCACAGCGGCAACACCGGCAACGCTTATAAAAGAGCCGATTATTACCTGTATAAAAATTTCTCCTCTTCCAGCAATTAAAACACTTACCCCTGCAAGCAGAAGAATGATTCCTGCAAGTAATACGGGCATGGCAATACTGTTTCTGCCTGATTTTGTCTGCTCCTGAAGCATTCTGCGTTTAAATTCAAGATTATCCCTCCTGATTGAAAGGGTATTCTTCTTATCCGTGCGCATATTCCATCTTGAAATATATTCATTGACTGACTCTGCGTCCAAAACACGCTCACCCCAAAGAGCCTCGTATTTGTGAAGCTTATCCTTCTCGCTCTCCGACAGTCCGCACCTTGCAATTTCATTATCATTATTTCGCAGAATAGTGATATTGTCCAAATGCTGCTGTAAGGTTTTCATATCGGGAATATCATCATGGAAATAGCTCTCCATAACCGTAAGCTTATCAGAAAGCTCATTAAATTCTCTCGTTATTCCAAGATATTTTTCTTTGGCTGCAAGATAATCTTTGCTTCTGCTAATCTCTGCCCTCTCAAGCTGAAGCTTCTCCTGCATTGCCTTCAGCTCAGAATAGTGCTGCTGCCCATCACTTCTAAGCTTTAAGGTCTCAGCAATACTTTTATCAACAAGCTGTCCCTGTCTTACATACTGCTCCATTTCGGCAATTTCAGTTTTGAGCCTGTACAGACTTCCTGTTTTTCTTGAAGGATTCATTTTATTAATCAAATCCTTAAACTTAGAATCCACCTTTTCAAAATTATTTATGTCATCGGTATTTTCTGCAAGATTTCCTAGCTTTGCGTTAATTCCGTCAGTAACAGCGGTCCCACAATCATTCTGTGCAATATATACCGAACGTGCGAAGGATTTACCGTCAATTTTAAAAAGCTCAGTACCTGTGTTTTCCGTAAAAGCATCTGTTTCAAGCATTGTTTCATAGTCTCTCAGACTGAACTTATCATCCTTCTCCTTAGCCCCGAAGGTTCTTGACAATATGTACCTGCTGCCATTTGCTTCAAAAACAATTCTTCCTCCGTACACACCGCCCTGCCAGGGTGCAAATCTTCGTCTTTCATTGTTAATGTCATCCCTTGAATTAGCATTTTCAAAACCGAAAAACATCACTCTGATAAAAGCTGCAAGCGTACTTTTGCCCCAGCCGTTATCCTCACATATGACATTACAACCATCCTGAAATTCAAAATGAGCATTATTTATTTTTCCAAAATTCTCAACATCACAGCTGATTAATTTCATCTATTGAAGCTCCTCTCCCTTTAATGCAAGAATGCCATAACGTATAACCTCTGCCTTTTCCTCGTCATTTAATTCAGTATCTGCCTTAACCGTTCTGACAAATTCTCCCTTTAAGGACTCGTCATACATAAACTCATCATAATCAATGACATATCCTGACTCATCCTTAAGCTTCACATAATAAAAATCATTCTCGAATTTCTTTAGCAAAAGTTCCTCATTCTTCTCGCATTCCACATCTATGCTTCCGGTAAGAAGGATTTTAACCAGATTATTTTCTGAAATATCCGACTTATTAATTTTCTCTGCAATTCTGTCAGAAATCTCCATTGAATCAATGCAGCCTGTAATATCAACCTCAAGCGTATGCAGCGTCCTGTGTGCAATCGGTACAAATTCCCTTGTAAAGCTTCTGTTTACGACATCAATATCAAGAACAACAAAGCCATGCTCTCCGCATTCGTCAAAGCCCCTTCCTTCAAGGCATCCCGGATAGCAGTATACGCCTCTTGCATCCAGTCTCTCCTCCTTATAGGTATGAATATGTCCAAGTGCAAGATAATCAATCCCATGCCCCTTCAAGGACCTGATATTAATTGTCTCTGCCTTATCCCTTCCTGAGGCTTCCGTTTCCTGACCGTGAAGCACAACTATATTGAAATCATCCGTATTAAGCACAAGACTGTTATAAATTCCGGCTGAATTGTCAGATGTCAGCTCAACTCCCGTTATAACCACTCTGCCATCCTCATCATTACAAAGAGTATAACTTGTCCATTCCTCATCAAAAAGCTTCAGATTGTCAGGAAGTTTTTCCATTCCTCCAAGAAGGCTTTCCGAGTCATGATTACCCCTGAGATAATAAAAAATAATATCCGGATGATTTACAATCTCATGCAGTACAGTATTTCTTGCAGTAGCAGATATCGTTTTCTTATCATACAAATCTCCTGCAATTATAATTGCCCCCACAGCATTCTCCTCTCCGTAACGCACCATATTGCAGAAGGTGTTAAGAAGCTCCGCTTTACGCTCCCTTGCTTTATCCGGTGTAAGATGTGTATTCATAACTGAATCAAGATGTAAATCCGCACAATGTATTATTTTCATAATGTCCTTCTCCCTGAAAAATCGCAAACCTTAATCCGACAGTTTCACATATACTGATACCGTAAAATCCCCGCCCTCATATCCGGCAGTTATCTCACCATCCATTAAATGCATAAGCTGTCTTGCAATGTATAATCCAAGTCCGCTTCCCGACTTGTTATCGCTGTTGCTTCCTCTGTAAAAGCTTTCAAAAATATGATTTATTTCCTTATTCTCAATCTGGCTTCCCGTATTGGCTGTCCTAATAACAATACATTCCTCGTCATACTCCGTATTAATAATGATTCTTCTGCCATCACCATATTTTACCGCATTCTCAATAATATTCTGCATAACCTCATATAAACGGTCAATATCTCCATGCACAAGCACGTTATCATAGTTCATAACTTCAAAAGAAATATTTGCAATGGCAAGCTTCTCAGTATAATACAGTTTAATTCTATCAAATAAATCCCTAATATACAAATCCTCATTATGAACTTCAAATAAAAGGAAATCCTCCCTCGACGCCCTGCCTATCTCTGAAATGTAATATTCTATCTCGTCAACCTTTTTATCAATGCCTGCTGACAATTCCTTATTTTTCTCTGCATTATTATACAAATTCGCTGAAATCGCCCTTGAATACAGCTTAATTGTACTTAACGGCGTCTTAATGTCATGTGAAAGCGACAGAAGCAGCATCTTTTTATCCTTCTGAAGCTCCAGCTCCATTCTCTTTCGTTCCTCAATATTCTCCCTTAATAAATTCAGTCCCCATATAAATTTACCAAAGAATTTACCTGATTCCTCCTTAATAGGAGCAGTCAGATTTCCCTTAGAAATCTCATACGGCAGGTCAGAAATTCTGTTAAAAGGTTTAAGTATCCGGTTTCTGACAAAAAACAAAATAAACAAAGCAGTTATCTCTGCCACAATCACGGCAATATTCATTATGACAATTATTTTACGGTCAATTTTCTGTTCTACATTATATTTTATTTTAAAATAATAATTCCCTGATGAATGAATTACATAATCATATTCCGTTTCATTAAAGAACTCATCAAGTTCTTCCGCCGGTGCATTCTGTGCGGCCCACTCCACTCCGGTGATATACTCATATCCGCTTTCATTCAAATCCTTTTCAATGCAAGAAGGCACAGTTGTCTGTGCCTCAACGGATAAATCTATATTCTGTTTAACTCTGTTAAGTTCTACACGGTATTCCCTGCCATACCCGGCCTTCATATTCCGTATTACAAATATGTTCATTGCTGCGGGGATTATCAGGAATACGGCAGTTACTATACATATAATTCTGTTAATGTGCTTCATATAACCTCCGCCTATTCAAAACGATACCCGACACCCCATACGGTCAGTATTCTCTCCGGCTTCTTCGGATTGTGCTCTATCTTCTCTCTCAGCCATTTAATATGTACCGTAAGCGTCTGCGTTTCACTTTCACTGCCGCTGCCCCATATACTGTTAAAAAGCTCATCCTTGCCGACTGCCCTGCCTCTGTTCTCCATAAGGTAAGCCAACAGCTCATATTCCTTAACGTTAAGAATTATTTCCCGGTTATCCATATAAGCACGTCGGCTTTTTTTATCCAAACGGATATTTCCGGCAGTTATTTCATCCGAGGAATATCTTCTTTTGAAAATACCCTTAACCTTGGCAATTAAAATATCCACATCAAACGGCTTTTCAATATAGTCATCTGCTCCCGACATAATTCCGTTTAGTTTGTCCTCACGGCTGTCCCTTGCACTTACAACAAGTATCGGAATATTAGACTCTTCCCTTATTCTGTTAAGAACGGCAAATCCGTCCATTCCCGGCAAATTAACATCAAGAATAAGGAGCCTTGCTCCCTCTTCCCTGTAAATATCCAAAGCCTCCTCCCCCGAAGGAGAGAGGTATGTATCATAGCCCTCCCCTTCAAGAAAATCCGCAAGCATTGTTCCAATCTCTTCGTTATCTTCAACAATAATAATATCTGCCATATTACCATCCCAAATTCTCAAGCCAGTTACTGACCCTGCGTTCCCTGTCCCTTGTATCCGTTTCATCGTATCTGCCAAGAGACAGCTCTCCCTTTATATTACCATCTACAATATAAAGAATTCTACTACATTTTGCTGCAACCTTCATATCATGGGTTACAAGCATTATTGAGGTACCTTCACTATTAAGCTTATTAAGCTCCTTCATAACCTCCTCGGAAGCCCCCCGGTTCAACGCACCTGTCGGCTCATCCGCAAAAATAATATCAGGATTATTCATAAGACTTCTGCATATACATGCACGCTGTAATTGTCCGCCTGAAACCTCAGTTACATCGTTCTGTCCTATTTCACTTATTCCAAGCTTATGCATTAATTCCCTGCAACGGTCAATTTTCTCAGCCTTGCTGCGTTTATCCTTATGCGACTGTAATGCCGGCAAAAGAATATTATCCATTATAGTCAGATTTTTGAGCATATGAATCTGCTGAAAAATAAATCCCATATAATTCAGACGCATTTCTGACAGCTCATTTTCTGACATTCCCGTAATTTCCTTATCACCGAGAATTACCTTTCCCGCAGTAGGCGCATCCATTCCCGAAACATTGTACAACAGTGTGCTTTTGCCTGAACCGGACGGTCCCATAACCGCCACCATTTCTCCCTCTTTAATTGTAAAATTAATATTTTTCAATACATTATTCTGTCTTTTATTTGTAATATAAGTTTTACATAAATTATTAACCTTTAAAACCTCTGCCATATTTCATTCTCCTACTCTGCATTATTAATTTCCTGTACGGAAACCTTATTTACCTTTAACATTGTTAAAATGCATACGCCGACTGTGACAACCAGAAGTATTACCGGATAAATCACATAAACCTCAAGCGGCTTTATCTCAAATTCTATTGCACTTGCTCCCATATATTTGAATATAGAGCCGGCTGTCAGCCGTGAAAATAACGTACCTGTAAGACTTCCGGCAAGCACTCCGGCAAAAACAACAAATGCAATTCTTTTTGCCTGCCAGCTGATTATTGCCCTGTTTGAGAAACCGATTGATTTTAACATACTCACTTCGCTCCTCTCCCTTACCAAAAACATCTTCTGCATAAGTGCTACAACAAGCACACTTATCCCGATTACAAGGGTCAGTACAAAATACTTAATACCGTCCAGGGATTTCATAAAATTACCCATCATGTCTGCAATAAAATCCGATGTTGTCTTAACTGTCAGTCCACTAAATATTTCCCGTGATTTATCCATTGCATATTTTACATCACTGTTATCCTTCAGCCTGATAAACACTCCCATAATTGAAAGCTTTTCTTCATACGGAAGCTTTGCATGTTCAGTAAACCTGATTCCCTCACCCATATTATTAAGCGACTGGAAAATTCCTGTTACGACAAATTCTTTTTTCTCTCCGCCCAAAAGTACCGTAACCGTATCACCGATTCCTGCACCGATACGTTTTGAAATTACATGGGTTATTGCAATTTCATTATCATAAACAGGAGCCTTGCCCTGTTCATATTTATGAGAATCCGGCGAGCTTCCAAGGTCCTGAAACGAAATTGTTCTTGTGCTTTTATCTCCATATGATATTTTAAACACAAACCCAATTACCATTGATACTTCTTCTGTTTCTATATCATTTTCGGCTAATTTTTTCTCCACCTCTTCAATCTTTTCATAGAAAAAATCCTTATCCGAATTAATAAAATCCTCTACATCTTCATCACTTGGTACTATCAGATAATCACTTTCGGGAGTGCCAAATAAAGGCCCTATTTTATTGGATTTAAAGGTATTGATTGTATTGGCAAACATTACCACCATCCATATTCCGATTACGCTTGTAAGAAATATTACAATATATTTTCCAAGCTCTGACGACACATCATTTAATGCCATAAAAGTCGTAGGCTTCATCCCCGTTCTGTTGAGGCTCAGTAAGCCTTTTCGTTTGAAACGTTCACCATTGCTTCCGCTTCTTATTGCGTCCATTGGTTTAAGCTTTTTAATCTTACCGGTAGAAACATACGCAAACAAAACAACCAGTGCTCCCGATAAAATACTGCATAATAACTGAAATAAAACATTTGAACCGTTATTTGTTATAAGAATATTTTTTGCCGACTGGTTAAGCATAAGTCTTGAAAAAGGAATGCTTAAAGCGAATCCGGTTATTGTTCCTAATACTGAAATCAATGTATATTTAGTGAGATATAAGCCTCTTATGACTGAATCCTTAATTCCCACAGCCTTTAGAATCCCTATCTCCTTATAGTCCTCATTAACCGTAAAAATAATTGTCATTCTTAACATAATTACGGAAATCACAATAAGACAGACACTTATTACCAGAAAAACAACCGAAATCAGCATATCCATAAAATAAAATAATTTCATTTCACTTTTTAGTACTATTGAGGCCGTCTGGAAATCCTGATTATCTATTTCACCGGCAAGTTCATTCTGGTCATCACAGTTAATGGAATAAACCGTATAGCTGTACATAGGAACATTTTCAACAAAATCCCTGAAATCCTCTTCACTTATGACGAATCTCTTATTTCCCATGAAATCAGAGCCCCACATGCAGTCCTTAAAATATCCTGCAACCCTCAGTTCCCTGCAATAGCCGTCCCTGCCTTTAAGATAAAGCACATCACCAACCTTAATCTTTTTATCCTCATATATATTGCGGCTTAAATATATTTCTCCCGGGGCAATCTCCCTTATCTCCTCATTGCTGCTGTCGAAAATCTTCTCCTGTCTGCTTTCAATACTTGCAAGAAATACCGTATTAATTCCTATAATACTTTCACCGCTCTCCGCAAAGCAAAGGCTTTCCTCATCAAGAATCGGATAACAGTCAACCACATAATCCGTAACCATATCGTTGTTATCCAGAAATTCAACTACCGCCTTATCATTAGCCGTTTCCTCGTCATAGCTTTTTTTGCCGGTAAGCAATGTTACATCCCTTATTCCTGCCGCTTCAATGTAATTGTTCATGGCATTTGAGATAACCAGAAGATTATTAACGCTTCCTGCAATAAAGGTTATGGCAAGAATCATAAAAATCAACAAAATAACGTTAATTGACTTTTTTCTGGTCAAATCCTTTTTCAGAATTTTTAAATTCATATCTGCATTCTCCTTGTTCAATATTGTGATTATAGCATAATATGAAAATTATTAAAAAATCCTTAAAAAGAATTTGTATATAACAAATTAATATCTATAGTCTTGGTTATATGCATGGACAGCATAATTCCAAGACGCAAAAATAACCGCCCCATCTGACTGAAGCGGTTATTTTCATTAACCAAAATATCAGGCGAACCGTCATCGGCAGCACCTTATCTATTAATATATTATCAGCTAAAGTTACTTATGATTCTATTAACTGTCAAATGTATCTGCAAGTGAGGCTCCCGGACTTACCATAGGGAATACCTTGTCATCCTTCTCAATCTGGCAGTCAATAACGCAAGGAATATTTAACTCCATTGCCTCTCTTAATGCAGGCTCGAATTCTTCCTTCTTAGTAACTCTGTATGCCTTGGCACCCATTGCCTCCGCTAACTTAACATAATCAACCTGGTCATCAAGTACCGTAAATGAGTAACGCTCACCATAGTACAAGGTCTGCCACTGTCTTACCATTCCGAGAACATGATTGTTAATAATAACCTCAATAATCGGAATGTTATATCTGGTTGCAGTTGCAATTTCATTCATATTCATACGGAAACATCCGTCTCCCGCAATGTTGATAACAGTCTTATCCCTGCAGCCCATTTTGGCACCGATTGAAGCACCCAGACCATAGCCCATGGTTCCCAGTCCGCCTGAGGTAAGAAGTGTTCTAGGTCTGCCGTATTTATAATACTGGGCAGCCCACATCTGATGTTGTCCGACTTCAGTTGTAATAATTGCGTCACCGCCGGTTATCTCGTAAATCTTCTCAACTACATAAGGACCTGTGAGAACATCCTTGTTGTATTTAAGCGGATATTTCTCCTTCATATCCATAACCTTATTAACCCATTCTTCATGGTTAAGCTGAGGAAGATTAACATTAATTGCCTTAAGAATTGCTTTAATATCTCCGATTACGCTTGCGTCAACACGAATGTTCTTGTTGATTTCGGCAGGGTCGATATCAAACTGAAGAATTCTTGCATTAGGTGCAAATCTTCTTGTATCTCCGGTAACACGGTCTGAAAATCTCGCACCGACTACTATTAATAAATCACATTCCATAACACCGAAATTAGAAGTCTTTGTTCCATGCATTCCAAGCATTCCGGTATATAACGGGTCTGTTCCGTCAAAAGCACCCTTACCCATTAATGAATCTGTTACAGGTGCATTAACCTTGCCGACGAACTCTTTTAATTCTTTATCAGCTCCCGCTATAACTGCACCGCCGCCAACGAAAATAAACGGTTTCTTGGATTCCTTAATCATCTCCACCGCATTTGTTACAGACTCCGGAGTGATATTCTCTTTTGAAATCTTAATTTCAGCAGGAAGCATTTTGTTATATTCAGCCATTTTAGCAGTAACATCCTTAGGGATATCAACAAGTACTGGACCCGGTCTTCCTGTTTTGGCAATTCGGAAAGCGTCTCTGATTGTATCTGCGAGCTTATTAACATCACGAACGACAAAATTATGCTTTGTAATAGGCAGTGTTACTCCTGCAATATCAATTTCCTGAAAGCTGTCCTTTCCAAGAAGAGGTACTCCGACATTACATGTGATTGCAACAACCGGAACCGAATCCATATATGCGGTTGCAATTCCGGTAACAAGATTCGTTGCACCCGGACCTGATGTTGCAAAGCATACCCCGACCTTACCTGTTGCTCTTGCATATCCATCCGCAGCATGGGATGCACCCTGCTCATGTGATGTTAAAATATGAGTAATCTCATTCGAATGCTTGTAAAGCTCATCGTATACGTTTAAGATTGCTCCTCCCGGATAACCGAAAACTGTATCTACACCCTGTTCCTTAAGGCATTCAATAATTATCTGTGAACCATTTAACTGCATAAACTGCACCTGACCTTTTTATGTATTTTCTGGATTATTCCATTTATTAATCTGTTACCTTTAAAACAGCACCTTTATCTGCTGATGTAACCATTTTTGCATAACGTGCAAGATAACCCTTTGTAACCTTAGGCTCTCTTGGCTGCCATTTTGCTTTTCTCTCTGCGAGAACTTCATCACTTACATCCACATTAATTGTGTTGGCAGGAATATCAATTTTAATAATATCTCCTTCTTCAATAAGAGCAATTGGTCCGCCGACTGCTGCTTCCGGAGACACATGTCCGATTGAAGCACCACGGGATGCACCTGAAAAACGACCGTCAGTAATGAGTGCAACGCTTGAACCAAGTCCCATTCCTGCAATCGCAGATGTCGGATTAAGCATTTCTCTCATACCCGGACCGCCCTTAGGTCCTTCGTAACGGATAACTACAACATCTCCTGCTACAATCTTTCCTCCCTTGATTGCTGCAATAGCATCCTCTTCACAGTCAAATACTCTTGCCGGACCCTCATGTACAAGCATCTCCTCAACTACTGCTGAACGCTTAACTACACAGGTATCAGGTGCAATATTTCCGCGAAGAACTGCAATTCCTCCGGTAACACTGTATGGATTCTCAATCGGCCTGATAACCTCAGGATTCTTATTAAAGCAGTCCTTAATATTCTCTCCGACAGTCTTTCCTGTTGCAGTAATAAGGTCAAGGTTAAGAAGATTCTTCTTAGCAAGCTCGTTCATAACTGCATATACGCCGCCGGCTTCATTAAGCTCTTCCATATATGTGTGTCCTGCCGGAGCAAGGTGACAGAGATTAGGTGTTCTTGCACTAATCTCATTTGCAATATCAAGATTCAAATCAACACCTGCTTCCCTTGCAATTGCAGGAAGATGAAGCATTGTGTTTGTAGAGCAGCCAAGTGCCATATCAACAGTAAGTGCATTCATAAATGCTTTCTCTGTCATAATATCAAGAGGACGGATATCCTTCTCCAATAATTCCATAACCTTCATTCCGGCATGCTTTGCAAGCTTGATTCTGTCTGAATATACGGCAGGAATTGTTCCATTGCCCTGAAGTCCCATACCGATTGCCTCTGTAAGACAGTTCATACTGTTGGCCGTGTACATACCTGAACATGAACCGCAGGTAGGGCAGGCCTTATTCTCATACTCATCAAGCTCATCTGCCGAAATCTTACCGGCAGTATAAGCACCAACTGCCTCAAACATGCTTGAAAGACTGGTTTTACAGCCCTTAACATGTCCTGCAAGCATTGGACCGCCGCTGACAAATACAGTAGGAATATTAAGTCTTGCTGCTGCCATTAATAATCCCGGTACATTCTTATCACAGTTAGGTACCATAACAAGTCCGTCAAACTGATGTGCCATTGCAAGACATTCCGTTGAATCCGCAATCAAATCTCTTGTAACAAGTGAATACTTCATTCCGGTGTGTCCCATTGCAATACCGTCACAAACGGCAATTGCAGGAACAACAACAGGTGTTCCGCCTGCCATTGCAACACCTAATTTAACTGCCTCTACTATTTTGTCCAGGTTCATATGACCCGGAATAATTTCATTATAAGAGCTTACAATTCCTATTAAAGGCTTCTCCATCTCTTCCTTTGTAAAGCCCAAAGCATTGAACAGGGACCTGTGCGGAGCCTGCTGTAAGCCTGTTTTGACTGAATCACTTCTCATATTATCACCTCTTATTATACTCTCGCTGCGATTAAATCGCCCATCTTGTCTGTTCCGACCAGTTCCATACCTTCGGACATAATATCTGTTGTTCTATAGCCCTCTGTAAGCACACTCTGAACAGCATCCTCTATTGCTTTTGCAGCCTCATCCTCATCAAAGGAATAACGAAGCATCATTGCCGCTGAAAGAATTGTGGCAATCGGATTCGCAATATTCTTACCTGCAATATCAGGAGCTGAACCATGTGACGGCTCATATAAGCCCAGTCTGGTCTTTCCGAGACTTGCACTTGAAAGCATTCCGATTGAACCTGTAATCATACTTGCCTCATCGGATAAAATATCACCGAACATATTCTCAGTAAGAATTACATCAAACTGTCCCGGATTCATAACTAACTGCATTGCACAGTTATCAACTAACATATCGGTATATGTTACCTCAGGATAATCAGCCGCAACCTCCTTAACGACCTTTCTCCATAATCTTGAAGAATCAAGCACGTTAGCCTTGTCAACACTTGTAACAATCTTACGTCTCTTCATCGCAATTTCAAATGCCTTAACTGCGATTCTTCTTATCTCATTCTCATTATATGTAAGGGTATCCGTAGCTGTAAGAACTCCGTCAACCTCCTCTGTATGTCTCTCACCAAAATAAAGTCCGCCGGTCAGCTCCCTCATAATTACCATATCAAAGCCGTCACCGATAATCTCGCTCTTAAGCGGACATGCAGCCTTAAGTTCATTATAAAGGTAAGCAGGTCTTACATTGGCAAATAACTCCAGCTCCTTACGAATCTTAAGCAATCCTGCTTCCGGTCTTAAATTCGGAGCGACATCATACCATCTTGAATTGCCGACATTTCCGCCGACCGCACCAAGTAAAACTGCATCTCCGGCCTTGGCAGTTGCAATCGCCTCATCCGTAAGCGGCACTCCGTATTCATCAATTGAGCATCCGCCCATTAAAATCTTAGTGTAGTTTAATTCATAACCGTATTTCTTACCCGCAGCGTCCAGAACCTTGACTGCCTCAGCAACAATTTCAGGTCCGATTCCGTCACCCGGAATAAGGGTTACATTGTAATTTCTCATAGTATCTACCTCGCCTTAAAAACTATTAAATTCAATTATATAAAAGTTTATACCAAAAAACAAGGATATGTTTTATTTAATTGGCTTGATGAAATTTAATCTATCTCCATGCATTTAAGGCGCTCTGCACCGCTCAGCAGCCTGTATTCACCCTTTGCCAGATTTCCGTCCAAAACAAGGTTTCCAATCTGAATTCTCCTTAAAAAAATAACCCTGCAGCCCTCTGAACGGAGCATTCTTTTAACTTGATGTTTTTTGCCCTCGCTGATGGTCAGATATCCGAATGTTACCATGGGATTATATCTTGGCGGCAGAAGCATTTGCGGCATATCATACTCCTTCCTGCCCTGTAAATCCCAAAACACCCCCTCTTCAATTATTTCAAGCTTTGCAGGCGCAGTCCTCGGTGCGCCCTCAAGAATCTCCACACCGGACTCAATTCTCCTGACCGCCTCCAAAGACAGCGTATTGGTTGCACAGAAAAAATAACGTTTCGGAACATGCCTGCCCGGCTGCATTAAGTCCTCGTTCCAATGACCGTCATCGGTAATTAACAACAGTCCCTCCGTATCCTTATCAAGCCTGCCCACCGGAAACAACCCCTCACAGTCAAGGTCCGTCAGATAATCAAAAACCGTCTTATGTACATCATCTTTTCGTGCCGTAATACAGCCGCCCGGCTTATTAAACATATAGTAACGCATTTGGTATTCTCCATATATTTTAAATCAAATACAAAAGGTGCCGCCGAAGCGGCACCCTGCACATTATTTTGTATAAACAGTAATAAACACAATTATACTAAAATTTATTTCTCAGCCTTTTCAATCTGAACAATTGCATCCTTCTTCATTGGAATTCTGCAATTCTTATTACTTCCGAATTCAACGATTACTGTATCATCTGTAATATCAATTACAACTCCATAGAATCCGCTTGATGTAAGAATGCAGTCACCGTTCTCCATTGAATCAAGCATTTCCTGCTGTTTCTTCTGTTCCTTTCTCTGTGGCCTGATCATTACGAAATACATTACTGCAAATAAAACCACTATACTTACAACTGAAAAAATTATCTCCTGTGTTCCTGCTGCTAAAATCATTGTCTTTTCCTCCTAAATTAGTCTGTTAGTTTGCTGTTAAGCCCTTCAAGAGTCTTTTTCTTAAATTCGCTGTATCTTCCCTCATCCAAAGCAAGTCTTATTTCTTCCATAAGATGGTTATAGAAATACAAATTATGGAGTACACAAAGCCTCATTCCTAACATTTCCTTAGCCTTGAGCAGATGTCTTATATATGCTCTGCTGTAATTACGGCATGCCGGACAATTACAGCCCTCCTCAATAGGTAACGCGTCCTTCTCATATCTGGCATTAAAAAGATTGAGCTTGCCAAGATGGGTATATACATGCCCATGCCGTCCGTTTCTGGACGGATATACGCAGTCAAAGAAATCGACGCCTCTGTCCACCGCCTCAAGAATATTTGCCGGTGTTCCAACGCCCATAAGGTAGGTTGGTTTATTCTCCGGAAGATATGGCACTACTGAATCCAAAATCCTGTACATCTCTTCATGGGATTCGCCTACTGCAAGTCCACCTACCGCATAACCGTCAAGATTGAGTTCTGCAATCTCCTGTGCATGACGGATTCTTATGTCATCATAGGTTCCACCCTGATTAATGCCAAAAAGAAGCTGGTGCGGATTAACGGTATCCGGCAGCGAATTCAGCCTCGCCATTTCATTCTTACATCTTACAAGCCATCTTGTAGTTCTGTCAACAGATTTTTCCACATATTCCCTCGGAGAAGGATTCTCTATACATTCATCAAATGCCATCGCAATAGTGGAACCAAGGTTTGACTGTATCTGCATACTTTCCTCCGGCCCCATGAAAATCTTACGGCCGTCTATATGGGAGTTAAATGAAACTCCTTCTTCTTTAATTTTCCTTAAACCTGCAAGTGAAAACACCTGAAAACCGCCCGAATCAGTAAGAATCGGTCTGTCCCAGTTCATAAATTTATGGAGTCCGCCCATTTCCTTAATCAGCCTGTCTCCTGTTCTTACATGCAAATGATATGTGTTGGACAATTCAACCTGGCAGCCTATTTCCTTTAAATCAGTAGTTGCAACAGCTCCTTTAATTGCTGCCACGGTGCCTACATTCATAAATACCGGTGTCTGTATGGTTCCGTGAACGGTTTCAAAAACTGCCCTTTTTGCCCTGCCTTCTTTTTTAAGTATTTTGTACATATATTAATCCTGCTTCTTATATATTTCTTTAATATAATCAATTCTTGCCGTCATATTCTGCAAAAGTAAATCCGCTACGGTACACGCTGCCATTGCTTCAACTACAACCACTGCACGCGGAACAATCATCGGGTCATGTCTGCCCTTAATTGATATTTCAATTTCATTACCGCTGTTGTCAACAGTATTCTGGACTGCTGCAATTGAAGGTGTCGGCTTAACTGCCGCCCTGAAAACAATCTCACTGCCATCGCTCATTCCGCCGAGAATTCCTCCTGCATGGTTTGTTTTCTTACTAACCCTGCCGTCCCTGATACAGAATTCATCATTATTCTCGCTTCCGAAGTGGTTTGCTGCATTAAAGCCGTCTCCGATTTCAAAACCTTTTACGGCTCCGATTGACATAATTGCTTTTGCAAGATTTGCGTCAAGCTTATCAAATACCGTTTCACCGATTCCTGCCGGAAGATTATTAATAACACATTCAATAACCCCACCGAGTGAATCCTTATCGGAAATTGCTTTTTCTGCCGTAATCCTTACCTGCTCAGCTGCCTTCTCATCAGGCATTGCAAAAGGATTCAAATCCCTCTGAGCCATATCAAAGCTGTTATAATCTATTTCAATTCCGCCAATGCTTCGTGAATATGCAGATATTGTAATACCGAGAGTGTCCAGAAGTTTCATCGCTACAGCTCCTGCTGCCACTCTGCCGATTGTCTCCCTGCCCGAGCTTCTTCCGCCGCCTCTGTAATCCCTGAAACCATATTTGGAATCAAAGGTATAATCGGCATGTCCCGGTCTGTAATATTTAGAAATTTCCGAATAGTCAGCGGAGCGCTGGTCCTCATTAAATACGATAATTGAAATCGGTGTACCTGTTGTTAATCCGTTAAAAACACCTGACATAATGCGGGCAGTGTCACCCTCCTTACGCTGAGTCGTAAACTTCGACTGACCCGGTTTTCTTCTGTCCAGATATTTCTGAATATCCTCTTCTGATAACAAAATTCCCGCAGGACAACCGTCTATAACAACACCAAGCCCTGCCCCATGGGATTCTCCCCAAGTGCTTATTCTAAAAATATTACCAAAAATTGAGCCTGCCATACATATACTCCCTTCGTATATAAACTATTCCGGCTAATAACAATCAAGTTACATTTTAGTTTATTACCATCACTAAAGTCAATACCCTTGTTTTTCTTAATAAATTTAATAAAAAATTAATATTCCTATTGATTTTTTATATGCTATCACATATATTAGTCGATAAGTTTGTGCTCCGGCACGATAATAAAGGAGGAAAATTATGTTAGATACCCCAGATTTTACAAGTGAATTTGATTCAAATGAAGTTGCACAGAACAAGGTAACAGCAATTATTGGTTACATTCCACCACTTTTCTTCATCCAGCTTATTACCGCTAAAGGTTCTAAGTATGCAAGATTCCATGCTAACCAGGGACTCGTTCTTTTAATTGCTTATGTTGCAATATCAATTGTTGTCGGAATCATTTCAGGAATCTTTACAGCACTTAGATTAAGCTTCATCGGAAGCATTTTTGGTCTTTTAGAAGTAGTTCCTGCACTTTTAATGGTATTTGGTATCGTTCAGACAGCCAAGAACCGCTCTAAAGAACTTCCTATAATTGGTAAAATCAGAATTTTAAAGTAGCTACATATAATTAAGGCGGAGCCGCAAAGCTCCGCCTTTTTTATTTAGATAATCTGTTGCCGCAGTTTGGACAAAAAGCTGCCTCAGAATTAGTAATCATTGTTCCGCAGTTTCCGCAGAACATTTTAAATTCCTCAGGTGAACTGTAAAATTCCTCAACAGGTCCTTCGTTAACCTTTGGCTCTGCAGTCGGTGCTTCCTCGCTTACGGCCGCCATTACAGGCTCTGGCTTCTCAATAACAACAGCCTCCTCTGCAACAGCAGTCTCAGCCATTGCCGGTATCTCTGTAACAGGTGCTTCAACAGCAGGTACTGCCTCCTCTGCAATCTGCACTGCCGGCTCTGCAACCTGTACTGCCGGCTCTGCAACCTGTACGACAGGTTCTGCAACGGGTGCTGCAACAGGCGGAATTGAATCTGACTCATGAGCCTTTGTTCCGCAGTTTCCACAGAACGCCTGACCCGGCTGCATTATATTTCCGCAGTTAGCACATCTGATTCTTCCGTCTTCAACAGGTGCCATCTTGTGCGGAAGTCTTGTTCCGCAGTTTCCACAGAATGAAAGCTCAACATTGTTATCAGTTTTACAGTTGGTACATACAACAATTCCGTTCAGGAACTTTCTTCTTATCTCCATCTGCTCCTGCTGTCTCAGAACAGCCTCCAAATCAGAAAACAACTGATTAAATTCCGGTTCCGGATTACTCTTTGTCTTGTCAAAATAAGCTCTGCCGATGGCATTGTATATCTCATTAGCCCTCATCTGACTTGCCTGAAAATCTCTGGCAATATCATTTAATTCACGATTCACATTATTCTTCATTAATGCTGCCTCCCATAATACTTTTTTCTTAAGTATAACTTTATTTTAGTCATCGGTCAATCAATTTAACTTATTATTCCTCCAATTATTCCGCCGGCAAAACTTATTATTGCCGATATTATATTTTTCTGCACATCTCCGCCGAAGCCCTTATTAACTATAAGCGATACTACAAACAAAACTGCAAAATATAATATTCCTATTACTGCACCGTTAAGCATACGCCGGGTTCCTTTTATTTTACCGTAAATAAATCCGGCAACAATTGACGCAACTCCATATATTATTAATATAAACAGCCGCACCTGCGCTTCTCCCAGCTTTAGTTTTAACATGAGAAATGCCGACAGCAGCAGCAATAATCCCGTTACTGCATAAGCCACGGCCAATACCTTTAATACCGCAAGAAATTTTTTACCCACAGGCTACCTCCAACCTCTCTATATTTTCAATATATTCCGTGAAGGTTGGGATATTCCTTTGTTTGGATATTTATTTTAGATAGAGCTTAATGCTGTAATTTGTTTTATCAATCTTAGTAACGGTATAAAAAAGCTTATCAATATTTCCGCTTTCTTTTGGTATTTCTTCTAAAAACGCCGTTATCTCCCCGTCACTGCAGCCGAGCTGTTTCATACATTCAATCAATGTAGGACGGCATAATTGGGGAATCGTATCAGTATTTTTATCATACGTCAGTTTCAATTCTTTAATTTTTCCCTGCGTACCGATAATATCCGCCCTTAAATTAAACTGTTCAAACTCACCCTCTGTATAATCAAAGAACTCGTTTACCGTATATAGCATGGTAATACTTTCACAGCTTTGATTTACTCCGCCATAAACAATTGCCCAGTTGTCATTCTGGTGGTAATCTGCCAGATACATTGCTTTGGCCGGAATTTCCACACCTGTCATGGAAATCGAATTAACATGTAAGGAATACGAAATTTCACAATTATACAGTTGACCATGATATGAAGGAATTATATTATCATCAAGTTCTGCCATAATCTTTTCGTCAATATTTTCATATATCTTACATACTGATTCATACCCGTCAGAAATCAGCTGTTCTTTAATTTCCTCATTTTTAGAAAAGAAAATAAAAGCAAAATCACTTATAATCTGACCGGCTGAATTTTCAAGATACAATATGTCATCCTCTACAACCCAATGATATTCCGTCCAGAATTCTTCATCCCCCAAAATCATTTTTCTTCTGTCTTCGGTTTCAAGCTCAATGCTTTCCCTTTGATTTTTCTCAATATAATCCATGATATACATCTGCATGTCAATCTCATAGCTGTTCTCATTCATCAGAACATATTCACTTAATGAAGTTTTATTCAAAGCATCATATACTCCGTAAAACACATCCGCCCCGATTTGCACAACATCATAAGACGTATTTTCATCAGGAAGTTTTGTATAGACGGCCATACCCGGATTATTTTTCTCAGAAATCTGACTCATAAAATCATTTTCTTTTGTACATCCGCTGAGACACAATACCATTATCAAAGCAAACGCCGTTATTTTACTTTTCATTTTTCATCTGCACCTCCCGCATTAAGATAAGTGTATTTACCTCTTCCGGTAACAAATTTATACAGTGCGGCTTCTATAATTATAAAAATAACTATCATTCCTGCTAATACCACACCGGGCTTAAATTCTTCCATATCTCTTAACATCGGAACAACACATGCACCATATATGCCGGCAATGATAATAAAAATATTTTCACATATTTTATTTATAAGGATTTTACCCGACATTCTGTCAGCCTTTACTGCCAGCACATAGCTTATTATGCCCAAAACAATAATTACCGTCAGTGAAGTAATGGTCCTCTCTACCGGATAATTCATATATATATACAATTCATTTTCCAAACGGTAATATTCTAAATCCTCAAGTAATACCGCAAGACTTGAATAATTTACAATTTCATCATACAAGGGCATTTTTATTCCAAAACAGCTGAGTGTCATTTTATTAAACGCCGCCGGCACATACGCAGGAAACAAACATATTCCCGCAATTATAAGTACCGCAATAAGCTTATTTCTGCTGACAATTCCTGCAAATACGGCAATAAAAAACAGCATAAGCATGGAAGAAATTATTTGTGCAACATACAGAACTGCATTTCCGGCGCTGTCCATTTTCATTATTATTTCGTAATCAGACGACATCATATTAATTTCACTGAAATAACCATAGGACAAAGAATGACTTATAATAACTGCTGCTGTCAATATAATTCCAAAACCAAGAAAAAAAATAACTCCCGGAAAAATACATGACATAAATCTTAATTTTTTTGTATATGGAAGAGAAGAAAAGAAATCCTCCTTATCCCTGTCTCCGTATTCCTGTGTCAGAACAATTCCCATACTTACGGCAATAGGTATTAATACAACGGATAACCATTTCAGATTATTGGTTATTCTTTCCATAAAAAAAGGTTTAAAAGTTATAACATAAGGCTCAATTTCAATCCAATCCACAAAAGACAGTATTGCAGCAGCAATCAACACTATTCCACCGATTATAAATGCAGGTAATACGGTTTTCATTTTGTATTTAAATAAGGTTTTCATTCGGTTGCCCCTTTCTTTTTAAATTTTTATGGGGAATTACTGCTCCTCTAATTCCAAACGTCAGTGAAATTATCATATTTAATATAAATACATACAAATATTCTTTTGGAAAATCCACATCATATATTTCATATTTGAACAAATATTTTTCAGGATAGTTTTCATATAAAATTCCTTTATAGTAAAGCCCGCCGTTTTTATATACGCTAATCGCTGAGGCATCTGAATATTCATGAACTTCTTGCGGAATTTCTTCATTATAGAAATAGTCATCGCTTGTTCTGGTTTCCAGGGTTATCCTGTCAATCAGCTTAACACCCAGGCACAACATCCCCATAATACTTAATGATACATAAATCAAAACTAATACTTTTGGGAATTTCTTTACATAGCCCTTCTCCATATTTTTCTCAAGCGGCAGTTTTGAATAATTTGCTTTTGCACATACGGCCATTATAACTGTCAGTGCAATAATGACAGCAAGATAAATCACCGTCACTGTTATTTTTTCATTAAAATCAAACCCCATAAAGCGGCTTTCCCCGTATTCCGCAGCCTCTTCGTTGATTGCCTTAACAGGTACCGTCATTAACCACCAGTAGGTTTTCAGTGAATACACAAAATTATTGCCGCCCGTGTTAAACGCCTTTTGTATTGCGCTGCCAAGTGCCGGCATTCCCAGCACAAACATCACCGTACATACCACCGGTTTCACCGGAAAATGAAAATCCGTATGTCCCAGAATCCACAGAACAAGTGTTACGGCAAATACTGCCGCAGCGCATTTTACGATTCCCGACATAAGTATTTCACGAAATACTATCACATCATCATGCAGCTGCACATATGTAATGAATATATATGCCGCATATACAATTCCCACCATTGTTAAGAGTGCCATGTACATACAGTTCCATTGCTGTGCTTTAGTTACGGGCAGTGAATTTATAAAACAATGCTCTTTAGGGTTTCTTATCAGAAACATAAGCACTCCGGCTGTTATTGCCAGCATTATAATCAGAAAAAGCGTCTCACCGTTCTTGTACAATACAATTTCGTCGCACATAACTATATAGAGCATTACTGAAAAAAGAATGGTCATAGGAAGCAGTCTGCCCATATACACCTTATACAGAACACTATTTTTCACTGACGCCACCTCCGTTTGAATACACAAAAACTTCCTCAAGGTTAACCCTTAACTCCTCAACGAATGACGGATTAAGCTTCTTATTCTCTTCAAGCTCTTCATCCGTTATTCCCTCGTATATAACTGTATAGATATTACCCACATTCGTATATGTTAAAAGCTTAGGATGTGTCAGGAACTCCTCGGGTGCGCCTTCTGCAAATACATAGTTGAATTTTCTTACATTGCTTATTACCTCATCCATTCCGTCATGGCTTATTACCCTGCCGCCCTTTATCATGGTAACGGAATCGCAAATTCTTTCCAATTCCATAATATTATGTGAAGATATAATTACTGTCAGATTTCTTTCTTCAACTTCTTTAATTAATATTGAAAAAATATCCTTCTTTGCAACTGCGTCAATTCCCGATGTCGGTTCATCCATTATCAGAATATCTGTATTTGCTGCAATATTTAACATAAAAGCAAATCTCATCTGCTGTCCTTTTGACAGCTCATTGACTCTTTTGTTCATATCAAGTTTAAAAATCTGATTAAGTTCTTTTAACTTATTCATACTGAAGTTCTCATAAACATCATTGAAAAACTCTGCCATTTTGCCAAGCCTGTATGTTGGAAAATATTTGTTGCTGTCGGCAACATAACCCATTTTCGCTTTAACCTTGGGATTTTCATATACATTTTCTCCATTAACAAGAACTTCTCCCGAAACCGGCTTATAAATTCCCATAATACATTTAATTAAAGTCGTCTTTCCCGAACCATTCTCTCCAATCAGACCATGTATTGTTCCCTCCGGTACATTAAAGCTGACTCCCTGTACTGCTTCAAATTTCCCATAATTCATTACAACATTATTAACTTCAACAGACATTATTGCTCCTCCTTAATTTCCTTTAAAATATCGTTAACCAGACCGATTATTTCTTCCTTCTCCATTCCCATGCATGTCAGTTCAACAATCTGGGTAGTTATCTCTTTTTTAATCTGTTCCAGCCTCTCATCATTCATCCTGATATCCGACTCACCTGATATATAGGTTCCCTTACCTCGTATGGTAACTATAACCTTATCCCGTTCAAGCTCCTGATAAGCCTTTGCAACCGTATTAGGCGTAACGGAAAGCTGCATTGCCAGCTTTCTGACGGATGGTATTTCGTCCCCGGGTTTGAGATAGCCCTTTACATAATTACTTTTAATACTGTCCACTATCTGTTCGTATAGCGGTTTATCTCCCACAGCATTTATTTTAATCAATTCATACGCTCCTTTTCTGTATCAACTGTATCACTTCAACTGATACAGTTATCATATTACTATTTTTTTTACCTGTCAATATGTTTTTGTAGATATAATCAAACACTTATGTTATACTTTTCCGGAGTAAATATGTAATTTTAAAAAAATTACGGAGGATATTTAATATGAAATTATGGACGGGACGCCCTATAACCAAGGAACGTCGTTTAGATAAAGAGATTCGTACTTACGATTTACTGGACAGCTTGCAGATTCCATTCGAGCGTGTGGACCATGAGCCGGCGATGACGATTGAAGACTGTGCCGATGTTGAAAAGGTACTTGATACAACAATCTGCAAAAATCTGTTTCTCTGTAATACACAGAAAACTAACTTTTATCTCCTTATAATGCCCGGAGACAAAAAATTCCAGACCAAAATTGTCTCAAAGCAGTTGGGAGTTGCAAGGCTCTCCTTTGCTCCTGAGGAATTTCTTCTGGAATTCATGGATATAACACCCGGTTCAGTCAGTATCATGGGATTAATGAATGACCACGATAACCGCGTCCGCCTCCTGGTTGATAAGGACCTGTTTGATAATGAGTATTTCGCATGTCACCCATGCATTAACACAAGCAGTATCAAAATGACCACAAAGGATGTTTTTGAAAAATTCCTGCCTGCCACAAAGCACGATATGACTGTTGTTGAATTATAATTGATTGTATTTTTCAGAATTGACATACAATTTCTTTAATCCCCATTCAATCGCTCATATCGTGACAGACGGTCACGCAATTCAGCAATCTCCTGATGCTGTTCTTCTAATTGTTCACTTAATGCCTTAATCTTATTATCCTTATACTTCTGCCTTGCATAATATTCCTCACGGGCAATACATTCTTCTCTTATCATCCAGTCAGAATTATACCTGTAAATGTCCTGCACGGCTGATTTGATTGCTTCACTATTCTCTGCACACATTCTCAATTCCTCCCATGTCGTTGAATTAAATAACTGTACCCACTTGTCTAGTCCATTTGCCCTGTCTTCTTCTGTTGCAAGCTCTGCATGATTTAATTCTATCACTTTGAGTAAAATTTTTCTAGTGTATATATTATAGTTTTTAACGTTTTGTAGCATATATGTTGCACAAAATTCCGGGTTGTCGGGAAATAATGTATAATTCAAAAATCCGATATGTATTGCTTTTTTGACTTCAGAATAATCAGAACCTTTATTGAGATTATCAAAATTTCGGCACAAATAGCTCAACGAACGCTCCTGCCAGTTACCTTCATCCCTCACCTGCATTTCAAGATTGAGAATGGAATCATTATTAAGTATTACCCTGATATCCATGATAAAGGTTTTTTCTTCATTCGACTTCCCCGGTATTATCGGATTCAGGACATATAAGTCCTTTTAATGCCCGCGGGTTTTCCTGAAAGACCATATGAAACATATAATCGTTAATGAGAGTATAGTCAACCTTACCCGTTGCGTTTTCAATTGTATCTGCCTTACTATTCATAGGCACTCCTCCTTATTGATTTGTAATGTCATAACTGATAGATTCCGGCGAATGCCTTTGAATAATGAATTTGCTATAAAACAAATAGAAAAAAGAATCTATAAGAGTTACTAATAAATGCATTATACACAAACCAATAAGAAAAAACAATGAAAATTTGTAAGGATTTTATTCAAACAAATACACTTCTCCCTCTTCCCTGTTACGGTATTCATGCTTCTCATAATAGCCGATTAAGCTGCCTTGTCCGTCACGGAGTGCAATCATGTATACATCCTTATTCTCCGCTTCATTATGATAAGTAAACATTCTGTTATTGGCTTTGCTCTGTTTAAACCATTCAAGAACCCTAATTATCATTTCCTTTGATTTATCATTGTGACAGTCAAGCAGATTCCTGCCTGCCAGAGAAGCACCGCCTCTTTTGGCATATCTTTCGCAGGCTGTAGGATTCATATAAACAATCTGATGATTGATATCACATATGACTATTGCACAATTATCTGCATCAATCAGGCCTTTAAAAAACTGTGTTAATTCCATGGTAATCCTCCTTTAACGATAATATAAAATAACTTATTAACACAATGGATTTTCAAAACCATCATCGGCTAATAAGTTATTTTATAACTTCTATTTCATTTTCTTAGTTACTGTAATTGCAATTGCTCCCGGTCCGATATGGCAGGATACGCTGAGTGAAAGAGGGTCCATCATTATGTCATGGTTAGGAAATAACTCCTGAACCTCTTTCTTAAATTCAAGGCCTTCCTCCGGTGTTCCCGTGTATGCCATTGAAATATGACAGTCATCAGCAGTGCAATGAAGTCTGGTCTCTATGTCCTTATTAATTGAATCAATCATAATCTGTTTCGCCTGCTTGACGGTACGTGCTTTGGCAAAAGCGTCCAGCTTCTCACCAAGAATCTGCAATACAGGTTTAATCTTAAGAAGAGTACCAAGTGCTGCCGCTGCTGCCGTAACTCTTCCGCCCTTTTTAAGATACTTCAAAGTTCCAACCATAATATAAATAGTTGAATCAAATTTGGTTGCCTCAAGATATTCCTTAATCTCAAGTGCTGATTTTCCATCATCAGCCATTTTTTTTGCGTCAAAAACCGAAAGCTTCTGTGTAACGGATATTCTTTGGTTATTAACAACCTGAACTCTTCCATTATAATCCTCAGCTAACATAATGGCAGTTTCACATGAACTGCTGAGTCCGCTTGACATCGGAATATATACAAGTTCGTCGTATTCTTCAAGGATTTTATCCCATAAATCAACGACATCGCCAACCATAGGCATTGAGGTCTTGATATCAATTGAATCGTCCTGCAGTTTTTCATAAAACTGCTCCTGAGTTAAATCAATACCTTCATAAAACAATTCTTCATTAATATAAAACGGCATTGGTATAACATAAATGCCTCTTTCTTCGCCCTCCTGCGCTGTAATTCCACTATTACTGTCCGTAACAACTGCAACTCTCATACTATCTATTTTCCTCCTTTGATATAATCTCTCCCTGTTTCTTGTATATGCTTCCGGAAGGAACATATCCTCTAACACTGGAAAGAGGGTAAATATTGGTATTCGGGCCGAGGACAGAACCCGGATTGAGGATTGAACCACAACCGACCTCCACACAGTCTCCTAAAATCGCACCCATTTTCTTCAGTCCCGTATGAATTACTTCACTGCCTGACTTTACATCCACAAGTGTTTTGTCTGATTTCACATTGGATGTGATAGATCCTGCACCCATATGGGATTTGTAACCGAGAATGGAATCACCCACATAGTTATAGTGCGGAACCTGAACCCGGTTAAATAATATTACATTTTTCAACTCCGTGGAATTTCCGACAACCGAATTCTCTCCAACTATCGCATTTCCACGAATAAATGCACAATGTCTTACTTCTGCATTCTTCCCGATTATACATGGACCGGTAATTGAAGCACTTGCTGCTACCGTAGCGGATTTGGCAATCCATACATTCTCTCCAATACGGTCATATTCTTTATCAGAAAGTGTATTTCCAAGCTGAATTATGTAATCACTGATGTGAGGAAGCACTTCCCATGGATATGTATAATTCATAAGAAGCTCCTTTGCCATTGTTTCATCAAGATTAAATAATTCAGTTATTTTAATTCCATTCATAAGACCACCTTATTCTACTGTAACTGATTTTGCAAGATTACGAGGCTTATCAACATCATTTCCTCTCAAAATTGCCGTATAATATGCAATAAGCTGCAAAGGCACTGCCGTAACAACCGGCATTAACAGTTCATCCGTAACCGGGACTCTGACAATTACATCTGCTACATCCTCAGCAATATCAACGCCCTCTTTGCAGATTAAAATAACCTTTGCACCTCTGGACTTTACTTCTTTGATATTGCTTACAGTCTTCTCATATAAATCCGACTGTGTAGCAACAGCTATAACCGGCATGTTCTTTGTAATAAGAGCAATCGGACCATGCTTTAATTCACCTGCTGCATAAGCCTCGGAATGAATATAAGAAATCTCCTTAAGCTTGAGTGAACCCTCCATGCTTAATGCGTAATCCACACCTCTTCCGATATACAGAAGATGGTCCGCATTCATTATTTTGGATGCTGCATACTGTGCTTCATCCTTATTCTCCAGAGCCTGTTCAATAACCGGCGGTATATTCTGAAGCTGCTTAACATATTCCATACACTGTTCTTTTGTTATCTTTCCGTTAGCATATGCAAGTCTGAAAGCAATAAGATACATCATTGAAAGCTGCACCGTATAAGCCTTGGTTGACGCAACAGATATCTCAGGACCTGCATGTGTATACATTACCATATCTGACTCACGTGCAATTGATGAACCCTTAACATTAACAAGTGAAAGAGTTTTGGCACCCTTCTGTTTGGAAATCTTAAGTGCCTCCTTAGTGTCTGCAGTCTCACCGGACTGTGAAATAAGTATTACCAAATCATTCTCATCAACAATGGGGTCCCTGTATCTGAATTCAGAAGCCATATCCACATTAACCGGCACTCTTGCAAGCTTCTCTATAATATATTTGCCGAGCATTCCGGCATACATTGCAGTACCGCAGGCAACAATCTGAATCTGCCTGTAGCCTGACAACATCTCATCAGTTAATCCGCATTCCGAAAAGTCCGGCATTCCCTCCTTAATTCTCGGAGTTATTGTCGTACGGATTGCATGCGGCTGTTCATGGATTTCCTTAAGCATAAAATGCTCAAAGCCGCCCTTCTGGGCTGAATCCTCATCCCAGTCAGCAGTCAGCAGCTCCTTGGTTACCTTATTGCCATGAATATCGCAGAAAGAAACCTTAGTGGACTCCAGAACCGCAATCTCATTCTCTTCCAGCAGATAATAATTCCTGGTATATTTAAGAATTGCAGGAACATCCGAAGCGATAAAATTCTCTCCCTCGCCAACACCGATAATTAACGGACTGTCCTTACGCACTGCATAAATTCTGTCCGGAAAATCCCTGAACATAATTCCGATTGCATACGAACCTTCAATCTCTGCCAATACCTTTGTTATAGTATCCGTTGGGTTGCCGTCATAATAATAATCCAGAAGCTTTGCAACAGTTTCCGTATCTGTCTGGCTCACAAAGCTGTAGCCCTGCTCTATGAGAAAGCTCTTAATCTTATCATAGTTCTCAATTATTCCATTATGTACAATTGAAACTCTCTTATTACCATGCGGATGTGAATTGATATCTGACGGCTCGCCATGAGTAGCCCATCTCGTATGTCCGATTCCGCAATGCCCGTCAGGTCTGCCCTCCTCCTTCATCTTATTAACAAGATTCTTGAGTTCGCCCTGACACTTAACAACATCTATTTTATTATTCTGAAAAACAGCAATTCCTGCTGAATCATATCCTCTGTATTCCAGTTTGGATAAGGCGTCAATCAATACATCCGTACAGTCTCTGTCGCCTATATATCCAACAATACCACACATATAAACACCTCCCGTTTCTATGTTCTTTGTCGTAACATGACATTCAATATAAATTATATTCCATAAGCAAAAATAAAACAACGATTATGTTTATTTTTTATAATATAATGCAGTTTTATCAAAACACTGTCTTAAATTATATTGATTATTTTTCATTTTAACTGAATTAGTCAGATTTACAATGAATTTCTCCAGTTTTGTAATATATTCCTCCGTTGAAATTGTACCGGCAGCAACACCGGTAAGCCCCTTTTCCCAGCTTGCAGTAAGCTGTGGGTCGAGAAGACGGTGAATTGAACCCTCAACAATATCAAACACCATTTCTCCAAGCTGCGAAGGCGTAATAATCTGCGTCTTACTGTTCAGTCTGATATATTCCTTATCGACAAGCTTTTTCAGAATCTCGGCACGGGTCGCACTGGTTCCGATTCCGCTTCCCTTAATCTGTGCGCGGAGCTCTTCATCCTCAATAAGCTGTCCCGCATTTTCCATTGCAAGAATAATTGAACCGGAATTATATCTCTTTGGCGGAGTTGTCTCACCTTCTTTAACGGCAAAGCTTCTTACAGGCAGCAGACTGCCTTTTTTGATGTTTTTTAATGCTTCAAGCATTGAAGCATCACATTTATCATTATCTTCTGAATTCTCTTCCTGATTTTTGTCAGATTTCTTAAAGCTGTTAACAATCTCAAGATATCCCTCCTGCGAAAGCACCTTGAAATTGGCAAAAAAACTCTCGCCCTCACGCTTTAAAGTAATTCCGACCTTCTGATATACGGCTGCAGGATAGAAAATGCTTAAAAATCTTCTCACTATTGCATAATACACGTTCCTGCCCGTCTGCGACAATGACCTTAAATTACCAAATCCCTGTCCCGTCGGAATAATCGCATAATGGTCCGTAATCTGTTTATCATTGACATATCTTGTTTTGGCAATATTTTTGTAACTGCCCGATTCGAGAATATTCTGTACAAAGCCCGCATATTCAGGAAGATTCTTAAGTCCTGCTATATTCCTGTCAATTACCTTTGCAACCGCAGTCGACAGAACTCTGGCGTCCGTTCTCGGATATGTAACAAGCTTTTTCTCATAAAGCTCCTGGGTATATCTGAGTGTTTCATCAGGATTAAGCTTAAATAACCTTGAGCAGTCATTCTGAAGCTCGGCAAGATTATACAGAAGCGGTGGCATTTTATTCTCCTTCTTCTGCTCAACTGCCCCAACAACCATTGCAACAGGCGGATTCTCCTCCAGCATTGCAATAAGCTCTTTGGCAGTTTTCTCCTCTTTGAAACCATTCTCTTTATAAAGGGCAGGCGTTTCAAAATATTTTGAACCCTCTACCGCCTTCCATTCCGCCTCAAAATGGCCTCCGTCAGTAGTATCATCCTGATTCATTGCAACATCTGCCACAACCCTGTAGAAAGGTGTTTTAACGAAATCCCTGATTTCTCTCTCCCTGCGCACAATCATGCCGAGAACACAGGTCATAACTCTTCCTACTGCTATTACTGAACGTCTGTTATCCTTAAAATAAGACGAAATTGAATTGCCGTATTTAAGTGTCAGGACTCTGGAAAAATTAATTCCCATTAAATAATCTTCTTTGGCTCTTAAATATGCAGCGTCAGAAAGACAGTCATATTCGGACAAATCCTTTGCCTCGCTGACACCCCTTTTTATTTCCTCTTCTGTCTGGGAGTCAATCCAGACTCTTTTTCTTGTCTTGCCTGTCACTCCTGCCATCTGCTCGACAAGCCGGTATATATATTCTCCCTCACGCCCCGAGTCGGTACACACATAAATTGTATCTATATCCTCTCTGTGAAGAAGTGTTCTGACTATGTTAAACTGTTTCTCAACAGCAGGAATTATCTCATATTTCCACTCATGCGGTATGAATGGTATTGTTTCCATGCTCCATCTTTTGAGTGCAGGGTCATAGCATTCAGGATAACTCATTGTTACAAGATGACCTACACACCATGTAAAAACTGCATCATCCGATTCCGCATAACCGTCTTTTCTGTTGGCTGTTTTGCCAAGTGCCTTCATAAATTCCTGTGCAACACTTGGTTTCTCAGCTATAAATAATTTTTTTGACATATATAATCCTGCTTTCTATCTGGATTCGTCCAATGTAAGCATATAAGGAGGAATAAATTTTTCAAGAAAAAACTTAACCTCCGGCATATCCATATCCTCAATTATGGACAGTATTGAAGCACCTGCTTTTTCAAAATCACAGTTACCCATTCTCTGCTCCTCAATGCATTTGATATATGCTGAAAGCTTATCTGCCGCCTTCACATATTTCCACAATTCGGCTTCCTCCTCCGTATCCTGCAAAATATAATCATATACCTGTCTCATTTCTTCCGGCAGGCCCTGCAAAAGCTCGTCCTTTGCAACACTCTCAACCTCTTTGTAAGCCTCTCTGATTACAGGATTATAATACTTGACAGGAGTCGGCATGTCACCGGTAATTATTTCCGTAGCGTCATGGTACATCCCCATAAGTGCAAGCCTGTCTGCATTAATTGTCCCGCCGTAATAAATATTATTGATTACTCCGAGTGCGTGTGCAATCATGGCAACATCAAGACTGTGTTCACTTATATTCTCCTTTAGCGTATTCCGCATTAATCCCCAGCGGTTTATATATTTCATTCTCGACATCATTGCAAAAAAATGATTATCCTTCATATGTAATTCCTCACTTATTTCATTACTGAAAACTGATATATGGTACTGTAAAAGAAAGGCTCTCCTCCCTTTACAACCGGCGACGGAAACTGCGGCTGGTTAACCGAATCAGGGTAAAACTGTGCCTCAAAAGCAACTCCATAGCCTCTGTGGTACGACATGTTGTCCTTACCCTTATTACCTCCCCACAGATAATTGCCTGTATAAAACTGCATTCCCGGAAGATTGGTAAAGACATCCATAACCCTTCCGTTTCTGTCATCCACAAGCTTTGCCACCAGGCTTACCTCATCAGCACTTGTTTTAAGACAGTAATTATGGTCATAGCCCTCACAACGTTTAAGAGGCTCATAATCAGCCCCAATATCCTCACCAATTCTTTTTAACTGCCTGAAATCCATTGGTGTACCCTCAACAGGGCATAATTCTCCGGTAGTAACAACACCGTCTGCTCCATGTGTAAAATAATCCGCATCAATCCATGCCAGTTCGTCATAAACCGGACCGGACTTATGTCCTGCAAGATTAAAATAGGCATGGCTTGTCATATTTACAACCGTATCTTCATCACTCACTCCGCTGTATTCAATTATTACTGAATTATCATCAGTTAATATATATGATACTGTAATATTCAGATTTCCCGGAAAGCCCTGGTCCATGTCCGGGCTGAAAAGTGAAAATTCAATACCTTCGCCAAGCTCCGTTTCAACCGGCACTGCTTCCCACAACCTTGAAAAATAAAAATCAGGTCCGCTGTGCAGATTATCACCTTTTCCATTATCTTCAAGGTTATATTCAACACCGTTTAATGAAAATCTGTGCTTGCATATCCTGTTTGCATTTCTTCCAATAACAGCACCCATTCCGGCCCAGTTCCGAAGCTCATATTCCTCACCGGACTCAAAACCAAGCACTACATCATCCATCCTGCCATCCCTGTCAGGCACGATTAATGCCACCCATGAGGCTCCCATATCGGTTAATTTAAGTGCTGCTCCGTTATTATTGGTTATTGTATATAAACTGATTTCCCTGCCCTTTGAACTCTTTCCAAATGATTCTACCGTGATAGCCATAAAATTCCTCCTCTATATGTCTCCCATGTTAAATCATAATTAAAACAATTCTATCAGATTTTCCCCTTGGGTGCAACCCTGCTTAAAACCCGGCTGCAGTCCACACACAATATTCCCGAAAAAAAACTGCCGCAAAATTTACATTTTGCAGCAGCCGCTTAAATAAATATTTAAGATTCACTTACTATCTGATATACCTCAATTTTAAACTGGTCCGCCGCACTTATTCCGACAAAACGGCAGCCATACATTGTCCGGTCATCATCATCAACACTTTCCATTCGGATAATTTCAATAATTGCGTCAAAGGTTTCCTTGGTCCAAAGAACCACTTTAGCTTCATAAAATGAATTCAACGGGAGAAATTCATCACTTTTAAAAGCCATTCCGCCCTTTGAAATATTTATAACATCGACCTCAAACTCCTCTGTTTTAGGTGTGATTACCGCAAATTTAGGATTATTTACGGATTGCAGCCTGATACAGGCATTAATCTCTATTCTTTTTGCTTTTCTTTTTTCTTTGTCGCTCATATATATATCCTCTTCTCAAGTGTTATTTAATAAACATCGCATCGCCAAAACTGAAAAACCTGTACTTTTCTTTTACAGCTTCTTCATATGCATTCATTATATTATCCTTACCTGCCAATGCCGATACAAGCATTAACAAAGTAGACTCCGGCAGATGGAAATTAGTTATAAGACAGTCAATTGCCTTAAACTTATATCCCGGATATATAAAAATCTCGGTATCTCCGCTTGCGGCCGGAATTGTTCCGTCCTCTTTAGCTGCTGATTCCAAGGTTCTGCAGCTGGTAGTTCCGACAGAAATAACCCTGTGTCCACCTGCTTTTGCCTTATTAATCTTATCAGCCGCTTCCTGTTCGATACAGTAGAATTCCGAATGCATATGGTGCTCCGTTACATTTTCCACTTTAACGGGTCTGAAAGTTCCAAGTCCGACATGAAGCGTAACGCTTGCAATGTCCACGCCCTTGTCCCTTATCTTCTGCAGCAGTTCCTGTGTAAAATGAAGTCCTGCGGTCGGTGCAGCTGCTGAACCCTCATGCTTTGCATATACTGTCTGATAACGGTTTTTGTCCTGTAAGGTATGGGTAATATAAGGCGGCAGAGGCATTTGACCGAGCTTATCCAGAATCTCTTCAAAAATTCCGTCATATCGGAATTTAATGATTCTGTTGCCCTCCTCTACAACATCAATTATCTCGCCCTTTAAAAGCCCATCGCCAAAATCTATAACTGCTCCCGGTCTTGCTTTTTTACCCGGTTTAACCAGACATTCCCATGAGTCATCACTTTTTCTTTTAAGAAGAAGCACCTCTATTGCTGCTCCCGTTCCCTCCTTGACTCCCATAAGCCTCGCAGGAATAACTTTAGTATCATTAATCACAAGGCAATCGCCCGGATTTAAATAATCAACTATATCCGAAAAAATCTTATGCTCTATTTCACCGGTCTTACTGTCCAGAACCATCAGCCTTGAACCTGAGCGGTTGGCTAACGGGTCCTGTGCAATAAGCTCCTTTGGCAAATCATAATAAAAATCCTGTAGTTTCATATATTCACCATTACTGTCTTAATGCTGCACCGAGCTTTGTAAGCTCATTAAGAATCTTATCCATAAGCTCATTAATCTCTTTGTCCTCAAGAGTTCTGTCCTTTGCTCTGAAAACAAGGCTGAATGCTACGGATTTCTTACCCTCTCCAACCTGTTCTCCTTCGTATACATCAAAAAGATTACAGCTTTCGAGAAGCTTTCCGCCCTTCTTCTCTATTGCATTCTCAAGTTCACCAACCAGTACGCTCTTATCAACCACCATACTGATATCCCTTGTTGAAGCCGGGAATTTGGCAATTCCTGTGTACTTTCTGATAAATTTAGCTTTAGCCGTGATGCAAGGCATATCAATTACTGCAATATATACTCTGTCTCCGATTTCATAGTTATCACATACCTGTGGATGAACCTCTCCAAGATAGCCTACAACCTCACCATCATAAATGATGTGAGCCTGTCTTCCCGGATGAAGGAACGGCTCCTTCTCTGAAGGGTCATAATTAAGCTTATCATCAAGTCCTGCTTTATCAAAGAATTCCTCTACAACTCCCTTCATTGTAAAGAAATCACCTTCGCCGTACATTCCGAGCGTTAACTGTGTTCTCTCATCCGGAAGCTCCTTAAGAGGAAGTTCCTTTGCAATATAAATATTACCGATTTCATAAAGACGTACATTTTTATTCTTGCGGTTATAATTGGTTGCAAGGGATGAAAGCATTCCGTTTAAAGGAGTTGTTTTCATTATACTGAAATCCTGACCGAGAGGATTTGAAATTGTAATTGCATTTCTAAGCGGTGAATCCTTTGCAACGAGAAGCTTGTCAAACACCTTAGGACTCTCAAATGAGTAATTCATACTCTGTGAGAAGCCTGAGAACTGTGCAACTTTTCTTGCAATTTCTTCAACCTGCAATTTAAATGACAATTTACCCATTGTTGCCGCACCTGAAGGAAGGCTTGTAGGTATATTTTCATATCCGAAAAATCTTGCAACCTCTTCTGCAAGGTCTGCTCTTCCGATAAGGTCCTGTCTGAAGGACGGAATGATAATTTCATTAGAAGCCTCATCAAGCTTAAGCTCAAGTTTTTCAAAATATTTAAGCATATCCTCTGTGGAAACATCAGTTCCGAGAAGTGCATTGTATTTCTCAGGTTCAAAAGGAATTCTCTTTGTCTGTGGTTTATTTGGGAATACATCCACAATTCCGCCGACAACCTCGCCTGCACCCAGTTCTTCAATAAGCTGGCATGCTCTGTTAATAGCCTCCTCGGCATTATATGGGTCAAGTCCCTTTTCAAACTTACCTGATGCGTCGGTTCTGAGTCCTACTCTCTTTGATGAAAGTCTTATATTGGTTCCGTCAAAGCATGCTGCTTCAAATAACATTGTTGTAACATCATCAGTAATCTTTGAATTCTCGCCGCCCATAATACCTGCAAGTCCGACTGCCTTCTCACCGTCACAAATCATAAGTACGTTGGAGTCAAGCTTTCTCTCCTGTCCGTCGAGTGTCTGGAAGCTCTCGCCCTCATCAGCTCTTCTGACAACAATCTTATGTCCTGCAATTTTGTCAAAATCATACGCATGCATTGGCTGTCCGTATTCTTCCATAACATAGTTGGTAATATCAACAATGTTGTTAATAGGACGTATTCCGCTTGCTGCAAGTCTTCTCTGCATCCATTCAGGTGAAGGAGCGAGCTTAATATTTTTAACAAGTCTTGCACAGTAGCGTGGGCATAAATCCTCTGCCTGCACTTCAACCTTAACCATAGTATTAACATCTTCGTCATTGCCTGTAGCCGTAACAACCGGCGGTACAAACGGCTTACCGAATGTAGCCGCAGCTTCTCTTGCAATACCAAGTACGCTGTAGCAGTCAACTCTGTTAGAAGTAATTTCATATTCAAAAACAACATCATGCAATCCGAGTGCTTCAATTGCATCACTTCCTACAACGGCGTCCGCACCCATATCATAAAGTCCGTCCTCCGGTGCGTCAGGATAAAAATCCTTAGATGAGCCAAGTTCCTCAATTGAACACATCATACCGTTTGAAGGTACGCCTCTTAATTTACCTTTTTTAATTCTGATTCCGCCTTCGGTTTTGTTGCCGTCATGTCCTCCTGCAACCTTACCTCCGTCAAGACATACAGGTGTCTTCATTCCCTCGTATACATTAGGTGCGCCTGTTACAATCTGTATTGTCTCTGTTCCGATATCAACCTGACAGATAACTAATTTATCTGCATCAGGATGACGTTCTACCTTAAGTACCTGTCCGACAACTATTTTCTC
>JBGVLM010000059.1:0-26920 GCA_045124255.1 Butyrivibrio sp. | reverse complement strand
CAAGTGCCGTGCCATTTGTAACGGCAATGTTGAAACCATTTTCTGTTATCTCTGCCGATTTAATTGATGAATTAATCAATTCTGACTCTGAATCGGAGAAAATAATTACATTTTCTTTTATAATTGCAGTGTCATTTCCATACATATCAGTCAGGTTGTCCGAATCGCACTCCAAATTCCCGGCATCCGTAATTTCAGTCTCTGTCTCCGTCAGTTCCGATAAAGCTATCTCTGTCTGAACATCTGCAGATATGTCACCCCGTTCTTTTGAAATAACATGTACAATCTCATCACCGCATATCAGCATAAAGTCAATCGCAGCAAACAGAATAAATAAAATAAATTTACGTTTCATTTCTATATTTTCTGATAAAAGAACGATTTAGGCGAGGTGTAATTCAACTGTTTGTAAGTGGTTATCTGCTCCGTGCTTCCGACAAACAGAATTCCGTCCTTAACAAGTGATTCATTAAATTTTCTGTAGATGTCAAGTTTTGCTTCCTCCGTAAAATAGATAAGCACGTTACGGCATACTATCAGATGGCATTTTTCAAAAAACGGGTCCTTTAAAAGATTGTGTTTCTTGAATTCAACGCACTGCTTGATTTCCTCTGAAATCTGATAGGTATCTTCTGTTATCTGAGTAAAATATTTATCCTTGAATTCCTTAGGCAGTGCATTAAGGCTGGCTGATTTGTACAGACCAATCTTTGCCTTGCTGATAACCTGCTCATCAATATCCGTTGCAATAATTTTTATCTGTTTCAAAGGAAGAAATTTAGATAAAAGCATTACAAGTGAATATGGTTCATCTCCTGTAGAACAAGCCGCACTCCAGATTTTGATTCCGTGTCCGAAATTATGTATTAATTCCGGAATAACCTTCTCCTCAAGATATTTCCACTGTTCAGGATTGCGGTAAAATTCTGACACATTAATTGTAAGATAATTAACAAATTCGCCAAAAAGCTCCTTGCTGACCTTTAATGCTGCAACGAAATCCTTATATTCCTTATAGCCATGCTTATTAATAAGTGTGTCAATCCTTCTCTTCATCTGACGCTCTTTATAAGCATTCAAATCTATTTTGGTCAACTGATAAATATCAGTTTTAAATTCTTCATAACCGGTCTCAAACATATATAACACTCTCCAATATTATAATGATTTAATGAGGCAGAAACATTGCCTATTAAAACAAAGAACCCGTGATTAACGCGGGTTCTTTAAATTATATTACTCTGCCTCAGTCTCTTCTGTATTCTCTACAGCAGCTTCAGGAAGTAATGCTTTGATACTTAAGCTAATCTTTCTGTCTTCAACATTAAGGTCAACTACCTTAGCTTCTATTTCCTGTCCAACCTTTAATACATCCGAAGGCTTCTCAACATGCTCTCTTGCAATCTGTGATACATGAAGTAATGCGTCAACACCAACCTCAAGTTCAACGAATGCACCGAAATCTGTCATTCTTGCAACGGTTCCTTTAACTACATTGCCGATTGCATATTTCTCAGCTGCGTTTAACCAAGGATTCTCACTGTCAAACTTAAGGCTTAATGCAACCTTATCCCCATTAATCTCTTTGATGAATGCCTTAACAACATCACCTGATTTGAATTTCTTCTTAGGGTTCTCAACTCTTCCCCATGAAATTTCAGATACATGTAAAAGTCCGTCTACTCCGCCAAGGTCAATGAATGCACCAAAATCTGTTACATTCTTAACTGTTCCTTCAACAACCTGTCCCTCTGAAAGCTTTGCAAGAGCTGCTTCCTTCATCTGTGCCTTCTTAGCTGCTACAAGCTGCTTACGGTCACCGATAATTCTTCTCTTCTTAGGATTGAATTCTGTAATAACGAATTCTACTTCCTGTCCTGCATATTTAGATAAATCCTTTTCAAAAGTGTCTGACACAAGGCTTGCTGGAATGAATACCTTAGACTCTTCAACAACAACTGTTAAACCACCGTCAAGAACCTGTGAAACCGTTGCTGTAAGAACTGTCTTGTTCTCAAAAGCTTCTTCAAGCTTCTTATTGCCTGCTTCAGCGGCAAGTCTCTTATATGAAAGCAATACGGAACCTTCTCCGTCATTAACTTTAATAACCTTAGCCCTGATAGCATCTCCTTCCTTCACAACAGTACGAAGGTCAATGCCCGGCACACTTGAATATTCATTACGTGTAATGATACCATCAGCTTTATAATCAATATTAAGGACGATCTCATCTTCCTTAACCGCTATAACCTTGCCGTCAACAACCTCCCCGTTATGTATAGTTTTTAATGTTCCTTCTAACATCTGTTCAAAACTTAAATCTGACATCTCGTTTGAACCTCCTCAATAATAATCTTTGGGGTTGACGCCCCGGCTGTTATACCGACTTTGTCTGCTCCACGCAAAAGAGAATAATCCATATCATCAGCATTCTGGATAAAAAAAGTCCTGTCACAAACCGCCTTACAGATGTCATACAATTTCTGTGTGTTGGAGCTGTTTCTGCCGCCAACAACTATCATTACATCAACTCTTCCTGCGATATCGGCAGCCTCCTGCTGTCTCTCTTCCGTAGCGTTACAAATAGTATTCAAAATATCATATCTATGATAACTGTTTTTTCGAAAAATTTCAACCACTTCTTGAAACTTGTTGTAATTAAATGTAGTCTGACTTACAATACAAAGCTTTTTTGTCAGATTTTTATTATTTAGAATGAATTTTTCGGCTTCCTTTGCGTCAGCAATAACAATACTGTCCTCCCCTGCACAGCTCTTAATGCCGACAACCTCCGGATGATTTGCGTCTCCGATAATTATTACAAATTCACCCCTTGCCGATGCTTCGCTTACGATTTTGTGTATTTTGAGCACAAAGGGACAGGTTGCGTCAACAATTTCATGTCCTGCATTTTTTATAATATCGTAGGATTCGGCAGGTACACCATGTGCACGGATTATGACAGTTCCTTTATCAGTGCCTGCAACCTCTTCATTGGAGTTTATAACCCTTACTCCCCTCTGCTCCAAATCCTTAACAACCTCCTCGTTGTGAATTATCGGACCATAGGTATACACTCTTTCTTTATCCGTATTATTGTAAACCATTTCAACTGCTCTCTTTACACCAAAGCAGAAGCCGGCTGTTTTAGCTACAATAATTTCCATCTTTTACTCCTTATTTTTGTAAATCCCAATAATTGTTTCAGTAACCTCATCGATATTCATATCTGACGAATCAACAAGAACTGCGTCCTCTGCCTGTTTAAGCGGAGACACATCTCTGTTCATATCTCTGTAATCCCTGTCGGCAATATCTTTTTTAATCTCTTCAATATCTGCCTCAACGCCTTTTTCCAAAAGCTCCTTGTACCTTCTATCTGCTCTTGTATCAACACTTGCGGTAAGGTAGATTTTGCAGGTTGCATTCGGAAGTACACATGTACCGATGTCTCTTCCGTCCATGACCACATTAACAGTCTTTGCAATTTCCTGCTGAAGTTCAACAAGCTTTCTGCGGACAGGTGCATACACGGCAGTTTTTGAAGCTGTATTGCCTGCCTCCTCGGTTCTTAATCTTCCTGTTATATTTTCTCCGTTTAAAATAACCTGCTGCAAACCATTCTCATAAACAATATTAATAGAAACATTTTCACATGCCTTTGCGATATCTGCTTCATTATCAGTATTAACTGAATTGTCAATAAAATATACCGCCATTGCTCTGTACATTGCACCCGTATCCACATAGATAAAACCAAGCTGTGCTGCTATATTTTTTGCTATTGTGCTTTTTCCGGCTCCTGCCGGTCCGTCAATTGCTATACTGTATGCCATTATTTTTTCCTCCTGATATAAAAAATTTCTCTGAACATATAAAATATTATCTGTTGTTTTATTTTATTGAGCAGCCCGCAAGAAAGCCCGTTGACCATGCTATCTGCAAATTAAAGCCGCCCGTTACCGCGTCCACATCCAGAATCTCTCCTGCAAAATACAGGTTATTAACAATTCTGGATTCCATTGTTCCCGGGTCAATCTCCTTAACCTCTATTCCTCCGTGCGTAATTATCGCCTCATTAAAGCCCCTTAATCCCGTCAATGTCACATCAAAGTTCTTTATAAGCTTAACAAAATTTCTGCGTTCTTCCCTGCGGATTTCATTAACCTTCTTATCAGGTGCAATCCCCGAACGCATAATCATAACGGGAATAAGTGACTTTGGAAAAAGCTTATCAAGTGAATTTGCAAAATTCTTATTTTTTGCCTCTTCAAAATCCTTCAAAACCCGTTCATCCAGCTGTTCCGTGGAAAGTGCCGGCTTCAAGTCAATTACAAGTTTCAGTTCGCGCTGTCTTATTATATCAATCACATAACTGCTGGCGCTTAAGACAGTCGGTCCGCTGACCCCAAAATGTGTAAACAGAAGTTCACCGAAATCCTCGTATACTGCCTTATTGCCGTCATAAATCGTAACTCCTGCATTTCTAAGGCTTAGTCCCTGCAAATCCTTAATCCATTCTTCCCTTGCGATAAAAGGCACAAGTGCCGGCACGCATTTGGTCACCTTATGTCCAAGCTTCTTAGCCATTGTATGGCCTGCACCTGTTGAGCCCGTGGTCGGATAGGAATATCCACCTGTCGCAACAATGACTGAATCGCAGAATACCTTTCTGTCATTAAGCATTATTCCCTGCACGGCGTTATCTTTAACAATAATATCCTTTACCTCACTATTCAGATGGATATTGACGCCTGCCTGCTTCATTCCTCGTTCCAGTGCGTTAATTATGTCATAGGATTTATCTGAGACCGGAAAGACCCTGTTGCCGCGTTCAATTTTAAGCGGACAGCCCTCTTCCTCAAAAAAAGCCTGAACCGCATTATTGTCATACGAATAAATCGCACTGTACATAAACTTGCGGTTAGTAACGATTTTGGCAAACAGTTCTTCGGTATCACAGGCATTTGTTACATTACATCTGCCTTTGCCCGTTATATAAATTTTCTTGCCTAATTTTTCATTCTTTTCATACAAATCAACGGTATGTCCGCAGTTGGCAGTTGAGATTGCCGCCATCATTCCGGCAGCACCGCCGCCTATTATAATTACCTTTGACATCATTCCTCCAAGTTCTTCAAATCCTTCAAAAGATTGTCTCCAAGATAGTTAATCTCATCATTGTTAGTCAGCTGATAGTCATCCCATACTTCATTAAGCATTTCAAGATTTTTAACAACCTTTTTGGAGTTATGTACACATAAGGCGACAATTAATGCATTAATAAGTGACATCGGTGCAACAAGCGAATCAACGATTGACGCCATATCACTCCGGGCAAAAAGATTGCAGGAGGAATACAGATTCATCGGTGAGTGTATGCTGTCCGTTATTGCAATAACCTTGGCATTGCGGTTATTGGCAAATTCCATTGCTTTGAGAGTGCGCATTGAATATCTCGGAAAGCTTATACCGATAACGACATCCTCCTCATTAACATACAGCATTTGTTCAAAAATCTCGCTTGAACTTGTTGTCGTTACCAAAACGACATCATGAACTATCATTCTGAGATAAAATGCAAGAAACTGTGCAAGCGATGCCGAGCTTCTGACTCCCACTATATAGACTCTTCTTGCCTCAGTAATTGTGTCAACCGCCAAATCAAATGCATCACCATCCAATTCCTCCAGGGTTGACAGAATCTTGTTGGAATCTCCCCTTAATACGTTCTCAACAATTTTGGAACGGCTCATATTTCCTTCTATATCTATTTTATTAACCGTTTTCAGACGGGTTCTTACAACCAGTGCAAGTTCCTGCTGAAATTCCGGAAAGCCTTCAAATCCCATGGTTGCAGCGAATCGGACCACTGTCGATTCACTTACTCCGGTTGCCTTGCCAATCATTGCAGCATTGGAAAATGCCGCTTCATCAAGATTTTCAATAATATAATGTGCTATTTTCTTCTGACTTTTGCTCAAATCGGGAAATGCCTCTTTAAGCTGTTCTAATATATTATTCATATTTATTCTCTCTTTGAAAAAAGGGACAGACATTGTCTGCCCCTGTTAATTTAAAAATACAAAGCGGTAATTATACCGGATATGCGCCGTCCTTAGCCATTGCAGGATCAACCTTATTCTGCTGTGCTTCTCTGTACTTAAAGAAATCTGTTGCAACCTGTGGGAACAAAGCATAAGACAATACGTCTTCATCCTGCTGTTTCCACTGTTTCATCTCATCCTCAAGCTTTGCAAGCTCAGGCTCAAGTGTATCAGCAAAACGGCATGTAATCGGCTCCTCACCTGTCATCTCGATTGCCTTCTTCTGAACCTCAGGATTGAAAGGCTTAACAGTCTTTCCGTATTTACCAAGAAGTAAATCCTTAGATTCCTTGGTAAGGCTCTTATATCTCTCGCCAAGAACTACGTTAAGAACAGCCTGTGTTCCGACAATCTGGCTTGAAGGTGTAACCAAAGGCGGTTCACCGAAATCCTTACGAACTCTTGGTACTTCTTCAAGAACCTCGTTATACTTATCCTCAGCCTTCATTTCTTTAAGCTGTGATACAAGGTTACTGAGCATTCCGCCCGGTACCTGATAGAGAAGTGTCTTAATATTAACACCCATAACCTTCGGGTCAAGAAGCCCTGATTTGAGCCATTCTTCTCTCATCGGTCTGAAATAATCAGCGATTTCAGCAAGAAGGTTCTGGTCAAATTTAGGGTCATAAGGTGTTCCCTCAAATGCCTTAGCCATAACCTCTGTTGCAGGCTGGCTGGTTCCGAGTGCCATCGGTGACATAGCTGTATCAATGATGTCACAGCCTGCTTCAACAGCCTTCATACAGGTCATTGAAGCTACACCTGAGGTATAATGTGTATGAAGCTCGATTGGAAGGTTTGAACCATCCTTAAGAGCCTGAACAAGCTCAACTGCCTGATTTGGAAGCAATAATCCTGCCATATCCTTGATACAGATAGAATCAGCACCCATATCTTCGATTTCTTTGGCAATATTCTTCCAATAATCAAGAGTATAAGCGTCTCCCAATGTATATGAAAGAGCTACCTGAGCATGTCCTTTTTCTTTGTTGGCAGCCTTTACAGCTGTCTCAAGGTTACGAATATCATTTAAGCAGTCAAAAATACGGATAATATCAATACCGTTTGCAATTGACTTCTGAACAAAATATTCTACTACATCATCAGCATAAGGACGATATCCGAGAATATTCTGTCCTCTGAATAACATCTGTAATTTGGTGTTCTTGAATCCGTCTTTTAATTTACGGAGTCTGTCCCATGGGTCTTCTTTTAAGAAACGTAAGCACGCATCAAAGGTTGCTCCGCCCCAGCACTCAACAGCATTATATCCGACTTTATCCATTTTATCGATAATCGGAAGCATCTGCTCTGTTGTCATTCTGGTGGCAATCAAAGACTGATGTGCATCACGCAATATTGTTTCGGTAATTTTAACCGGTTTAGCTTCGATTTTGTTATCTGCCATTTATATTTCCTCCTTATTCCGTCTTATACGCCAAATATTGCCATAAATGTACCGGCAACAACTGCTGTACCGATAACGCCGGCAACGTTAGGTCCCATAGCATGCATCAAAAGGAAGTTAGTAGGGTCAGCCTCAGCACCAACCTTCTGTGAAACACGCGCTGCCATTGGAACCGCAGATACACCTGCCGAACCGATAAGCGGATTAACCTTACCCTTAGTGGCAACACACATAAGCTTGCCGAACAATACACCGGCAGCCGTACCAACTGCAAAGGCAACAAGACCAAGTACAACAATCTTAAGAGTACTAGCATTTAAGAATGCTTCTGCACTTGTAGTAGCACCTACTGATGTTCCGAGAAGGATAACTACGATATACATAAGTGCATTGGATGCTGTTTCGGTAAGCTGCTTAACAACACCGCATTCCCTAAAAAGATTACCTAACATAAGCATACCTACAAGAGGTGCCGTCGTAGGAAGTATTAATACAACTACTACCGTAACTACGATAGGGAAAAGAATTTTCTCAAGCTTGGAAACAGGTCTTAACTGTTCCATTTTGATAGCTCTTTCTTTCTTGGTGGTTAATAATTTCATAATAGGTGGCTGAATAATCGGTACAAGTGACATATATGAATATGCCGCAACCGCAATAGGTCCCATTAAATCAGTCTGTCCAAGCTTACCTGCAAGGAAGATTGATGTAGGTCCGTCCGCACCGCCGATGATTGAGATAGCTGCTGCTGCTTTACCGTTGAATCCAAGAATGATTGCAAGGAAATAAGCAGAAAAAATACCAATCTGCGCTGCCGCACCAAGTAAAAAGCTCTTAGGGTTCGCGATTAATGGTCCGAAGTCCGTCATCGCACCTACACCGAGGAATATCAGTGAAGGCAAAATACTCCATTCATCCAACAGATAGAAATAATGCAGAAGGCCTGCCGCAGTATTGCCGGCTGCCTTGGCATCTTCAACGCTCTGCATGATGTCAGGGAAAAGGTTAACTAACAACATACCAAAGGAAATCGGAACAAGTAACAGAGGTTCAAATCCCTTGCCTATTGCCAGATATAAGAAAACGAATGCTACAAGAATCATAACATAGTTACCCCATTCGAGGTTCATAAAACCAGTCTGATTCAGCAGGTTTTCAAGGGTCTCAAGGATCTTATCCATTGTAATACCTCCAATACTAGTTTAAAGTTGCAATAGTCTCTCCTGATTCTACAGAGTTTCCTACTGCCGCATCAATGCTTGCAATGGTTCCGTCTGCAGGAGCAACGATATCATTCTCCATTTTCATGGCTTCAAGGACCATAATAACCTGTCCCTTCTTAACCGAATCACCAACATTAGCCTTAACGGCAACAATCTTTCCAGGCATTGGTGCATTAACCTTAATTGAGCCTGCACCGGCACTCTTAGCTGCAGGAGCCGGTGCTGCCTTAGGTGCTGCAGGAGCAGCCTTTGGTGCAACAGGAGCAGACATTACAACACCTGCCGTATTACCCTCTTCAACTGTTACATTATATACATTTCCATTAACTGTAATAGTATAATTCTTCATCTTATTATCTCCTAACTTTTCTGATTGATTTCACTACAAAATCTTCCGTGGATGTTCCCGTTGATGCCGCAATTGCCGCAGCAATAACTGCTATCAGCTCTAAATCATCAACAAGCTCCTCTTCTTCCTTTGCAGCAATCTGTGAAATGGTATTATCAATTGCCTTCTCGGCAATGCTCTGTTCTTCCTTCTTAGCTGCCTTTCTTCTTGCAATTGCAGCCTCAGCCTTAGGAATGAATCCGAAAAGACTGATTACAAGCGATATGAGGATAAGAACAGCAAATACAACGATAATACATATCAATGTATTGATACCTGCTTCCGCAAGTTTCTCTGCCATACTGCTTAATAAAATCATAGGCTCACCTCATTAAACTGTGCCATGCTTCTTAGCTACAGTATCTACTTTCTTGGAATATAACATTTCAAAAGCTGCGATAGCATATTTTCTTGTGTCCTTAGCATCAATAATGCTGTCAACATAGCCTCTCTTGGCTGCTGATAATACGCTGTCCTGAAGAGCTGCATATTCAGCGGTCTTCTCTGCTATAAGCTCAGGCTTGTCTGCATACATAATCTTAGCAGCAAGACCCGCATCCATCATTCCGATTGAAGCGTCAGACCATGCATAGGTTACATCTGCACCGATTGCCTTGGAATTCATAACAACATAAGCACTTCCGAAAGCATCACCGATAACAATGTTAACCTTAGGAACTGTTGCGTTAGCAAAAGCATATGTTAATTTAGCTGCTGCTTTGGCAATCTTCTTCTCACTCTCAACCGTTGCGGCATATCCCTTAACATTGGTAAGTGAAAGTACCGGAATTGAAAAAGCATCGCAGAACTGAACGAAATCAGCCGCCTTCTCACAGCCCTCTGCCGAAAGCACGTCACCTGAATTAGCAACCGCACCTACTGTAGCTCCGTTAAGCTTAATAAAGCCCGTAACCATGTCCGCTGCATAATTCTTCTTAGTCTCTATGAAAAGGTTCTGGTCGGAAATACTTGTAAGAATATATGCTGCATCTGCCTTTGCATCGGCAAGATTCTCACATACTCTGTTGAGGTCATCCATACATTCTTCAACTGCTTCATCTTCAAAATTAGACGGAAGAACATCTACAAGATTTCTAATTTCATTAAGGATTGAAGCCTCATCACCTGTAAAATCAACAAGACCTGCCTCCTCTGACTGGAATGCACATGAAGCCGTATCGTTCTTAGCTGTGAAATTACCGTCTAAAGCATTAGGGCTGTTCACGAATAACTTGGCATTCTTCTCTTCCATAAATGTAAAATCAGTAAGTGCAGGCATTAATGCAAGACCGCCTCCACATACTCCGAAAACAGCTGTAATCTGCGGAACAACTCCGGAAGCATCAACCTGTTTCTTATAAATCTCACCAAATGCATTAAGTGCATCCGTAGCTTCCTGAAGTCTTAATCCGGCACAGTCCACAAGACCGATTACCGGCGCTCCCATCTTAATAGCCATGTCATAAATATTAACGATTTTCTTTGCATGCATCTCGCCGATTGTACCGCTTAAAACTGTAGAATCCTGGCTGTACACATACACAAGACTTCCATTGATGGTACCATATCCTGTCAAAACACCATCCGCTGGAGCATCTACTGCTGTCATGTTAAAATCTGTACATCTTGCTGTTACAAGACCGCCGATTTCAACAAAACTCTTATCATCAAGAAGAGCCTCTATTCTCTTTCCTGCTGACGTCTGTGTTGTATTGCTCATATTTCAGACCTCCGTAATTTTTACCCATTTGTAGTAGAAAAAATGGGTTATTTTTGATTTAATCGCAATTTCTACCAAATACATTGTAATATTATGAACAAAAATAATCAAGCACATATTTTAAACACCACCAAAAATCTTTTTCCGGCACTTCCTCCTTGCTCAGAATCGGAAAGGATGTAAATAATTCATCATTAATATATATGTTTACTCTGCCGATTTCTTCATTTGTTCCTACCGGAGCAATGACGCAATCCGGCATTACATATACAACATCAACCTCATCATCTTCCCCGATTAACATTCCAAGTGAAAAAGGAATATATGTATCAACATACTCTTTTGTTCCTTCAATAACCGGAACGCTCTTATAATCCTCATCCGGGACAAAAATATTCTGATAGAAATAATTGTTAATTCCATAGTTCATCAATGCCTTTGTATCTGCCCATTTATAATTCTTATTCGGCGGCCAGCCGCTTCCAAGCACAACGGAAATAAGGGTTTTACCGTCCCTTTTAACCGCACCGGCAAAGCAGTAGCCTGCATTTCCCGTAAATCCGGTTTTGAGTCCCACTGCCCCCTCCATCATGTCAAGGAATCTGTCCGTTGTTCCGATATTTATATTTCTTTTGCCGTTTATTTCACTAAATGCATAGCTTCTTGTCGTGCATATATCAATCACTTCCTCCTTGCCAACTGCATACGCACAGATTTTTGCAAGCTCATATGCTGTTGTACCATGAATTCCGTTCTCATCCTGTGCATCAAGTCCGTTCGGCGTAATAAAATATGTATCGACACAGCCAAGGCTTTTCGCCTTCTCATTCATCAGCGTTGCAAAGGTTTTGACCATTTCCTTACTTTCCTCTGTTGTCCTGTTTCTGACTGTTTCCGAATCCTGCTTTTCACTTGTATAAACATCTGCAACATACTCTGCTATTGCTACTGCAACATCATTATAAGACTGCATCATCATCGCATGAAGCAAATCCTTAAGCACATACTGTTCACCCGCCAGTGCATTCAGCTGAACATCGGGCTGTGACGCCGCATATTTTGAAACCGTTACAACATCCTCCAAATTACCGTATTCAAGTGCTATTATTAACGTCATAACCTTAGTCGTACTTGCCATCGGCAGAACCTTATCCTCATTACTGCCATAAAGAATTCTTCCCGTGTCGGCGTCAATCAGTACTGCGGCATTCGCGTAAAGCTTCAGCTCTGTCTGTTCGGCAGAAACAATTGTATTATTTGCAAAAATCTGTGCAATGATAAGAATGGAAATAAATATAATTTTTTTGATTTTTTTCAACATATATATTCCTCTCAGAAGATTAGGGGTAGGGATGGAATATTTAATTCACTAAATCCCAATTTTAATATATGTCAAAAAAATGAGTATATGCTATCGGAACTAAGCGCCGTTAATCTGAGTATAATAAAACAGCCGATGTCAGGCATTTCGTGCCCCAATCGGCTGTTTATATAAATATCTTATTTTATACCCACTCTACAAATTTCTCCTGTTCAACAGGTCCGTCAGAACAATCACTTAATCTTATCATAACCAAATGCATATGCATTACCCGTATACGAATCCTCGAATAAAAGAAAGGTTCTGTAAAAGTATATTTTTCCACTATAACCGCTTATACTGTCATCCTGCTGCATATACTTCTCATACGAATCACATCTGGCAAAATGAAGGCGTTCATAATTATCAAATTCAAGTATTCCGTTTTCTATTACACCACTAAAACTTATTGTGTAATAGTTAAGCAATTTCCCTTCCTCATAAGTAATCGTCCCCGATACAATTCCATCCTTTTTTTCTAATTCGACTTTAGCTCTATAATCCAATAGCTTATATCCGCTTAACACTAATGTATCTTGTAGCAAAACATCAGGATTTCCATCGATTTTAGTCCCCTCAGGAATAAAATTATAAAATCTGTCGGTATAATTCTCCGGATAATCTCCGCTTATCGTTCTTACGGTTATATAATCCTCATTCCGACAATAAAAATATATGCTTTCATCACTTCCGGGGATTTCATAAATCAGATAATTATATCTTTCTGCCTCCTCAAGCAATTCCATGCTGATATTAAACTCATAAATAACACATTGATTAACAGAATCACTTATTATTGCCGTCATACCATTTTCATCCACAGTAATATTTAGTTCATATCTATTATTACCGCCTGCTTCTACCCATTTTTCCTTGGCATGACGCTTTAAAATCTCTTTTATGGATTTTTTTACCGGTAAATTTTCAATAGGACGAATATCTTCATCATCAATTCTTCCTATATCAGCATAAGCACCTCCTGAAATATGGTCCATCCTTTTTTGAGCAAAATCTGATGTTGTACCGGAAAATCCTTTGGGCATTCTTCCCATATTATAATAAAACAAAGCATTGTATTCATCATCCGTTAATACAAGATTATATTCGGGAAAATTTGTTGAGAATGTATCCGATTCATAACCATCACAAGCAGTTGTTAATATAAAAGCCATCAAAGAAAAAATCACTAAAATTTTCTTTCTCATTTTTTCTCAACTCACTTTCTATTCAACGTCCTGCACAATCAGCCCTGCACCCTGTTCATATAAATCTTCAACCGTACTATAAAAATCAACAACTCCACCATCTCCCAATATATCAATAGTGTATTGCTTGGACTTAAAAAGTGAAGATGTAGCAATTGCATGCTGATATGTGCCCACAGCAAGTAAATCATCTGCACCACTGCCAAAACATACTGTCAGGTTGCATTCTATAGATTTAGTTGCATCATCAGAAAGATTCATTGACAAGCCAACTCCATCCGATAGTATTTTAAAATAACTGGAACATTTTTCAGTATTATATTCTATTTCATTTCCATCCCATATTTGAGAACCATATGTATTTAACTTATCTGTAAAAATTTCATACTCTCCCTCTGCACGAACAGCCAACACATCAAATGAACGCACCGAAGGCAGAATAATCCAAGTATTTGTTACTGACACAAGCCGTTTACTGGATAATTGACCATAAGGTGATATGGTTACTTCAAGTTTTCTGGTAGGATAACTATATTCTGAATACCATATATCTGTCGCTAGTGGAGACACAAGACTTGTTGGCTTAACAGGATTGCTATTCTCATCCAACCAAACTTCCATACTATTGCATGTAAGATTTTCCTCATCTTTATACAAATCTACAATTTCCTGTTTCAGATAGTACAACGTTGTTTTACCAAACCCCTTTAACAGATTATCATACTCATCCTTTGTAAGTTCTACGCCATAGAAGTTAGTATAATACGGCGTATCTGTCTCCTCCGCCGAAATATTCATACAAAATCCATTAGCAAAAACAAATGACGATAGTATCAATAATTTTGCAGTTTTTTTAATGTATCTTCTCATACACTTCCCCCCAAAAAAATATTATATTTATATCAAATAATAACTTAGGATATGTCTAATGTCAATATATTTTGACCTTGAGTTATTATTTTAATAATCACTTTATTTTATCATAACCAAATTCATATGCATTACCCGTATACAAATTCTCGAATATTTCTCCCATATATTCAACACACAACATAGTTATGTCATCAAATTGTGCTGCCTCACCAACAAAACTGTCAATATCTGACTTTATAACATTTAATAAATCTTTTGGATTTTTATCGATATTGTTATTAAGTACATCATACAGCCTTTGTTCTCCATACAATTCTTCATTTATGTTAATTGCATCCGTAACACCATCTGTAAACAGGTATATCTTATCTCCCGGATTAAACTGTATGCTTCCCATCTCATATGTCATATCTTCCATGCCGGCAAGTATAAATCCCGGTTCAAGCATATTAAGTGTATATTTACCGCCCTTCCTATATATGTACGGACATTCATGACCTGCATTAACATACATGAATTCACCTGTAGTTAAATTAAGCACACCTTCAAATGCTGTAATAAAAAGTCCTTCATTATTAGATTCACACAAACGGTTGTTAACTTCAGCAAAAACTTTATCCAGACTGAGTCCCGATTGTGTATGATTCTTTATAAGTGTTTTTCCGATTACCATAAACAATGCTGCCGGTATTCCTTTGCCTGAAACATCAGCAATTACAACCGCAAGATGATTATCATCTATCATGAAAAAGTCATAGAAATCTCCACCAACTTCTTTAGCCGGATGCATTGCAGCATATATATCAATCTCTTTACGTTCAGGAAAAGCAGGGAATATACTTGGAAGCATATCTGCCTGTATTTTTTTTGCAATACTTAATTCGGCAGCAATACGTTCTTTCTCTGATGTAACGCGTTCAAGATTATCTATATATTCATAAATCTCTTTCTCCATAAATTGAAATGATTTGTGAAGATTTTCAATTTCATCTCCGCTTTTTATTGTAAATTTTGAAAACAATAACTCCTTAGTATTAGAATCATTGCTCATTATTTCTACAAAGTTTCTGGCTGTTACAGATAATTTATTTATTGGAATAATAATGGATTTATTAATTATTAATAAAAATACAATCAATAAAATCAATGTTATTCCAAGCATAACAAAACTCAGATTTCCAAGAAAAGTATATCGCTCGTTCATAACCTCATCCATAGATAAATCTACCATTGCGTATGCAATGACTTCACCTTCTTCATCCATGATTGCAGCTCCTGCGGAACATAGCCAGCCATATTCCTCTGTATTGGTAATATAACCTTCAAATCCTTCCTCCGGATTGGTAATAATATTGTAATTTTCTTCATATAATTTATCCCATGTTCCCATTTGACACGCTTCTTCTGAACTATCCGCATCTAATACATATACACAGGATTTACTTTCAACATCAACATATATGACATATAAAGATTTCACAACATTTGTTGTTTTAATGTTGTTTAATCTATTAACTATTTCGTCATATTGCTCATCTGCGATATTTTCATATTGTTTAAAATATGCCTCTTTATCATTTGAAGAATTAAATACAGGTTTAGGATTGTTAAGATATATTGCTTTTACTTCTTCTGTATATTTTTTAATTGCATCTTTGTTGATAACCAGTGCAGTTGTTTCCGCAATATTTCTTGCAAGCCGCTTGTAATGCCTGTCCATAGTTTTTGAATGGACTTTGTAGCTAACAAACAAAGCCGCAATACATAATATTAAAGCCATAAGAAAAATAGCTATTATTGCTTTTGTTCTAAGTTTAATCTTCATACGCATCCTTCTGCTCCTATTTATAATTCCCTTGCACTTTTAGTCTCAACATATCCGTCTTTCAGTGGAAATCTTATATATCCATCATGCACTGTATCCGTAGCATACGCCTCAATAATCTCATATAATTTATTTCCTGAATTAAAAATGCATTCATATCCAAAAAAAGCCCGCAAAATCAAATCTGCCTCTTCTATCGTCATATTGGAAGTTACAGTGTACTCATCTCTTGTAGGATTTTCAAAATAGCTGCCCTCACCCTGTGCCGCTGCACCTTCATAAAGCTGTTCAAAATTATCTATAAGCTCATCCACCATTTCAGGTAACAAATTATATACCTTTTCCATATATGTCATATGATTTTCCCGTTTATCAAGCAGAAAACTACGTTGTAAAACAATGTCTCCACCATCAAATTCATGAATTATTTTATGAAAGGTTATTCCGCTTTTGTCATAACCCTTCAATATTATTTCCGGCATTGGCCAGACACCTCTTCCTATCGGTAAAAGTGTCGGATGAATATTAATCATTGCAATCTTTGCATCAACCGGAATACGATAATAATAGCCGGCTGAAATAATAAGCTCACACCCAAGCTCCTTTAAATTCTCAATATCTTCAGATGTAATTCTGTCTAAAGTAACAGGTATGTGATATTTATGTGCAAAATCAATAACCTTAACATTAAATTCTGTTATATTATCAGTTTTACAGGAAAATATTTTAAGTATGGTACATCCTTTATTATGTAATGCCGGCAATGCCGGATATAGCAAATCAATTCCTATATATGCAATCTTCAATTTCGACTCCCCCTACAATTAGTTTTGCATTTATCACAAAGTGACGCTGTAAAACCCATGTTCCACGCGTCACTTATTGCACATCATTATGTAAACCATTATTCAATAGTTAGGATTTTTAAAAAGCCCGACATATTAAAAACATTCATTATAAGCTCCGGTACATTAATAAGCTTCATCGTTCCCCCTTTTGAATTGGCAGTTTTCTGGCCAATAAGGAGCGCTCTTAGTCCGGCACTTGATAAATATGCACATTTTTTAAAATCAATAACAAGATTATCGCCCTTCTGAAAAGCCTTTAATATACTTTCCTGAAGTTTTGGACTTGTGTTAGTATCTACACGGCCCTCAACACATATTATTATTGTAGATTCTGTTCTGTTTTCTGTAATAGTCATAATTTCCTCTTTTCACAGTTTAATACTAAAACAACTATATTATATCATCATTACAGTCAAAAAACAATATTTACATACTCATCCGTTCTATCAGACAGAACCGGATATATTATTTTAACAATACCCGTCCGTCCATTGCCTGACGAACATCCAGTTCTGCAGGTATATTTTCATTAACCTTTGTATTCATGTCCAGATACAGATGATCATCAAGTCCGCTGCTTTCATCAAGGAATCTTATATTAAGATTACATCTTACCGGCACGAACTGTTTAATCAGAAATAATAATTGTGATTTCTGATTTTCAGGCACATGCGTTTTTATTAACATTGTGACATCGTATGCACCTTTTCCATACAAGGCTTCATAGTTATCTTCTGACTCAGCTTCATTATGCAGACAGTTTTTTTCCAGAATAATCGTCTTTTCATCCAAAATTATTTCTGTCAGTCTTTCAAGTGCTTTTCTTGTTCCCTTCATTCGATTTAAAGAATATGCTTCCTTAATCAATCTTCTTAATTTGTCTTCAGAAAGGAAATCTCCGCTTACATCAATTCCAAGCCATTTACCAAATAATGTTAATAATTCATAAGATGCATTATCCAAATTTAATATATCATCCGCATTCTCGATTTTCCCCTGAAGTTCCATAAACATTGTAGAGAAGATTGATAAATATCTGTGATAAAATCCACCGTACTCATGGTACACCTCAGGAAGACTTTCCATAAAGAAATCCCCCTGACTGTTAATATACATATTTTCAATGCTGCCTTTTCCCATCCCGTTAATTTCCAGCATTACATACAGATATCTTCCTTTTATATCGTACAAAAGAATATCATTATGATTAACAATTTTTTTTGCTCCGGCAATTTCAAAAAATTTCTTTTTGGTTGCCAAATCATCCGTATCCCCCAGGAGGAATTCTTCAATATTGGTCAGAACTCCTTTTCTGTTGAATTCCTCATAATTGGATGCAAAAATATGTACTGTATAAATCATATCCTCTTCAATATCACAATCGAAGTGTAAGTGTCCCCAATCCGAATCCTCTTCTACTCCGTCAATTCTGCCAAGAATAAGACAATGCATGAAGCATTCATCATCAAGTACAATACGATTATCCCCTTCTATTGCAAAACCCGACATAAAAGCGTTTGAATATCTGTTTTTTTTGATTGAATAATTACGTCTTTTTTCCATAAAAACACCTATTCCATAGTACTTAATTCAATGGATATGTCACCCGGATATAACAGACAGTTATCTGCCGGAATAATATCCATGCCTCTTTGTTCTGCATAACGGCGATTCCTGACCATTGTTGATAAATTATATATAAAATCCACACATTCAAGTGCTTCTATTTTCTGAAATAATCTGTCAAAATTAAGTCTGTCACCAAAGTTTTTGTCAGAATTAACATAATCCAGTTCCTTGTTGATTACAGCTTTTATCTGCTCTATGCAGTTCTCGAAGTGAGGTTTTACATAAACCGTTCCCTGAACATTAACTCCCGCATATACAGGCTGCAAAACCTCCACTGCCGTAGATATAAGCCTGCGTTCCTCAAGGCTTTTTTTAATCTCTTCAAGGTATACACTGCTTAAAACAGGATGTTCACTGTTTCCGTATGGTTTAACTGCAATTTTAATCCTGTTATTCTTTGAATCTGCAATTGCTTTTACTTTATGTATACATAAACCCGGAGTGTTTTTTACGATTTTTTCATAATCTTCTGTTGTAACAGCTGTATAATGCTCATTCATTTCTGTCACAAAACGTTTACGCATATCCTCCGGCGTTTCCTTTTTTCTTCCTCCGAATCCCTGTGCCGGATTAATAAATGTTATTTCACTGTCATATCCATACGGAGTAAACACCGTTCCTGCTCTGACATTACCGTCTTCGCCTTTATCCGTTGCACAGCCGCACATAAATATTCTTCCATTAATGTATCCGGCTGCATCAGTAATAATTATTTTCCCTTCATTTTCAAGAAGCTTGTACTTAAAGTCATTATCTCCCGTACTATCCGGTTTAACAAAATCATACACCGTTTCTTTATTCGGAAGTTTTTTGCATATAATAAGCGAAAAGCTTTCTTTAACAATATTTTTTACCGGAAGGTCTATTTGCTGATTATCGTATCCGTATATCTGACCTAAATCGAACTGACGCATAATTGTATCATTGTATGCAACCAATTTAACCGCATTAATAAAATTACCCGGGCCAAAACCATGTTCATCTTTATTAAATGAAAAGCCGTATCTTCCAAAATCATATTTCTTTTTATTATAAAAACGCCCCTTTGAATCGTTTTTTGTGGCTAATTCATATTTATAATAGTAACCGTCATCCTCTTTGCAAAAAATCTGTATATAATCCTGCTCCAAAATATCACAATATACATCTATTTTTTGTTTTGACGAAAAAGTATAACAGATTGACTGGGTTTCTTTCTGCCATACTTCAAAAAGGAAACCATATATTCCCTTAATTCTCGGGGGTATATCATAATCGGCTTTATTCAATACTGCTCTTATTACATATCCCTTCTGAGGAAGTTCATCATAAACTTCCATTTCTTTTTTCGGAAGTTTTAAGCGGATTTCTCCGGAAGTTAAAAGATTACCTGTATTGTCCCGGCATTTTATATCAACAAAGCCTTTTTGGGTATAGCACTGCCATTTTATATCAGCAAACAAATTCACTTTATTTATAAGGTTTCTATGTCCAAATTCTGAAAGCTCTATAAATAAATTAACATCTTCAGGAAGCTCGTTATCACTTCCAATTACCATATACAGTTCCATGCCTTTCTCCGGCTTATTGGAGAACACAGGTATTTCCAATGGAATATCCCTGTCTAACAATACGGAATAATCTTTAACCTGCTCATTGTGTTTTCCGTATATTCCGATGATTTTATTCCCATATACAGTAAATTCCCTGTTGGTTTCAAAGCACAAATCACCGACAATAAATTTTTGTCCTGCCGGAATAATTACTGCTTTCCCAACATTCAATGGCTGAAGCATAACTCTTGCATTTTTAGCAGCTTTGCGTTCATATCCTAATAGTGCAAATATTTTTTCTCTTGCAGAATCTGATATCTGACCAGTATATGACTGCTGTAAAATAGTATATACTGACAAATTCTCCAAGGTGGTTATTGCAGGATCAGAAGGATTGAAGTTGGTCCATTCCTTTGAATACATCGGAATCTGCATAATTGCTTCCTGCATCAAATCATCCAAATCCTTTTCCTGAAGCATTTTTTCACTTAACATAAAATCCACCTTTCATTTAATTAGTTGTCTTATGACTTAAATGAATTTTGTGAGTACCATTTTTCACAACCATAAACGGAGAAACCTTAATATTTTCCAAATCAGTCTCATGAACACCATCTTTGTCCGCATATCTGGCAGTTACCATAACATGCTTCACGATTGCTTTACTCTTAACGGCATTTAATCTCATAACAATCTGGGATTTCCTTGGTAATGTGCCAATTTTCCATCCTTTAGTATGTGCCTGTGAGATTGGATTAAAATATTCCTTTAATGATTCCTGTACTCGGTTTTGTATTTCAAAATTATCCTCAATGTGTATTGCTTCTGCCCATATATCAACACAAAGCTCTACAAATAAAGGTTCCTCAATGACTAATTGCTCCGGTAAAATACTTAATTCACATTTTTTAAGGATGTGCTGTTTCAGATTACCCTGAATTCTGTAAAAAGAAGCTGAACTATCCATAAAATCCTTCATAAGCATAACAACATAAATCATTCCCTGATTATAATTTCCATATCTGTCCACATTTCGTACAATGGATGCCGATTCAATTATGTCCGAATAATTTGTAATTTCATTCAGATAATCCTGTTCCGTAACCAGTCTTCCTCCGGAGCTGAAGAGATTTGCGCCTCTTTCCATTGCTTTTTCAAGCATTTCCATATCACTACCGCCAAATGCCGGCTCAGGATTATATATATTGTTAATAAACATCATATTCGACAAGCTTGACGTAATAGTGTTGGCAGCTACATTTCCTGCTTTACCTTCGCAACATTTTACCCGGACTATAAATGCCGTTCCCTGTGTATTTCTGGGAATTCTGACATGTACCCCGTCCCCAAATATTATTTTATTCTGCATTCTGTCAAGCACATAATGTCTGCTGTCAGGCTTTGAGTTCAGGAAATTACTGCATTCCTGCCATTTAACAAAAAACTCCTCAATTTCACCCATGTAATCATAACTCACCCGTATGGAATCAGGGTCAGTCTGCATTAAACGATTCATCTCCTGTTTAGTTAAATCATTTTTTTCATTAACCCATACATCAGCAGTTAATATTTTATCTGCTCTTAGCGGAAATGATTCATTAGGATTTACAGTCTCGAGATAAAACTCTTCTTCATCAAGTGTTTCAGCGTTATATGCCATAACCGCATTAATTGCAATTTTTTCTATTTCTGTGCAAAGCTGTTCTTCCTGATAGTTTTCTTCTGTAATTTTAATCCAGCACTGTTTCTTTCCTTCAAGCTCCAGCATTCCGATATCCGGTTCAGGTAAAAACATCATTATTCCGGTTTTTGACAGTCCTTCCGTATAGTCTACAACCTTCATTTCCTTAAATTCACTATTCGTTGAATAGAAAAATCTAAGCTTTTTGTCCATATCTCTCGCTGAATTATGTAACTTCCACCAAATACTTATGGGACCATTATCGAAGACCTTATCAAAGCCCAGATAAATAGCCGTATCTGCGTAATTACCCTTTGAAAAAGCTGTAAATGTCTTATTTTCCAGAATGTTAACAGTTAAATCCTGACTTTTTGTTCCGTACAAACGTGTTGCGAACACAGGTTTTTTGTAGTTTTCATTGTATGTATAAGATATATTTAAATCAGTAATTCTCGGATAACAGTGCATGCATGGCTGATAATAGCAATTATCTGCTTTTAAAAGCTGAACCTTTAACATTCTGCCCTGGTATCCCCCTGATGAAGAAGCTTTCCAGTCACTTGGACATATAAAACTAATCTCAATCCTTCCTTCTTCGTCTTCTTTAAATATATTTTCATATTCTTTGTCACATTTTAACCTTTTCCAGCCTACTCCGTTAAAATATTCAATCGATATATTTTCCGCATGGCAATACGCAATACGTTCCTCAATCTCAAATCTTTTTTTTCTCTTAATTACTCTTAAATCTGCTTTTTCAGGTTCCCTTACGGCTCCAACATATTTCTCGCCAAAGGACATATCAAAGCTTAATGTAATTTTAGAATCCTTCTTTGCAAAATAGGAATCCATTCCAATATAGCATTCCGAATAAAGGGATAATATATCTCCAAATATATTAAATCTGTTAACATCAAAATCAGTTGTTCCGTTACCAATATATTCTGCATTTACCGGGCTTCCGCTTGATGCAAATTCAATTCCTTTAAATTCCACAGTCTCAGTCTGCGGTTTGCATGCTTCTATTACAATAAGGCTGTACTCCTTATCTTTAACAGACACTTTTTTACTTTTTAAAGACTTGGTAAAATAAATATGTTCCCCGTGAATATTATATTGTTCAACAGGAAGGAACCCCTCATCCGTATAATAAAGCATTCTATATTCTTTATTTTCCAATGCTTTAAGGAATTGGGCATTACCGGTAATTCTGCAATCAAGCAATTCATCTTCTACATCAAAAATACTGTCATGATACAAAAGCAATGCCTGTTTTCCAATGCCTGCTTTGGAAAAATCAAACAACTTAAAAGGCTTTATATCACTATCCGCAGCCTCTTCATCATCACAAATATTCCCCGCATAATCCTTTTGTACAAAACTTCCATATAAGGGAATTAATTTGCCATCATACCCTCTTGACATCATTATTGTTTCAATTGATGCTCCGGACATATATACAGATTGTGCCGTTTCAAAAACTATCTTTTTATCTTCATCGTCTGCCAAAAGCTTAGTTCCTTTACGAACGGGTACACCATTAACCGTATCCGGCACCACATCCATAATGACCGTTGCACCGGCAGGATGAGCCTGCTGCAATGATATATCTAATAAATTAACCATTTCTCTATGGTATTTTTCCAGCATTCCGTTATAACGGCAGGAATTGTCATAAAGCTGTTTTGCATAAATCAAAGCAATAACTGAACCAATATCAGGATTCTTTTCATCAAACTTCCATTCCGGCACATAACTTTCTGCAAGTTTTTCTATTTGCTGTTTATAGTCGCTGATTGTTTTATTGTCCAATCTGAATTCATTATGTACCATAACTTATCCTTCGCTTTCTTCTTCATTTATACTCCATGATGTATCAAGATAAAACGGAAATACAAGATTATCCATTACATTATTTCCCCGGACTCTGTAACGTATATTAATAATAAGGCAGCCTTTTTTACTTTCTGAATCTATATCAACATTAACCTCATCAACTCTTGGCTCATTATTCAAAATATCATTGGATATTTCCCTTGCCATTATATTTAACATCGTTGAACTTGTATCCATAAAAGTGTAATTCATCAGTTTTGAACCAAAATCCGGCCTGACAAACCTCTCTGTTTTATTTGTCATTAAAATAAGATATATTGATTCTTTTATTGCATTTACACCTTCAACAGCAACAAATCTTCCTGTTGCCGGATTTATTTGAGGTGGAAATTTCATTCCTTTGCCTAAAAATTCATTCTGCATAAAAAAAACCTGCCTCTCTCTTTCTATTACAAGCTTTTATCCGAGTTTAAGCGGCATACCTTTAACTACAGCCGTACCATTACTGTTTGCCTTAAAAACCGATGTCGCTTCAAGTGATATATTGGCACCTGTTAACTTGGCCTGAGCATTGGACTCCATTACAATTCCGTTGCCGGCTTTAACATTAAATTTGTCACATTCAACATTTACCGTGCCATTGCTGCCATTAAATGTTACACTTATATTAGTACCCACATTTATTACAAGCTTTTTATCAGCCTTTATTTCCATCTGTCCTTTTTCTGTCTTCAAAAGAATTTTGTTGCTGCCATTCTTATCGGATATTGTTATTTCATCTTTTTCATTATCAAGTGAAATAATATGTTTTTCTTTAGCTGTTACAATTTCAATTCTGTCTTTTTCACCATCACCTTCAGGATTATCTTCAAAAGTAATTGAACTTCCGTTTTTAGTAATAATCTTCTTATAACGGTTTCTTTCATCAATAGATTTTGTGAGAAATTTATTATTATCCTTAGGAATACTGCCAATTACGAATGGTTTTTCAATATTTCCCTGTTCAAAAACCAGAAGCACCATATCTCCCACTTCCGGCATAAAATAATGTCCCCATTCCTTACCGCTGCTTGGCATAACCACTCTGGCCCACTTTAATTCGTTTCCACCATCATCTCTTACAGGGATACTTACACATACCTTGCCGGGCATGTCTCTATCATAATTTTTAGCCACAATCCCGGTCATAACACCAAAAATCCTGTTATCTCCGGTTTCTGTTTTCGTAACCTGTTTTCCAGCAATATCATCAATTATATCAAATAAGCCCATTACAATACTCCTCCTATATCGGCAGCCTTACCTGTAATTAATGTCTCAAATCCTCTATCCTCACTAATTATATGTTTTACTGTTACAACATAAAATTTATTTTCCGGCGGATATCCAATCGCATTCAGTTTAATAAATCTGCCCGGAAAAATTTCCGGTATTCCTATACAGCTGCACTCTAAAGTTCCAAATCTGTACGACATCTCCTCCATAAGTGACATCACTCTGTAATTAGCATCCTCCAACGATTCTATTGTAGGATCAATATATACCTTTTCACTTCTGCGGATATACTGCTTTGCTTTATTTCCAATAGAAATTTTATTGTTAAATTTCTTTTTCGCTTTTATTATTTTGCCTTTTCCGTTATCCATACTTCTTGCTTCAATTTCTTCAACAAGTCCGGTAATGTCATATTCAATATCAAATTCCCTAAGTCCCGAAGACGGTCCCAATTCCATCAACACCTCTGTATTAGATTTAGCCTTTCTGAAATATACATTTCCCTGCTCTGAAAAGAACTCAAAATTATATTTTTTGGCAGCTTTAACAACGAACTCATAGTCGCTTTCACATACCATTTCTATTGTCCTGTCATCAGTTTCATTTTTATCCGCTCCATTTTTCTGATCAGGAGTATCACTGATAATCAGGTTCTTTATTATTTGTTTATTATTCATGGTAACATACGCATTTTTGCCAAAAATCTCTTTAACGGCTCCACTATAGCTTTTGGCTGTAAGCTGTCTGGAATAATTATTTGCCATCATTATTCCTTTTACATCCATTGCGGTAACCCTTATTCCCGGCATATCGCCTTTCTCATAAAAGAAATTCACACGTGAAATAAAACCGCAGAACACCATCCTTGCAGTAGATGCATAACCTAATGCCAATTCAACCGAAGAACCTAAAAAAATGTATTGTTTTACATCCTCTGTCATAAATTGGGAAGTAAACTGGTCAAAAGCATTATAAATCGAAAATGTTACTATCGATGCTTCGTAACCACAAGTCAGCTCAACCTCAATATCAGAAATAATAAAACCTTTTTTATTTTTTCTAAAATCCTTGCCATTAACTTTAAGTACTACTACCGGATTTTCAAAATTTTCATATTCTTTTTTTAGATTTTCAAATACATATGTTGCCATTAGTTATCACTCTCTAAAAATTGATTAAATTCTGTACCTTATCCATCATGGACGAAGCATCTACCTCAGTATTATCTTCTATATTTCCAAAAAGCTTGGAAAAAGCCGCATTCCAATATTTATTATCTGCCGTATTATCTGAATCCTCACTCTGGAATATCGAAAGGCTTACCTTACCTCTTACAGGATTTCCCTGGGGATTAAACATTGTATATGCAGCATTTATACCGGTAACCTCACCAACAAAAGCCATTTCATTCCAATAGAAAACCACATTTCTGCTGTATGCCTGTGTAATCAGGGCTATGAGACCATCTATCTGATTACTTACAGTATATCCATCACCTGTAATCTGCTTTACTGCTCCGGCACCTGCTGAAACGGCTCCGCCCAAAGTAGGATCAAATTTTTCCCACATAAATGCATCTTTAATATTCATCTCGTCGAATATTAAATCCACAAACATAGTAGTTCTTGCCGGAACGGTTATCTGTGTTATCTGATTTACACCCATTCCTCCGGGACCGCTCTGTACAAAGCTTCCTGCCTGTGTTGAAAAACGTATGCTTGAAGGATTATATTTTACCTGCATTACATGATAATCATCACCGCCAATGCTTTGTGCTCTTGACATACCTGACATTGATTTTATTGCCTCTATCGGCGACGATAACAAAGAAGTACTGCTTTTGGATAACAAATCTCTTCTTAAATCAGACAGTTTTTTTTCACTGGCCTCATTTCTTTTCTTTACGAAAATCATGGCTTTATTAATTTTACCGGTAACGGCACTTCCAATATCCTGCAAAATATCCATATTATTTAACACTCCTGTTTAGAGATTAATATTTAATAAATT
>JBGVLM010000058.1:0-45292 GCA_045124255.1 Butyrivibrio sp. | reverse complement strand
ATCAGAATGTTTATTACATCAAGGTTAAATATGAACTTGACGGAGAGAAAAAACTGAGCATATTGGATGACTATGGAGATGACCCGTCAGATTATCTTCCGTATGATTACAGACAAAGAAAATACAAGCTGTACATATATGAGAAAGAGCTGTTTCTACAGGATTTGTATTTACTGCCGGAATCGGAGCGAAATATTTTAAAGAATGAAAGTTTTGTAAAAAAACTTCAGGCACAACCTATAAGTCCGGAACATGAAAAGGAACTGGAAGAGAGCATTAAAAAACATAATGAAATTCTCTCTCGAATTTTGGCAGATGAATATAATGATAAATCAATGAAAGAATTAATAAAATATCCCATTGAAAAAATTAATAGTCTTGGGTATAAGGAATTTGATGATGCAATTGAGGAGAGAGAACTATACAGTTTTATTAGCTCTTCTGAATTTATTATTCCTCCACCAATATATTTTAAGACGAGTACAGATAAATATGAAGCAGTAATAGAAATACAAATGATTTCAAAGAAAGCATATACTTATGCAGGATTTACATTTTCTACAACTGTAAGAGAGTATCTTCAAATGATTGAGAGCACATATAATGATTCAATGGAAAAAGAAGTAATACATCATATATATAAAATGGTCAGAAAGAACATTTTGGAAGAAGATGTTAATATTATAATTAAAAAAATTAACATAGCGATTTGCAAATATCCTGAAAGAGAAAATTAACCAATAAGGATGGAAGTATGTTAAAAATAAGACTCAAAAAAGAGCAGACTCTATGGCATCAACATAGCGGCAGGATAAAATTTTAAATCTTTTGGTAAGCATTGATTTTTTTATCTTCCTGTTATAAAATTGTGAGTAGTTTATGGCTTTTAAAGCCCTATCTTAAAAAAATTAACTAAAACTTAAATATAAGGAGGCATATCAATGGTTACGTTAACAAAAGGCGGCGCATACCTTTTAAATGGTACAGAACTTATTGAAGAAAATGAGGCAGCAGTCCTTGCAGCAAAACTCGGAAGCGTTCCTGCTAAGGAAGAGGCAGCTAAAAATACTATCGCTTACGGAATTCTTGCAGAGCATAATACATCAGGTAATATGGAGAAGCTTCAGGTTAAATTTGACAAGCTTACTTCACATGACATTACTTTTGTAGGAATTATTCAGACAGCAAGAGCAAGCGGACTTGAGAAATTCCCTATTCCTTATGTTCTTACTAACTGCCACAACAGCTTATGTGCAGTAGGCGGAACAATTAATGAGGATGACCACATGTTTGGACTCACATGTGCTAAGAAATACGGCGGAATCTATGTTCCACCTCATCAGGCAGTTATCCACCAGTTTGCAAGAGAAATGCTTGCAGAAGGCGGTAAGATGATTCTTGGTTCGGACAGCCACACAAGATACGGTGCATTGGGAACAATGGCAGTAGGAGAGGGCGGACCTGAGTTAGTTAAACAGCTGCTTAACAAGACTTATGATATCAATATGCCGGGCGTAGTGGCTATCTATCTTGAAGGCGAGCCAATGAAGGGCGTTGGTCCACAGGACGTTGCACTTGCAATTATCGGTGCTGTTTTTGCCAACGGCTATGTTAAGAATAAAGTAATGGAATTTGTAGGACCGGGTGTTGACAAGTTAAGTGCTGATTTCAGAATCGGTGTTGACGTTATGACAACAGAGACAACCTGTCTGTCATCTATCTGGAAGACTGATGAGACAATCAGGGAATTTTATGAAATTCATAACAGAAGTGAATGCTATAAGGAACTTAATCCGGGAGCAGTTGCATATTATGACGGAGTTGTTAAGGTGGATTTAAGCAAGGTTAAGCCTATGATTGCAATGCCTTTCCATCCAAGTAATACATATACAATTGATGAGGTTAATGCTAACCTTGTTGACATTCTCCATGATACAGAGCAGAAGGCACTGGTAAGCCTTGACGGAGCAGTTGACTTTAATTTAACTAACAAGATTAGAGACGGTAAGCTCTATGTTGACCAGGGTATCATCGCAGGCTGTGCCGGCGGCGGATTTGAGAATATCTGTGCGGCAGCAGACTTGTTAAGAGGCCGTTCAATCGGAGCGGATGAATTTACATTGAGCGTATATCCTGCAAGTACACCTATTTATATGGAGCTTGCAAGAAACGGAAGACTTGCAGACCTTATGGCAACAGGTGCAATTGTTAAGACCGCATTCTGCGGACCATGCTTTGGTGCCGGAGATACACCTGCCAATAATGCATTCTCAATCAGACATTCAACAAGAAACTTCCCTAATCGTGAAGGCTCTAAGCTTCAGAAGGGACAGATTTCTTCCGTTGCATTAATGGACGCACGTTCAATCGCAGCCACAGCTGCTAATAAGGGATTCCTTACTGCAGCAACTGATATGGACGTTGAATATACAGGACCTAAATATCATTTTGACGGAACAATTTACGCCAACCGCGTATTTGACAGCAAGGGCGTTGCAAATCCTGAACAGGAAATCCAGTTCGGACCAAATATTAAGGACTGGCCTGCAATGGCAGCACTTCCTGAGAACCTTATTATTAAGGTTGTATCAGAGATTCATGACCCTGTTACAACAACGGATGAGTTAATTCCGTCAGGTGAGACCTCTTCATTCCGTTCAAATCCTTTGGGACTTGCAGAATTTGCACTTTCAAGAAAGGACCCTATGTATGTTGAACGTGCTAAGGAGGTTCAGAAGGCTGAGATTGCAAGAGAAGCAGGTCAGTGCATGGGTGAGGCTCTTCCTGAACTTAAGGAAATCATGCATAAGATTAAAGAAAGCTATGATGTATGTAAGGAAAATACAGGTGTCGGAAGTACTATTTTTGCAGTTAAGCCGGGTGACGGTTCTGCACGTGAGCAGGCTGCTTCATGCCAGAAAGTACTTGGCGGCTGGGCTAATATTGCCAACGAATATGCTACTAAGAGATATCGTTCAAACCTCATTAACTGGGGTATGATTCCTTTCATCATTGATGAAGGCGAGCTTCCGTTTGGTAACCTTGATTACCTCTTCATTCCGGGAATTGCTGACGCAATTAAGAACAAAGCTTCTTCTGTTAAGGCTTTTGTTGTTAATAAGGACATGAAGGAATTCGAGTTAAAGATTGGTGAGCTTACAGATGACGAGAGACAGATTATTCTTGACGGATGCCTTATTAATTTCTACAGGGAAAAATAAAATACTTGCAATTTGATATTGTTTATGATATGATTTCATTGTTTATAAATGACATTTGTGTCGTTTGAAAGGAGAATTAGTAATGAATGATAACAAATATGCCCTTATTTCTTTTATTTGCGGTATAGTAGCTGTTGTAACAGGTTATGCAGGTGTCGGTGTTGCAGCCGGTGTTGTAGCAATTATTTTTTCATCAAAGTCTAAACAGGCTAACGGACCACATTGGATGTCAACCGTAGGTCTTATTGCAGGTATCGTTGGTATCGTTTACGGACTTCCTTCAACAATCTGCAATATTTTATGCAATTGCGGAGTGATTGACAGCCTGGGCAACTATTAATTTTTGGTACATAATAAGACAGATAATCAGGGAGCGTGATAGGGCGCTCCCTTTCTGTTATTTTATAACTTATATTGAATGGAGAAGCTGATGTATCCTTTTTTTAATATATTCGGAAAACAAGTCTCTGCCTATGGAGTAATGGCGGTTATCGGTATTATTTTTTCGGCAGTTTATGCGGTAATAAGAAGCAGACAGAAGAAGTTAAACGGTAATGATATGATGTATTTTCTGACATTTGCATTCTGTGGACTTTTAATCGGTGCTTTTTTGCTGCACCAGACTCTTGAAGTAATTAAAAATTACCGGTACATACCATATCTGTTTACGGATTTTAAGAAATTTCTTAATAACTGGCATGTGGGACTTGTGTTTTACGGGGGGCTGTACGGGACGCTGTTCGGCTGTATGGCATATTCAAAGTTTTTCAGGCAGGACACAAGGGATTTTTTCATGTATATGACGCCGATTATTCCGCTGTTTCATATATTCGGACGTATAGGGTGTTTCCTTGTCGGCTGCTGCCACGGGATGGAGCATGAGACACTGGGAATTGCATATACCAACGCAGTTGGGGGCAATAACGGTGTGCCGTACCTGCCGGTTCAGCTTTATGAGGCATTTGGCGAGCTTGTTATTTTCATCGTGCTGTGCATTAACCAGCGTGGAATTAAGAAGCATTATCAGCCCGTCGGAATATATCTGACGGCTTATGGAGTTATGCGTTTTGTACTTGAGTTTTTCAGGGGGGACGCAGTAAGGGGGCATTTAGGCTTCTTATCAACCTCACAATGGATAAGCCTTGTAACAATACCGTTAGGAATATATTGTTTGGCTGTTAAGCCGGAAAAGAACTTTCTGAACCGTATGTTTACACCGCGTAAGAGCAGGGCACAGGAATAAACTTGCAATAAAAAGCTATTGTTATTTTAATTTATTGGAAGTATAATTATTCTCGGTGTTTTATATATACGGCTTTATAAGGAGTAATATTAATGAAGTTAACAAATATTGGCAACTTTAAAAGTATAGATGAATTAGTTAATTATAAACTGGGTTTATTTGAGGGAAATTCAAAGACCTTTGAAAATATTTTTGCATATATGTTTACAGAGCCTGATAACATCATGGCAGAGAAAACAGACGGTTACAAAATAATAAAAACAACCTATGGACAGTGTAAGGAGGCGGTAATAAGAATAGCCTCTGCACTGTCTGATTTGCTGTCAGATTATAGGCATGGAGCGGTAATCGGAATGTATATGGCAAATTCGGTTGAGTGGATAGAAATATTCTGGGCACTCCTTATGTGCGGATATACACCATTGCTTATGAATTCAAGACTTGATGATTCGACTCTTGAGAACGTTATTAAGGAGCATGCGGTTGCAGCAGTTATTTCAGACGGTAAGGAATTCAGTGTTAAGACTTTTAAATCAGAAGAGGCTGCAGCAATTCCGGCAAAGGAGAATTTTAAACCTGTATGGAGTGATGAGCTTATTATTATGTCATCGGGTACATCTGAAAATGTCAAATTATGTGTGTATACCGGTGAGAAATTCTATTACCAGCTGTGCAACAGTGCGGCAATTATCAGGGAATGTAAGGAGATTAAATCACATTATGAGGGCGAACTTAAGCTGCTGACGTTTCTGCCTTTTTATCATATTTTCGGACTGGCAGCAGTATTTATGTGGTTCGGATTTTTCTCAAGAACCTTTGTGCTTTTAAACGATTTCGGTGCAGATACAATTCTTAATACCGTACGCAAACATAAGGTAACGCATATTTTTGCCGTTCCTCTTTTATGGAATAAAATTTATGAGGCAGCGCTTAAGAAAATACATGATAAGGGTGAAAAGACTTTTAATAAATTTCAGATGGGCCTGAAAATAGCCGATAAGCTTGATTTTAATCCTGCACTTGCAAGGGCTTTTTCGAAGAAGGCCTTTAAAGAGGTCAGGGACAATCTTTTCGGAGAGAGCATTCAGTTCCTTATTGCGGGCGGAAGCTATATTTCACCGGAGGTATTAAGATTTTTTAACGGAATAGGCTATCATATCGCAGATGGCTTTGGTATGTCTGAGGTGGGTATTACATCTGTGGAGACATCCAATAAGGCAAAGCTTAGAAATACATGTTCAGTCGGAACACCTTTTAAGAATGTTGAATATTCGGTCAGTGAAGAGGGCGAGCTTATGGTAAGAGGCAACTGCACCGCTGACAGAATTTTACAGGGGGATAAGGTTACCAAAATGGACGCAGACACATGGTTCTATACTAAAGATATGGCTGTCTGCAGAAATGGAAGATATTATATTACCGGACGCAGGGATGATATGATTCCGTGTAAGAACGGAGAGAATCTTAATCCGAACAGAATTGAAGATATGCTCAAAATAAAGGGCGCAAAAGCGGTATGTCTTGTTGCAAAACGTAATGAGCTTAATGCAGTAACACCTGTTCTTGTTATTGAGGTCAGCAAATATATGACGGGTTCTTCTGCCGTTAAGGTAGTTGAGAATACAAGGGAGCAGCTTGCTGCCGTTAAGCTTGACGGAACCATCAACGAAATTGTACTTACAACCGATACGTTAATGGGAGCCAATGATTTTAAGCTTAACCGCCGTAAAATTGCAAGGCTGTATTTGGAGAATAAGCTCAATGTCGTTGTTCCTGAGGCCGGTGCAGAACAGGATGATAATATACCTGAGGAGCTTCTTAATGAGCTTAAAGAGATTTTTGCCAATGCCTTAAGTATTGAGACTGACACAATTAATGCAGATTCGAATTTCTTCTATGATTTGAACGGAAGCAGTATGGATTATCTGTCGATGATTGCTGATATTCAGAATAAATATGAAATATCAATGCCGTCAGATGATGACAGCAGTCTTGTTACGGTTAAGGATTTCGGAAGATATATACAGGAAAATTTATAATAAACTGGTGAATTAATGAATAAATTTGTTATTGCTTTTACTAAAATAACCGCATTTCCGGTGCAGTTTTTATGCTTTAGAACAAAGGTACATTATGAAGATAAAAAGGTTCAGGGAAGAAGGATAAAGGGTTCAGCCATTGTAATATCCAACCATACATCAATAGTTGATTTTGCCGTATTTTTGTTCGTGTTCTTCGGAAGAACCCTGAGATACCAGATGGCGGAGGTGCTTTTTGCCAAGAATAAGCTGTTGACATGGTTTCTTAAGAAAATGGGAGGAATTCTGGTGAACAGAACCACATATAATTTCTCATTCATGGACAAATCCGAGGAGATTTTAAGGACCGGAGGAGTCGTAGGAATATTTCCCGAATCAAGACTGCCGCTTAAGGATGAGGAGAGACCTCTTCCGTTTAAGGCAAGTGCAGCAATTATTGCAATGCGCAGCAACGCTCCCGTCATTCCGGTATATACAAACGGTAAATATATGAAACGGGAAAGAGCAAGGGTTATAATCGGCAGACCAATGTATGTTAATGAGTTTGTTGATTCAAATTTAACGGAAAAAGAAAATGCACGAAGAATAAGCATTATTATGAGAGATAGAATTCTGGAGTTGAAAGATGAGCTTGAAAGACAAACCAAAGAAAAAAAGACCACTGTTTAGTTTTAAATTTCTTTTATATGATTTTGTTAAATTTACAGGTGCATTACCGGCATTTATTTGGATTAAGCCGCGTAAAGCCTATGTTAACAAGGCTGCTGTCAGAGAGGTTAAGGGCGGTGCGATTATTATTTCCAACCACACCGGCGTAACCGACCCGGTTAAGCTGCATTTTGCTTTCTGGTACAGAAGATTCTACCTGCTGGCTTTCAAGGAGTTGTTTTCTAACAGGCTAAGCACCTTCTTTTTTAAAAAAATGCTGTGCCTTCCGGTAGACAGGGAGAATTTCAATATGAACACCTTTAATACCGTGCAGGATGTAGCAGGAAAGGGTTATCCTGTAGGAATTTATCCGGAGGGAAGAATCGTACATAATGAGGGAAGCGTCGGAGATTTCAAGGGTGGTGCCGTAATGATGGCATTGAGAAGCAATGTACCTGTAATTCCGGTATACTGCTCACCTTATGGAGGCTTTTTCTCAATAACTGATATTATTGTGGGTGAGCCCATTGACGTAAAAGCTCTTTGCGGTGCCGTGCCTGATATTGGAAAGCTTGAAAGCGTAAGTAAGTATATCAGGGAAAAGGAACTGGAGCTTATTGAAATATATAATAACAGGAGAAAAAAACATGACTAACGAGACTCCAAATTATTTTGAAAAATATTGTTCGGCCGAGACCTTAGCCAAAATTGTTGATTATCCTACAGTATCCCATATGTGGCAGAAATGCGTTGAGATGTATTCTGACCTGGTTGCAGTTGAGGATGATAAGCAGTATACGTATGCCGGGGTTGATAATGATGTTAAGAATTTCCGTGGTATGCTTAAGAATAACGGCGTAATGTCAGGAGAGAATGTGGGAATCATTGTTGCCAATTCATATCCTTTTGTGAAGGCATATCTGGGTGCACAGACCTATGGCTGCTGTACGCTTTTGATTCCGACACATGTTGACGCTGATACACTTGATAATTACATAGATAAATTTAAACTTAAAGTACTTGTATATGATGAGAGCCAGGAGGATAAAATTAATATTATCCGTGACAGAAGGCCTGCATTTATGCTTATGCCGGTCAATGCTTCGGATGATTCGGCTGCTGATATTGTATTTCCGGAAACCGAAAGTGCCAGTACAATTATTTTTACCGGTGGAACTTCCGGCAAAAATAAGGGGGCCGTATTGTCACACCGTGCTGTTATGGCAGGAGTTAAGAACGGCTGTTATGGTTTTGATGAGATTTTCTATCAGAGATATCTGCTTGTGCTTCCGCTTACACATGTATTCGGATTAATAAGAAATCTGCTTAACCCTCTGTATACAGGAAGTCATATTTTTATATGCAGAAATCCAAAGGATATGTTCAGGGTAATGGGACAGTTTAACCCGACAATGCTTGTGCTTGTTCCGGCACTTGCAGAGATGGCATTGACGCTTACAAAGCAGTTTAAGAGAAGTATGTGGGGCAACAGCCTCAAATATATCATCTGTGGTGCAAGTGCTGTTCCGTCACATCTTATTTATGAATATAAGGAATATGGTGTTAATCTTTTTCAGGGCTATGGGCTTACAGAGTCTGCAAATCTGGTTGCCGGTAATCCTGAGAATATTGATAAGCCGTCGGCTGTCGGACTTTTGTATCCGGGCCAGGAGGTCAGGGTCGAGGATGGTGAGCTGTGGCTTAAGGGACGCAATATGATGACAGAATATTATGACGAGCCGGCAGAGAATAAAGCTGCATATACGGACGGCTGGTTCAGAACCGGAGATTTGGTCCGCTTTGATGAGGACGGTTTCATGTATATTACCGGACGCAAGAAAAATGTTATTGTATTATCCACGGGTGAAAATATTTCGCCTGAGGATTTGGAAAATGAATTCTGTAAATTTGACATTATTCAGGACGCCATGATTTATGATGAGGTTGTTGAAGGTATGCAGATACTTGTACTTGAGGTATATCCGAGGCCTATGGAGAAGGCAAAGCTTGAAAATGCCGATGAATATATAATGTTAGAATTAAAGAAAATAAATGCATCCTTGCCAACTTTCCAAAGAGTGAGTAAAATAATTATCAGGGATGAGGATTTTGAGAGAACACCAGCAATGAAGAAAGTGAGAAAAGTTGTAAAATGACCAAGATTGAAATTCAGGAAAAATTAAGAGAAATATTTAAGCTTGCAGTTAGTAATCCGCAGATTGCACCTGAGAACATTACTCCGGAGTGCGGACTTACAACCGATTTGGGAATGACCTCAATGGGACTTTTGTATCTTGTTATTGCAGTTGAGGAGAGCTTTGACATCCGTTTTGATGATGTTGGACTTGCGGACTTTAAAACTGTCAGCGACGTAATTGATTATATTTATGGTAAAAAACAATGAAATGGACTTATAATGATGTAAAGCCGGGGGATATGATTAGAATATGCCTTGGCGATTTCTACCACTATGGAATTTATATAAGTGATGATGAAATAATACAGTTCGGACCGCCGCCCGTAACCTTTCTGCGTAAGGATGAGGATATCGAGGTATGCGTTACGGATATTAACGGCTTCTTAAGCGGCAGGTTCCTTGAGGTTGGAGAACCTGAACGCAGGGAGCGTAAGAAGTGCAGAAGGCCGGAGGAGGTTATTGAAACCGCAAGAGCACGTATCGGCGAGAAGGGCTACAGCATTCTGTACAATAACTGCGAGCATTTTGCCTATGAGTGTGTGTTTGGAACCAAATACTGCTCACAGACCGAGAACATAAGAAATATCTGGAGAACCAAAATGCAGGCAGCAAAATAGATTAATATGCACATCGGAGGAAATCTGACACCGGATTTCCTCTTTTTTTTGTAAAATATATGACAAAAAGTTCATTGTTTTTTAAGAAATTATTAAGTGGTATAAATCCGGTTTTCATGTTACAATCACATTGAGATAGTATTAATAATATTTTTATAAAGGAATAATGTCTAATGAATAAAATATGGAAACAATATGAGAACATTCTTGGACCTAAAGATAAAAGAAAAATATTCGGAATAGTTACTTTAATGGTTTTAAGCGGTTTTCTTGAGATATTAAGTCTCTCCATGATAGTACCGCTTATAGCCGCCATTGTTAATATGGAGCTCCTTACAAAATATGAGATTGTAATGAAGATTTTCGTATTCTTTGGCCTGAATGATGAGAAGAGCATGCTAATCGGCATGGCGGTCGGTTTTGCGGTACTTATGGCACTTAAGAATCTTGTTATTTTCCTTATGGAAAGGGCGAAGAAGTATTTCATTGCAAAGGGTAAGAAGGACACTGCCAATAAATTATTCGGAATTTATATCACAAGACCGTATCTTTATTTTCTCCACTGCAATTCAGGAGAGATAATTACCGTTATCAATGTGCTTGTCGAGAAGGTATATTCACTTTTGCAGGATATATTGACTCTTACGTCAAAGGTAATTGTTGTAATTGCGCTTGTGGTGGTAATGATTGTGGTCGACTGGAAGGTATCTGTATTTCTGATGGCTGTTTTTATAGTACTTACGGTAATTCTGTATTATACGATGTACCGCAAGGACGAGGCAGTCGGCGAGAAGTCTACAATGTGTACGATGAAGATGATGGATATTGTTAACCAGACCGTTAACGGAATTAAGGACATTAAGGTACTTAACAGGGAAAAATATTTTTCTGATAAATACAGAAGATACAGTAATAAAAATTACGGACTTGAGAAGGAAAAGTTCATTTATGATACAGCACCAAAGCATTTAACAGAGGTTGTGGTGTCCGTATGCATTGCAGGATATATTCTTTTGTCAATTGTAACCAATCAGGATATGCAGGCGGTGCTTGTCGGAATGTCGGCAGTATCAATTGCCGTGGTGAGAATTGTTCCGTCAATCAACAGCATTAATGCATGTTTTAACAGAATTATGTATAACAAGCCGATGCTGATGAAGATCAGCCAGGAGGTAATAAGTGACATTAACTCCAATGAGACAATTAATTTTGAAATGGACCCTGAGCCGTTTCCGCTTAATGACAGAATTGTTTTTGACCATGTAAGCTTTATGTATCCGGATGGTACGGAGAATGTAATCAGCGATATCAGCCTTACAATTATGAAGGGCGAGCGTATTGGAATTATCGGTGCCTCCGGTGAGGGTAAAACAACCTTTGTCAACATTCTGCTTGGTTTCCTGGAACCTAATGAAGGAAGAATTATTGTGGATGGCGGAGATATACGTCAGAGTGTTAAGGGCTGGATGCAGAACATCGGATATATACCTCAGATGATTTTTCTTGTAGATGATACAATCAGAAATAATATTGTTTTCGGAACCAAGGATGCGTCCGATGAGAGAATCTGGGAGATTCTTAAAATTGTGAAGCTGGATAAGTTCGTTCAGTCGCTTGACAGGGGGCTTGATACACAGGTCGGGGAGAATGGTGTCAGACTTTCCGGCGGACAGAGACAGCGTATCGGTATAGCGAGAGCACTTTTTCATAACCCTGACATACTTGTATTTGACGAGGCTACGGCGGCTCTTGATGATGAGACCGAGAGCGAGATTATGAATGAAATTTACGGCTTTGAGAATGATAAAACAATTATTATTATTTCACACAGAATGTCAACTCTGGTGGGATGTGACAGAATTTACAGGGTTGAGGACGGAAATGTCGTTGAATACAGACCGGATGAATTGGAGGAATAGGAATGGAGAATGCAGAGGGTGCCGGCAGAACACCTAAGAAAAAAATTGACACAAAGTATATCAAAATAGGAGTGGTTGCTTTTGTAGTAATCATAAGCGTGATAATTTTCTATTTTGCGTTTTTTGACTCGAATACGCTTTTTGTATTTCTGCAAAAGGTGTTGGACAACCTGGAGCCTTTTGCGATTGGTGCAATACTTGCATATCTGTTGAAACCAATCTGTGCTGCTTTTGAAAAGCTGACAACCAAATGGTTTAAGAAGATGAAGAACCGCTACAGGGCGGGGAAACTTGTAACTAATCTGAGTATCTGCTTTACAATGATTTCCTTTGCTGTTTTCATTTATATTCTTTTTGCGGCAGTAATTCCGCAGGTAATTGACAGCGTTAAGAATCTTGTAGGTAATGCTCCGCAGATGTTTACAAGCTTTATTGAATGGCTTAAAAATCTTGTTAAGGACAATGAATATCTGTCTAAAGAGGTTGAGAATTTCTCTAATGACGCAATGGGAGTTATCAATAAGGTACTTGAGAAGCTGATTTCGGTTGATGTCGGGGAACTGGTTTCACAGATTACGGTCGGCGTTAAGGGTGTGCTTAATTTCTTTACTAACCTGCTTGTCGGTATTATTTCATGTGTGTATATTCTCGCACAGAGAAAGAAGCTTGCAAAGCAGGGCACAATGCTTATTAACAGTATTTTTTCTCCAAAATGGTCAGAAAAAGTAATGGACGAAATTGCGTATATTGATAAGATGTTCAGCGGCTTTATTAACGGTAAAATCATTGATTCAATAATTATAGGTTTCCTTACCTTTATTGTTGTATCAATTTTCAAAATACCTTATGCAATGCTTATCAGTGTTATTGTAGGCGTAACCAATGTAATACCATTTTTTGGTCCGTTTATCGGTGCAATACCGTCTGCATTTATTGTAATGATACAGGACCCGATTAAAGGCTTGTATTTTATTATCATTATAATTATTATCCAGCAGCTTGACGGAAATATTATAGGCCCGAAGATTCTCGGAAATACAACGGGACTCTCAAGCTTTTGGGTATTGTTCTCGATTATGCTTTTCGGAGGACTGTTTGGATTTAGCGGAATGCTTTTGGGAGTACCAATCTTTGCGGTAATATATGATGTTGTAAGAAGAATTATTAAGCATGGACTTGCTAAATGGCATAAAGAGGATATGTATATAGAATATGAACAGGAGCAGTGCGACGAGGAACTGGCCCGGCAGGAGCAAAAGGAGCGGCGTAAAAAGCAGTTTGTCCGTATTAAGAAAACAAAATAATTATTAAAAACAGAGAACTTTTCCGTAAAATCAGGGAAGTTTTTACAGAAAAGTTCTTTAATTATTTTTTACAATATCATCGTCAGCTGTATTCTTTTTTTCGCTAAGTTAACATCAAGTACTTTTACCTGAACAACGTCACCGATACTTACAACCTCCATAGGATGTTTGATGAATTTCTTATTTGTAAGCTGTGAAATATGGATTAAGCCGTCCTGATGAACGCCGATGTCAACAAATGCTCCGAAGTCGATTACATTGCGGATTGTACCGTTAAGAATCATTCCCGGTTTCAAATCCTCCATATTCATAACATCGCTTCGAAGAATCGGCTTAGGCATTTCTTCACGAGGGTCCCTGCCCGGCTTTTCAAGTTCCTTGACAATGTCGCGAAGTGTTAATTCTCCTATGTCAAGTTCTTTGGCAAGTTTTGGGTAATCCTTAATAAGAAGGGATAAGCCCTTTAAGTTACCGCCGGAAATATCTGCTGTTGAGTAATTAAGTCTGCTAAGAAGGGCAGCTGCTTTATCATAGCTTTCCGGATGAACACTTGTTGCGTCAAGAGGATTGCTTCCTCCTGTAATTCGCATAAATCCCGCGCACTGTTCAAAGGCTTTAGGTCCGAGTTTCGGGACCTTTAGTAAGTCTTTACGGCATACAAATCTTCCGTTTGCTTCCCTGTAGGCAACAATATTTTTGGCAAGCTGTTTATTAATGCCGGAAATTCTTTCAAGTAAAGGTGCGGAAGCTGTATTAAGGTCAACACCGACCTTGTTAACGCTGTCTTCAACAACGCCGTTAAGGGCTTCGCTAAGCTTCTTCTGGTTCATATCATGCTGATACTGACCTACACCGATTGCCTTCGGGTCAATTTTAACAAGCTCGGCAAGCGGGTCCTGAAGTCTTCTTGCTATTGACGCAGCACTACGCTGTCCGACGTCAAAATTAGGGAATTCCTCGGTTGCAAGCTCACTTGCAGAGTATACGGAGGCTCCTGCTTCATTAACAATTACATATTGAACATTTTCAGGAATTTCACTGATAAGCTCGGCAATAATAGCCTCGGATTCTCTTGAGGCTGTGCCGTTTCCGCAGGAAATCAGGGAAATGTTGTATTTTTTAATTAATTTCTTAAGTATTGACTTGGACTCTTCAACCTTATTCTGAGGAGCTGTCGGATAAATAACAACTGTGTCAAGAACCTTACCGGTGGAATCAACAACGGCAAGCTTGCAGCCGGTACGAAAGGCCGGGTCCCAGCCGAGAACGGTTCTGCCTGCGATTGGAGGCTGCATAAGGAGCTGCTCAAGATTTTTGCCGAAAACCGTTATTGCACCGTCCTCTGCCTCTTCGGTAAGCTGGTTTCTTAACTCTCTTTCAATTGAAGGTGCGATAAGACGGGAATAGCTGTCCGCTATTGCGGCCTTAAGTGTTGGTGTTGTATTTGGGTTATCTTTTATAATAATCTGTTTCTCAAGATAAAGTAAAATCTTATCGACCGGAGCTTCAATTTTAACGGTAAGTATTTTTTCCTTTTCTCCGCGGTTAATTGCAAGCGTTCTGTGGCCGGTCATTTTGTTTAAAGGACTGACAAAATTATAGTACATTTCATAAACGGACTGGGCGTCGGCGTCCTTGGCAGCGGAAGTAATATTACCTTCTTTAAAGGTCATATTACGGATATCAATACGATATTTGGCTTCATCGGAAATTTCCTCGGCAATGATATCCATTGCTCCCTGGATTGCGGCTGCGGCGTCAGGAACTTCTTTATCAGTATTTATGTAAGGAAGAGCTTCCTCTTCAAGTGTCTTATTAGTCATGGCAAGACGGATAATTGCAGCAAGGCCTTCAAGTCCGTGCTCCTTCGCAATGGTAGCTCTTGTACGTTTCTTCTGCTTGTAAGGGCGGTATAAATCCTCAACTACTACAAGAGTTTCAGCGGCTTCAATCTGAGTCCTGAGCTCAGGAGTTAACTTTCCCTGTTCCTCAATGCTTGAGAGTACGGTCTGTTTTCTGTCTTCAAGATTTCTAAGGTATGTAAGGCGTTCGCCAAGCTTACGAAGCTGCTCATCATTAAGTGCACCTGTGACCTCCTTGCGGTATCTTGAAATAAAAGGAATTGTGTTACCTTCATCAATTAATTTTACGGCAGCGTCAACCTGCCATTTCTGTACATTAAGTTCTTCTGTTATTTTTAAAATAATATCCAATTTATTAAGTCCTTTCATAAAACCATCCGGTTATTACAAAATAAACCGGATGGAAAATTTAGTATTTAATTAAAATTTCGATTGCATTGCTGCTTATGATTGTGTCACAGTGCTCTGCAAGAAATCCGCGTATTCCTGAGGAAATCTGTTCCATTGTGCCGAATTCAGAGCATATATTGCAGGCGTGGTAAAAATCATTGTCCTTGTCCACGGTGGTGGTAAGGGTAAGGTAATAGATTCCGGTATCCGTATGCTTGTGGAAGGAGCTGTCTCCCCGGAAGGATTCTCCTATTTCTCTTGCTGCACCCGAAGCCAAATCCCATGTCTTAAAGGAATACAGACGTGTTATTTCCGATAATTCCTGTTCAATGGCGGCAGTAGTTGTATCGGATGGAGCAGGCGGAGTCAAAGTTTCCGAAATCGGAACAAAGCCTCCGGTATCGGGAGCAGGAAGTGTATCGCCGCTCTCCGCTCTTGCCGAAAAAGCGTCAAACAAATCGTCAATCTCCTCCGCAAAATCTGAATCTATATCATCTTCAGCAGGAGCAAAACGGGAGAACCGTGTGTCCAGCTCTTCAGGGTCATCAACCTTCGTAATGATTAGAACAATACAATCCGGTGAAACGGGAATTGCCTCTATCATAAGAGGAACTTCCTCGGCCTCAAAACCAAATTGGTGGGACGCCTGTTCAATCATGTCATGAAAAAGTGTTTTAGCCTTTTCGGTGCCATACGCAAGTTCGCTTATTTTGATTTCCCTGGAAAGCAAATCAGAGCGGTTGAGTGTGCAGCGAATCTGATTGTCGCTAATTTTTTCAATTTTCATAAAATCACATCCCATCTGTAATAAATTTAACTACTAGAGTTATTATTAGTATACAGCATAGAAATTAGTAATGCAAATATTGATAATTAAATTTTGATGGAAGATTTGTTAAAATTTTATAAATTGAATAAAAAAGCTTGAATTATTTTTTAGATTAATTATTATAGATTTACAGGATATATTTTTTGATTTAAGCACCGGAGGGATGGGTGTTGTTTCAAAAAGGTGAAATAGTATGCGGCAGATATCGTATTGTTACCCTTATCGGACGGGGTGCATATAGTGAGGTATATCTTGCGGAGCATATTAATCTTAAAGTTTTTCGTGCAGTAAAATGCATCAGCAGACATTTGGATTCACATGGCATTGCCATCAGAGAAGCAAATGTTCTTAAGAATCTCAGACATCCTGCTATTCCAATAATCTACGATATAGAAGAGAATGAAGACTGCGTATGCATTATTGAGGAATACATTGAAGGAATGTCACTTAATTCATTAATATCAAATCATAAGCGGATTTCCATAAAGAAGGCAGCTTCGCTTGCTTTGCAAATTTGTGATGTGGTCGGATATTTGCATGATAACAATATTTATCATGCTGATATTAAACCTGAAAATATTATATGCAGGCAGGGGAAAATTTATCTGATTGATTATGGAAATGCAAGAATGACCAAAGAGAAGGTTGGTTTTAATATCGGAACTAAAGGCTATGCACCGCCTGAATTATACGGAAGAGGTCAGATGGGTGCAGAGGGCGATATATATTCAATCGGCGTGATTATGCTTCTTCTTGCCACAAACAGCAGGAGTATTGAAGCGGTAAGCCGGATTCCGTCCAAAGAATACAGAGCAGTTGTCAGCGATTGTATTCTGCATTCAAAGGAGGAAAGAATAAAGGATATTAAGAGCTTAACCATACGTCTTAATAAATTATTAAAAAAGAAAATTAAATCAGATAATGTATCCTTAAGTATCTGTTTTGTTGGAGCATACCATCGGTGCGGAGTTACATATTGTGCAATGCTTGCAGGAGCATATCTAAAGCGGCAGGGGAAGGAATCCGTTGTATATGAAAGAAATGACAGCGGACATTTCCGGCAGCTGATATGTGAGGGCAGCAGAGTGCGGTTTGGACATGGTGTGTTTAATGTGGATAATCAACGTATTGTTCCCCAATATTACGGATGCGTAAATATGGAGGATGGTCCATATGTGGAGAGAAAAATCTTTGATTATGGTGTTTTGTCGGAAGCCAATGTTGATGAGATAATTAATTGTGATATTGTCTGTGTTGTGGCAAATGGCAGGGCTTATGAGCTTAGTATGCTTGATGAGCTGTATTCTGATTCACGTTATGAGGCGGTTTTTAAGCATAACAGACTATTTACGGTAATTAATCTTACAGATGCAGGTTCTTATAAGCGGATTGTCAGAAATTCAAGGTTTATTAATCCGGTACGCGTGGGCTGTTTTCCGCAGCGATAAAATTGCATTAGGAGAATTTATTTTTGCATAAGCTAAAAAATATCAGGAATCACACAAGTAACTTAATCGGAGTAATCGGCTGCGGACATGGAGTGGGAGTCACACACTTTTGCTTTATGCTTGCAGTATTTACGGGCATTGTCAGAGGCCATAGAGTTGCAGTTGTCGAACAGAATGAGTCGGGCTGCTTTGGGCAGGCGGTTGTTATACTGAGAAACTTTACTAATAGTAAAACTAATAAAATATCAAAATTTATTTCAATTTACAGCAGAGCCGACGGACATGAACTGGCGGAGATTGTATCAATGGGCTTTGATGATGTAATTGTTGATTATGGCTGTGATTATGAGGCAAATAAGGATTCTTTTCTAATGTGCCCTCAAAAGCTTGTTGTTGGCAGTTATTCATGGTGGAAAATTCATCTTACGGTAAGGTTTATTATCAAAACCGGGCAGGAGAAATCCTTCAGGCATTGGATTTTTCTGACTGCTGTTCCGGTCAGAGAAGGAATAAAGTATATCAGAAAAGAATTTAATATTAATTCTGAAATTATTCCTTATGAACCCGATCCTTTCTGCTTAAGCAGCGTAAGCCTTGAATTCTTTCAAAAGCTGGCAGAACAGTTATTGTAATAATCAGGAATTAGTCTGTATATCACACAATCGGACCTTCTTTATCATAATTATGTACTGCATTAGGAGATATAATATGGAAGAATTAAGAAAGACTGAATTAAGTAAGGAATTGGCTGAATTGGAAAAACAGGGAGTAAAATTTTCTTTGAGCGGACTTCCGGTTAGTCCGATGGAAGGGCTTGTAGATTTGCTGCTCTCAGATGATGACTGCACATATATGCGCAACTATGTTTTTCAGGGAGACAGAATTGTCGAAATTAATTTTGACAAAATAAAAATTAAATAGAGAAAAGTTCAGTGTATGCAGAAACCGGCGTTTATTTAAAATAAGCGTCGGTTTAGTTGCGTGGAGCAGAAGAGGTGTGGTATAATATAAAAATATAGAACTGTAATGGAGTGACATTTGGTGGAGAACGAAAGAGATTTTGATGAGAATACAGCAGTTGATGATATAGAGATTGTTAATATAGATGACACGGATGATGTTGATACGGAAGCTGTTGATACAGATGTAATTGATTATAATAAATTTTATAATGATAGTGAGAGTGACGGGCGCAGGAAGAAAACACCGATTCCTTTTGTAATTATCGGAGTGCTTATTTTAACAGGAATTCTTGTTGTGGCGGCAATTATTATTGAGAAAAATACTCCGAGCAAGGAATATGTTAATCTTCATAATTATTATGAAATTAATAATGAACAGCTTATTGCAGTGTATAATGGCGAGATTCTGTATACAATACCATATATTGACGGGGTTGCATATATAAGCTGTGATTTTGTAAGGGAAGAATTCACGGACAGATTTTATTATGATGAGAGCCTTGGAAGCGTATTATATACAACGGCACTTGAGATATATGAAATACCGCTGGATTCTGAGGTTTATTATATAGACGGCAATAAATTTACCGAGGGATATACAATTGCCGTTAAGGAAAATGACGGAATTTACATTGCGGTCGATTTTTTGTCGGATAAGGCAGAATTTACGTATGAACTATTGGAGAATCCGAACCGCCTGAATATATATTCCGACGGATTGCAAATAGAAGAACTTCATTTTGCAAATGATGCAAAGGTAAGGACTGATGCAACAATTAAGGCTCCGATTGTCGGAGATGTGTTTGGTGAGACTAACTGGTACAGAACCGATGAGGAAGCTGATAAGGGTTGGGTAAGTGTAGCGAATCTTGACGGAAGAGAGGGCTTTATCCGAGAAAAGGACATTGCCGGCGAAGTGGGAACCAAAGTGTTTAAGTCGGATTATAAGGCACCGGAATATACCACTTGTAAAAAGGACTATGATATAGTGCTTGTTTGGCATGCAATTTATAGTATTGATGCCAATTCCAAGATTAGCGGGCTGCTTGAAAACACACAGGGAGTCAATACCGTGTCACCTACATGGTATAAGGTAGCTGATGAGACAGGTGCCGTTACATCAATGGCGGACAAGGAATATGTTGACTATATTCATGGACTTGGTATGGAGATATGGCCTCTTATAAGTGATTTTAATTCGGTTGAGAATGACGGATTTGAAATGGCGGAATTGTTGGAAAATGCCGAAAGCCGTCGAAGACTTATAAATAATATAATTGCAGAGGCGGACAGTTTTGGGTATGATGGAATAAACATTGATTTTGAACATATTTCCACCGGGGCTGCTGACGGTTATACACAGTTTATCAGGGAATTATCCATCGAATGCCGTAAGAGACAGATTGTGCTGTCCATAGATAATTATGTTCCGATGGCACATAATATGCATTATAACAGAACGGCACAGGGAGAGTGTGCGGATTACATAATTATAATGGGTTATGACGAGCATTACAGAGGAGGCGGCGAAGCAGGCTCTGTTGCGTCGATTGACTTTGTCAGAAACGGTATTCTTGATACTCTTAAGGAGGTTTCAGCAGATAAGGTCATTAACGCACTGCCTTTTTACACAAGATTGTGGATTGAGTCTGTTAATGAAGAAGGAGATACGGAATTAAATGCGGTAAGCTACTCCATGGATAAGGCAATGGAGAAGGTTAACGAGCTTGGACTGGAGATTAATTGGGATTCTGAGGTACAGCAGTATGTTGCCGAGGGTGAGGTTGACGGAGTATATTACAGTATCTGGCTTGAGGAGGAGGAGTCGATTGCGGCGAAAATGAAGGTCGTAAGAGAGAACGGACTTGCCGGAATTGCAGCATGGAGTCTCGGAATGGAAAATCCGACAGTATGGGACATAATTAATGAGTAGTACTATATAATAAATCATTTGAAAGGGGAATACATAATGAAAAGAATAGTTGCAATTCTTATGTGTGTAATTATGTCTGTATGTATTTTTTCAGGATGTAGCAGTGGAAATAAAAATACTAATAAAAGCATTGCGATGATAACGGACTACAGTACGGTTGATGAAGATAAATTTTATCTGACCATATGGCAGGCGATGGAGGCGGTAGCCACGGAATATGGCATACCATACAGCAAATATAATACCAGTGATGAAACCTTTCATGCACGTAAGGAAGCTGTTGACCAGGCTGTTGCGGACGGAGCCGGACTGATAATCCTGCCAAGCAGTACATTTGCAGAAGTGCTTGCCCAGGCACAGCTGGAATATCCGGAAGTTAAATTTTTCGGGATAGATATCGGAGAAAGCGACCTTTTGGAGGAACTGACTGATAATACATATACATGTGCATTTAAGGAAGAACAGGCAGGCTTTCTGGCAGGCTATGCAGCAGTGTATGAGGGTTACAGAAGACTGGGATTTCTCGGAGGCGTTCAGCTTCCAAGCGTTATGCGTTTTGGCTATGGATATATTCAGGGCGCGGATATGGCTGCTAAAGATTTAGAGGTGCCGATAGAGATAAAATACAGCTATGGCGGACAGTTTTATGGCGATATGAGAATCACCAATCAAATGCGCGCATGGTATACTACCGGTACTGAAGTGGTATTTGCATGCGGAGGTCCGATTTATACATCCGTTCTTGAAGCCGCACTGGAATCTAACGGAATGATAATCGGAGTCGATATTGACCAGACGGAGGATGGTGCCAATTACAAGTACAATCCTTTCCTGACCTCAGCAATTAAGGAGCTTGAAGAGATTACAACAGAGATAGTGACATACTATGCCGAGGATAATTGGAAAAAGGTCGGCGGCACGGTGCAGTCACTTGGATTGGAGCAGGGAGAATATGTCGGTATCCCTACTGAGAAATCTGCATGGAAATTTAAGAAGTTTACCCATTTCGAATATTATGAGGCATGCAATAATATTAAAGACGGTATATGGACGGTGTCATCTAATACACAGAGCGTTCCTATAGTTTCAAAATATACTACTATTATTATGCAGTAGTGAATATAATGTTGTAACCACTTCTATGGATAGTGATTATGAAGGCTTTAAAAATCTGTATGGCAGTAATTCTGCTGATTATTGTCTCTATATCAGTGTATTATCTGCCAAATGCACAGGAGACGGCAGGAAATGCCGCAGAAACATATTGCGTTGTTGTGGATGCAGGACATGGCGGAATTGACCCGGGCAAGGTAGGCGTCAACGGAGAATTGGAGAAGGACATCAATCTTCAGATAGCGAATGAGTTGAAAAGCCAGCTGGAGGCTATGGGACTCAAGGTTCTTCTTACCAGAACGGTTGATGGCGGTTTATATCAGGAAAGCGATACTAACAAAAAAGCAGCTGATATGAAGGCAAGATGTGAATTCATTACAAAGAATGAGGCAGTGCTTGTCGTAAGTATTCATCAGAACAGTTTTACTGATTCTTCCGTGAATGGAGCACAGGTTTTCTACTATACCCATTCTGATAAGGGTAAGAAATTGGCTTCCTGTATAAGGGAACAGATAATAAGCATTGTAGACGAGGATAATAACCGCCCGATTAAAGCTAATGACAGTTATTATATGCTGATTCATACACCATGCCCGACAGTAATTGTAGAGTGCGGTTTTTTAAGTAATTATTCGGAAGCAGAGAAATTAACTGACAGCAGCTATCAGCAATGCCTTGCAAAGGCGATTGCAAATGGCGTACTTGACTTTCTGGAAACAAATGATTAGAATGATTTGGATATGAAAACTATTATAGAACAAATAACTGAGGATAAAGAGAATAATGAGAGAATTATAAGGGCTGCAGCGGCAATTATCCGTAAGGGCGGACTTGTAGCGTTTCCAACGGAAACCGTTTACGGACTCGGTGGGGATGCGTTTGATGAATCGGCGGCAGCCCATATATATGAAGCAAAGGGAAGGCCGTCGGACAACCCTTTAATTGTGCATATTTCCAGGACGGAGGATTTGAAGGCGGTAAGTGATGATGTTCCCGAAACGGCATATAAGCTGGCTGATAAGTTCTGGCCGGGACCGCTTACGCTTATTGTCCGTAAGAACAGCCGTGTGCCAATGTCGGTTACGGGCGGCCTTGATACGGTAGCGGTAAGACTTCCTTCGCATGAGCTTGCGAGAAAACTGATTGCGGAATCAGGTACTTTTATTGCTGCACCAAGTGCAAATCTGTCAGGAAGACCAAGCCCGACTACGGGTCTGCATGTTATCGAGGACTTGAGCGGAAGAATTGATATGATTATTGACGCAGGTGCGATTGACATAGGACTTGAATCAACAATAGTTGACCTTTCCGAGGGGATTCCGGTAATATTAAGACCGGGATATATAACCAGGGATATGCTGTCAGAGGTTGTGGGCGAGGTAAGGCTTGACCCGGCATTGATGAGCGGGGTTAAAGCGGACGTTGCACCCAAAGCACCCGGCATGAAATACAGACATTATGCTCCTAAGGCAGAGCTTACAATTGTTAAAGGCAATAGGGATAAGGTCGTTTCGGCAATGAAGGAAATGCTGCAAAGAGATACGGAAAAAGGACTTAAAGTAGGAATTATGATAAGTCAGGATAACAGGAAGTATTTCGATAAGGGTGAGATTATCTGTCTTGGCAGCAGCGCCGACGGAGAAGAGATAGCGAGACATCTGTTTGCGGCGTTGAGAGAGTTTGACGCAAGAAATGTTGATGTGATTTATTCAGAAGCTTTTTCAGAAGAGGGGATTGGACAGGCTGTTATGAACAGACTGCAAAAAGCAGCCGGTCATAAGACCATAAATGTATAATAAACATTTGGAGGAGTCCGATGGATTTTCAAAAGCTGATATTTGTATGTATGGATAATTCATGCAGAAGTCCGGTGGCGGAAGCAATCATGAAGCACATTAGCAGAATTCCCGATTTGGCGGTTGAGTCAAGAGGGATTATTGTGCTTTTTCCTGAACCGTATAATCCCAAGGCGAGGGCTGTTTTGCTCGGAAATGACATTATTATGGAAAATGGCGCGTCCACAAGACTTATGGAAGAGGATTTTGACGAACATACGCTGATTCTTACAATGGACAGAAATGAGAAAAATAAAATTCTTGAAGAATATGAACATCCGCTTAATGTGTATACGATTATGGAATTTGCAGGCGGCAGCGGTGATATTTTTGACCCGTACGGAGGCGACCAGGATGTTTATACATTGTTTTTTGAATCGTTAAAGACCTGGGTTACACAGGTTGAAAATAAATTATACGAAATGTTAGAAAAGGAAACGGCAGAGAATGCCGGGGAGGAAGAAAAATGATTTCAATCGGTTCAGACCATGGAGGCTATGATTTAAAGATGGCAGTAATCCGTCATCTTGAGGAAAGAGGTTTGGAGTACAAGGATTTTGGATGCTATGATAAAAATTCATGTGATTATCCGGAATTTGGCAGGGCGGCAGCGATGGCTGTTTCAACAGGTGAATGTGACAGGGGAATTGTAATCTGTACAACAGGTATAGGAATTTCAATTGCCGCTAATAAGGTTAAGGGCATAAGGTGTGCACTCTGCACAAGCACCGAACTGGCAAAGATGACCAGACTGCATAACAATGCTAATATGCTGGCACTTGGCGCTTCGGCAGTTTCAGAGGAGCTTGCGATGAATATCGTAGATACCTTCCTTGATACTGAATTTTCCAATGAGGAAAGACATCAGAGAAGAATAGATAAGATTGAGGGATAGCGACAAATTAATAAAAAGTATTTATGATGATACTAATGAAAGAACCCCGAAGTGTTTAAATATATTTTCAGCACTTCAGGGTATCTTTTTTTATTAGTAATATATAATAAAAATAAAAGAAAAATTTTTGAATTCATAGACAATTTTCTGAAAATAATTTATAATATAGTAGATACGCGTATATGCGCTATGCCGGTAGGAGGCATGAATAATGAGTAAATACAAAAAAAGCGTTTTTAAATCATTTACCCTCATTACGCAGCTTGGAATAAGTGTAATGACACCAATTGCATTATGTGTTGCAGCCGGAGTTTTTATTGACAGACGCTTCGGAACATGGTGGACTATTCCGTTAATGATTTTGGGAATGCTTGCAGGCGGTCGCAATGCATATATGCTTGCAATGTCGGCTGCAAATAATGATGAGAATGCTTTAAAGCCTTCCCCAGAGGATAAAGAAGGCGAGGAAGGAAAACAATGAAGAAGGAGAAATCTACTTTAACAACTCTGATTCTTGGAACTGTTTTGTATTTTATTATTGCTACAATCCCTGTTTTGATTATTGCACAGGACAAGCTTCGTGCAGAAATCGGATTAATAACGGGAACTGTAGTGGCAATTCTCAGACTGGTGCATATGAACGCAGTTTTACAGCACTCCATGTATATGGAGAAGAATCAGAGTGCATACATTACGGTTAATTCGGTAGGCCGTATGCTTGTCGTACTCGGGATTCTGGTTGTAACGGCCATGACGGGCTGGACTAATTTTGTCACAATGCTTATCGGCATGTTCGGTGAGAAAATTTCAGCTTTGGCAAACCCGATTTTAACCGGAATTCTACAAAAAATTACAAAACAAAGAAGGTGAGAGTGTGATTGGACAACATTCCGGAATGATACTTGCAGATGTCGACTTTTATATAAAGGGACTGCTTAAGTATGAATTGTTTGGTCAGGAGTTCTGGATTACCACTACACATGTTAGTTTGTTTATTGTAACGCTTGTGCTGCTTATATTAATTTTTGTAGGACACCACAAGATAAAACATGTGAAGCCGACTGACAAACCGGGAACGTTGCAGAATATTTTGGAAATCTTTGTCCAGATGATGGACAACATGGTCACATCAATTATGGGTAAGAAGGGAGAAAGATTCAAGAACTGGATATGTCTTGTTTTCATGTTCCTTCTTTTTGCCAACATATCGGGATTGTTCGGCTTGAGGCCGCCGACGGCGGATTATGGCGTAACGCTGCCGTTAGGCGTAATAACTTTTGTGCTGATTCAGTTTAACGGACTGAAAGCTAATAAAATGCAGCATATAACAGCATTGTTTAAGCCGAATCCAATACTTTTTCCGATTAACTTAATTGGTGAGGTTGCTGTGCCACTGTCGTTATCGTTGCGACTTTTTGGTAATATTATGTCGGGTACAATTTTAATGGGACTTATTTACGGTCTTCTTCCGACAGCAGTAACAGTTGGTATTCCATCGGTAATTCACGCTTACTGTGATGTTTTCTCCGGTGTAATACAGGCATATGTATTCTGTATGTTAACAACGGTTTATATTAGTGATAAGATTTCAGATTAATTTATTTTAAGGAGGACATTTAGTTATGGAAATCACAAGTGAAGCTTTAGTTTTAGGATGTTCAGCAATTGGTGCAGGTCTTGCAATGATAGCAGGTGTCGGACCTGGTATCGGACAGGGACATGCAGCAGGTCAGGCAGCCGCTGCAGTAGGACGTAATCCGGGTGCTAAATCCGATATTACATCTACCATGCTTTTAGGACAGGCTGTTGCCGAGACAACAGGTCTTTACGGATTTGCTGTTGCAATCATTCTGTTATTTGCCAACCCACTTATCGGTAAGCTTTAATTTGCCGGGGATTAGGAATAATAACAGAAGGGAGGCACTGACTTGGAAGGCTTACAAAGAATATTCGACCTGGACCCGCAGCTGTTGCATGATGCGATAATCCTGGCGATAAATATTTTTATATTATTCCTTCTGGCATCTTATTTGCTGTTTAATCCTGTAAGAGACATGCTCAAGAAGAGACAGGAATTAATAGAATCAGATTTGGAGAATGCCAAGAAGAGCAAGGAAGAGGCTGCACTTCTTAAGAGTGAGTATGATGACAAAATCAAAAATGCAGACAAGGAAGCTGACCGGATACTTTCCGATGCACGCAAAAAGGCCTTGTCAAGAGAAGAGCAGATTGTGGATGAAGCCAGGACGGAAGCTGCCAGAATTATAGAAAGAGCGAATGCAGAGGCTGAGCTTGAGAAGAAGAGAGCAGCTGATGACATGAAGAAAGAAATGATTGCAGTAGCATCAATAATGGCAGGCAAGGTCGTGTCAGCTTCAATTGACACAAGCATTCAGGAGTCCTTAGTTGATGAAACGTTGAATGAAATGGGTGATAAAACATGGCAAAATTAGTAGCTGCTACTTATGGTGATGCATTATTTGATGTTGCCATTGAGCAGAAGGCAGTTGATTCCTTATTTGAGGAAACAAACGCCGTGTTAACAGCCCTTGGCGACAACCCTGACCTTATAGGTTTCTTGAATCATCCTAAGATTGATAAGATTGAGAAAATAAAAACAATCGAAAATATTTTTAACAAATTTGTATCCAAAGAGCTTTTAGGCTTGATGGTGACGGTTATTAATAAAGACCGTTCGAAGGAACTGTCAGATATTCTTAATTATTTTACCGATAAGGTAAGGGAATATAAGAGAATAGGAAGAGCCTATGTTACAACACCTATGCCGCTTTCAGAGGCTTCTAAGGCAAAGGTGAAGAAGAGACTTCTGGATACAACGGATTACAGGGAATTTGAGATGATATATGCTGTTGATGAAAGTCTGATTGGCGGAATGGTTATCAGAATCGGCAATAGAATTGTGGACAGCAGTATCAGGACAAAATTAAGCGAATTATCTCGCGAGTTAAATAAAATTAACGTATAGTTAGAAAGAAGGTGCACAAGCCCTATGAATTTAAGACCGGAAGAGATTAGCTCGGTTATTAAAGAGCAAATCATGAAATATAAGACAGAATTAGATGTTGCTTCGGTAGGTACGGTCATTCAGGTGGCAGACGGTATTGCACGTATCCATGGTCTTGAAAAGGCCATGCAGGGTGAGCTTTTGGAATTTCCGGGTGAAGTTTACGGAATGATTCTCAACCTTGAAGAGGATAACGTTGGTGCGGTTCTTCTCGGTGATGCAAAGAGTGTCAGTGAAGGAGATACTGTTAAGACTACGGGTCGAGTTGTAGAGGTGCCGGTAGGAGATGCTCTTACAGGACGAGTTGTTAATGCACTCGGACAGCCTATTGACGGCAAGGGACCTATTACAACAGATAAATACCGTCAAATCGAAAGAGTTGCCTCCGGTGTAATTTCAAGAAAATCAGTAGATACACCATTACAGACAGGTATTAAAGCAATTGACGCAATGGTTCCTATCGGAAGAGGTCAGCGTGAGCTTATTATCGGTGACAGACAGACAGGTAAGACTGCCATTGCAATTGATACAATTATCAATCAGAAGAATCAGGGAGTACATTGTATTTACGTTGCTATCGGACAGAAGGCTTCTACCGTAGCGTCTATTGTACAGACTCTTACGGAATATGGTGCAATGTCATATACAACCGTAGTTGCTTCAACTGCAAGTGAGCTTGCTCCTTTGCAGTATATTGCTCCTTATTCAGGATGTGCGATGGGTGAAGAATGGATGGAAAGAGGCGAGGATGTATTAGTTGTATATGACGACTTAAGTAAGCATGCTGCCGCATACCGTACATTATCACTTCTGTTGAAGAGACCACCGGGACGTGAGGCTTATCCGGGAGATGTATTCTATCTCCATTCAAGACTGCTTGAAAGAGCAGCCAGACTTTCCGATGAATTGGGCGGAGGTTCACTTACTGCACTGCCTATTATTGAAACACAGGCAGGTGACGTATCAGCATACATTCCTACCAACGTAATTTCAATTACGGATGGTCAGATTTACCTTGAGACGGAGATGTTTAACTCAGGCTTCAGACCTGCGGTTAATGCGGGACTTTCCGTATCACGTGTAGGTGGTGCTGCGCAGATTAAGGCTATTAAGAAAATTGCGGCTCCTATCCGTGTGGATTTGGCACAGTATCGTGAACTTGCAGCATTCTCACAGTTTGGTTCAGAACTTGACTCAGATACCAAGGAGAAGCTTGCACAGGGCGAGAGACTTAAAGAGATTCTTAAGCAGCCACAGTATAAGCCGATGCCGGTTGAATATCAGGTTATCATTATCTATGCGGCAACCAGAAAAATGCTTTTGGATATTGCAGTTGAACGCGTTGCGGATTTCGAAAGAGAATTATTTGATTTTATCGATACCAAGTATCCTGAAATTCCAGCCGGAATTAAAGAGAGCAAGGAGCTTTCGGCAGAGCTTGAGGAAGCTTTGGTTAAAGCCGTTAATGAATTTAAGGCAGAGTTTAAATAATGATTGCAATGAGGTGAGTTATTTATGGCTTCAATGAAAGACATAAAAAGGCGTAAAGAAAGCATTCAAAGCACGGGCCAGATTACTAAGGCAATGAAACTGGTTGCGACAGTTAAGCTTCAGAAAGCAAGAAGCAAGGCTGAGAATGCAAGACCGTATTTTAACGCCATGTATAATACCGTTATCTCAATGCTTGCAGGAAGCGGCAACATAGAACACCGCTATATGAAGGCAGGAGATACAAACAGAAAAGCAATCATTGTAATTACAGCTAACAGAGGTCTGGCAGGAGGATATAACTCCAATGTAACCAAGCTTGTTACGGGAAGCGGCATCTCTAAGGAGGACGCATTGATATATGCTGTCGGAATTAAGGGCCGTGATTACCTTGCCAGAAGAGGTTATGAAATTGCCAGGGATTATTCAGAGGTTATTAATGAACCGATGTATTCGGACGCAATGGAAATCGGCAGAGAAGTGCTCAGAGCCTTTGAAGCCGGTGAAATAGGTGAGATATATCTTGCATATACAAGCTTTAAGAACACAGTTGTCCATGAACCTAAATTTATCAAGCTGCTTCCGATTAATAGGGAAGATTTTAAAGAGGAGCAGAATGATGAGAGCCATGCTCTCATGAACTATGAGCCGGAAGAGGACGAGACTTTGAATATTATTATTCCAAAGTATATGAACAGCCTTTTATATGGTGCATTAATGGAAGCTGTTGCAAGCGAAAACGGTGCAAGGATGACCGCAATGGATAATGCGACAAGCAATGCTGAAGAGATGATTAGCGAACTGTCACTTATGTATAACAGAGCCCGTCAGGGTGCTATTACACAGGAATTAACAGAAATTATAGCCGGAGCTAATGCAATATCGTAATAAGTATTGATTGCAGCTCCCAAAAACATAAATCCGCATAATAGCGGATAGAAGGAGTGAAATAATGGCTGACAATATAATAGGTAAAATCACTCAGATTATAGGTGCCGTTTTGGATATTAAATTCAGTGAGGGCGTACTTCCTGAAATTAATACTGCGATTAAGATTACCAGAGACAATGGTGAGAGCTTAACCGTAGAGGTCGCACAGCACCTTGGAGATGATACCGTAAGATGTATCGCCATGGGACCAACCGATGGTTTAGTCAGAGGAATGGACGCTGTTTCAACAGGTGCGCCAATCACTGTTCCGGTTGGAGAGAATACATTGGGAAGAATTTTCAATGTACTTGGTGATGCCATTGACAATAAACCGGCTCCTGAAACGGACACTTATTTACCAATCCACAGAAAAGCACCTGCTTTTGAAGAGCAGTCAACCTCTACCGAGATTCTCGAAACCGGTATTAAGGTAGTTGACCTTCTCTGCCCATATCAGAAGGGTGGTAAGATTGGTCTTTTCGGTGGTGCCGGTGTAGGTAAAACCGTTCTTATTCAGGAGTTAATCCGTAACATTGCCACAGAGCATGGCGGATATTCCGTATTTACAGGTGTAGGCGAGCGTACCCGTGAGGGAAACGACCTTTACCACGAAATGCAGGAATCAGGAGTAATTAATAAGACAACGATGGTATTCGGACAGATGAACGAACCGCCTGGAGCGAGAATGAGAGTTGGTCTTACAGGACTTACAATGGCAGAGTATTTCCGTGACCAGGGTGGTAAGGACGTGCTTCTGTTCATTGATAATATTTTCCGTTTTACACAGGCAGGTTCAGAGGTTTCAGCACTTCTCGGACGTATGCCTTCTGCAGTAGGTTATCAGCCTACATTACAGACTGAAATGGGTGCTTTACAGGAGCGAATCACTTCAACTAAGAATGGTTCCATTACTTCCGTTCAGGCTGTTTATGTACCTGCAGACGATTTAACAGACCCGGCTCCGGCAACAACCTTTGCCCATTTGGATGCAACAACCGTATTGGACCGTTCAATTGTAGAGCTTGGTATCTATCCTGCGGTTGACCCTCTTGGTTCTTCTTCAAGAATTCTTGACCCTCGTATCGTAGGTGAGGAGCATTATAAGGTAGCCAGAGGAGTACAGGAAATTCTTCAGAAATATAAAGAATTACAGGATATTATTGCAATTCTCGGTATGGATGAGCTTTCAGAGGATGATAAGATTGTTGTTGCAAGAGCAAGAAAGGTACAGAGATTCCTTTCACAGCCATTCTTCGTAGCAACACAGTTTACAGGCCTTGAAGGACGTTATGTTCCTGTCAGCGAGACAATTCAGGGATTCAGGGAAATCCTTGAGGGCAAATATGATGATATTCCTGAGAGCTATTTCTTAAACTGCGGAAGTATAGAAGATGTTCTTGCAAAATGCAAATAAGCAGGGAGGCGTCTCATGGCAGATAAAGTTTTAGAATTAGAAGTGATGTGTCCTGACAGAACCTTTTATCATGGAAATGCGACAATGGTGGAATTCAATACTACCGAGGGATATATAGGTGTATATCCTGAACATGTTCCTCTTGCAACGGTTCTTTCATCAGGAATTATGACAATCCATGAAGAGGACGGAAGCGAGAAACAGGCGGCAGTCCATGAAGGATTTGCAAAAATCACACAGGATAAAATAATGATACTTGCAGAGATTGCTGAATGGCCGGATGAAATTGATTTGAAACGTGCCGAAGAAGCAAGAATCCGTGCAGAGCGCAGACTTGACGGTAAGGAAGCAGAGCTTGATATTCAGAGAGCAGAAATTGCACTTAAGAAATCCCTTACCCGAATCAGTCTTAAAAAATAATGTTTAAACACCTCCAAAATGGTAATCCTTAGAGATAAGAATACATTTGGGAGGTGTTTTTATGCAGAAGGCAGGAATTGTAACAGCACTTATAATATGGTTATTACTGGCAGGAAGGCTGATAAGCAGCGGGGCGTCGGAAAATACTAACGTGGCAGAGGTATTTAACAGCTTTGATTTAGAGGAGGTCAATGCACAGGTAACTGCATTTGGAGAATACGGGATAACCCATCTTACGGAAGATGAAAAGGAAAAAATTCTTAAAGAACTCGCTGCAGGTATCGGAATTGAGGAGCCATATTATTTTGAGCAAAGTGAAAATGGTGAAAACACAGAAAAAACATTGACGAAAAAATCCAAAAATGCCGATACAAATATTAGGCTTATTACACGTACAGATGATTACGGAACATATTATGAGACAACACAATATATTGAAATAGATATGGATTTAAAGGGAAATTATGCCTGTGCGGCAAGCTATAAGGAGCTTCTTGCCGATATTTTCAATGCCCAGGAAATAGACGGAAGGGTTATGATTAATTTAAAAGGCTCTGTTAAAGGCGCTCTTAATTATGAAGAGAAAAATAAGCTTGCGGATTCCATGTTAAAAGCACTTGATGCGGATATTAAAACAGAAAACAGGGAAAGTGACTTGTTTACAATCTATGCATATTCGGATATGATTGACGAAAGCATAGTCTGTGCAGGTCAGAAGGTTAATATAAATATTGCTGAGGAGTATGATGAAGTGAACAACAGAACAGTAATATATTTATCTACTCCGTTTAACAATCTTGATTACTAAGTAAATCCGTTGTAAAATATAAGCATGAGAAAATATGCGAGGAACAGTTAGTTGAGAAGTATGAAGATTAAGGCTGTGGTATATGCAATTGTTTTTGTTGCTGCTGCAGTACTGACATATATTTTTACAATTGGTAAGACTGTATACCATACCGACACTACATCAATGTCGGCTGCGGGTCTGCCGGTTATATATATGACAACTGAAAATGGTATACAATATAATTATCTTCACGGATACACGGGTGAGGTTAATGAGCTGTTGATTCATGATGCGCTCACGCCAATCGGAAGTGACCGTGAACTGATTATTTCAGTCAGGCAGTATGGCTGTGCAGTATCTGGAATATCGTATGAGGTCAGTACTACTGATTTGGAAACGCTTATAGAGAGAAACAGTGTATCCGATTATTCCGGCATGAACGGAGTAATTATAGCTGATTTTCAGTTTAAAAATCTTCTGGAGACAGGTGAGGAGTATTTATTAAAAATAATACTTAACACTGAGAAATACGGCGAGGTAGCCTATTATACCAGAATGATTAAGCTTGACAGTCCTGATACAGACAGAAAACTTAAATATGTTGAGGACTTTTCGGAGAATACACGCAGGGACGAGACTCTTAGAAATGTACTTGCCAAGCTTGAACCGGATTCCTCAGAGGATAATACCAATTTAGGAAGAGTGAATATCCACTGTAAGCTGTCTCAGGTCGGTTTTGCAGACCTTGAGCCGGAGCTGCTGACAGACAGATATTTTACAATAACGGAGATGGATGAGGAGAGGGCGTCAATCTCTGTTACATATAAGGCGAAAACAGCTGATGACAGCGGTAAATTTGAATACGATATAAAGGAATTTTACAGAATATACCAGCCTGATGAGACAACTACCTATGTATATAATTTTGACAGGTGGATGGACCAGATTTTTGATCCTGATAAGGGAATATCGGGCAGGGGCGAGATTTATCTTGGCATAAGAAGCTCGGATGAAGTTAATATGAAGAACAGCTCCAATGGTAATATTTCAGTATTTGCTGATGGCGGAAATCTGTGGGAGTTTTCTGCAGTGAAAAATAATTTTACCCAAATTTTTTCTTTTGAGAATGATAAAACAGATGGAGTACGTGAGGAATATGCACAGCATGACATTCGTATTATGAATGTTTATAATAACGGTAATGTGGATTTTCTTGTATATGGGTATATGAACAGGGGCGTCCATGAGGGCGAGCTTGGAATTTCTGTTTTCAGATATGACGCAGCAGAGAAAGTAACTGAGGAGCTTGCATTTATTCCGAGAACGGACCTTCTGGATAATATCGGAAGGGATGTTGAGAAGCTTGCGTATTTTAACGCTGCCAATATTCTTTATATATACAGTAATAATTCAATAATATATCTGGATTGTACGACAAAAGAATATATGGTTGTTGCAGATGATATTTTATCTGATTCGTCAGCTATGAATCAGGAAGAAAAAATTTTTGTATATCAGACAGGCAGTGACGCAAATAAATGCGGAGAAATCAATATACTCAATCTTGAAAACGGTGTTATAAATACAATCAGTGCAAAAGACGGCGAATATATTAAATATTTGGGCTATATTGACGGAAACATAGTTTATGGTGAGATGGACAGTGATATGCTGCTTACAACTCCTGTTGGAGCTGACATTACTTTAATGCACAGGATTGTAATAATTGACAGTGAGGGCAATAAAGTAAGGGCTTATTCTGAGGATAATGTTTTCTATACCTCGGCACTCTTTAAGGAAGCACAGATATCCTTTGAAAGAATGGGATATAATGAAGACGGTGAGCTTATAAAGCTTTCCGACGATTCCATTCTCAGTAATTATAAGGATACATCATCCGTGATGGAGGTCGTGACAAGAGCTACGGAGTTCCGCCAGAAGGAGCAGTATATTGCTCTTGTGGCTACCGGCAACAGTAATGCGGCCGTCAATACAGGCAGATATGTTTTTTCATCCGATAGTACCGTACTCATAAGTGAGGTTTATAAGCAGGGAAATGAATTTTACTATTCCTACGGTTTTGGCGGATTGTATGAGATTAATCAGAATGTTTCGGCTGCAGTAACTGCGGCACAGAACAGCGGCGGAGTCGTGGTTGATTATAATGCCCATACTATATGGAACCGTTATAAGCCGACCAGTCATAAAATAGAAATAGCACAGGAACTTCTGACCGTGAGTGAGCAGCCTTTGGTGGCAGCAACGGAAGTTATAATGAACATAACGGGAAGTAAGCTTAGTGCCGCAAAACTGTATGAGAATGGATATTCAGCAATTGACTGTATTAATGCAGCAGCAGGTCATGTCTATGATTTGACAGGTTGTTCTGCAGAGCTGGCATTATATTATGTCGGTAAGGGACATCCGGTTATTGCACAGACGGGCGATAACGATTATGAACTGATATATGGTTACAACTCAAAATCAATACAAACATATAATTTTGTTGAAGGAATTCATAAAAACTATTCCAAAACTGAGTTTGAAAGTGTAATATCAATATATGGTAACATTTTAATTACTTACTAGATTAAGGAGCCGGGTATATGGCAAAGGTCAAAAAAAAGGGAAGCATAGTTAAGAAAATATTAATTCTGGCGGCTATTTTCGTAGTGGGAGTAGTCGGAATTGTTGCGGGCGTTTTTATAGGCAGTATTTCCAAACTTAAGAAAAATGCTGACGCAATTACTGCTAATATTACTGAGGATACTTTTCGTCAGATTGAAGCCAGCATAGTGTATGATGTTTATGGCAATGAAATTACATCAATCAGCGGAAGCAAGGAGCTGTATTATGTAGAAGATAAGGATATTCCGTCGATTCTCAAAACGGCATTTGTTACGATTGAGGACCAGGATTTCTATTCTCACAGAGGTATTGATTTCTCTGCAATTGTCAGAGCTTATCTTGCCAATATGCGTAATGAGACAATTGTAGAAGGCGCAAGCACAATTACACAGCAGCTTGCGAAAAACGTATTCCTTACGAATGATGTTAACTGGGAACGTAAGATTACGGAAATGTTTATTGCGGTTAATCTTGAGGAACAGTTTTCCAAAACAGAGATTTTGGAATTCTATATTAATAATATTTATTATGGTAATCAGTATTACGGAATTCAGGCAGCGGCAGAGGGTTATTTTAATAAAGATGTCGGTGAATTGAGCCTGTCACAGCTTGTATTTCTCGCCGGAATCCCAAAGAATCCGTCAAGATTTGACCCAATTACCAAATATGATACAGCTGTTGAAAGACGCGATTTTATCCTTAAACAGCTGTATGCGAACGGAAGCATTTCAAGCCTTGAGTATTATGCTGCTCTGGAGGAGAAAATCGTATTGGAAACTGATGACCAGAGCTATACCAACTACGTTGAGACCTTTGTTTTCTATTGTGCAGCAAGGTCATTGATGGAAGCTAACGGTTTTGTATTCCAGTATCAGTTTGATGATGATGAGGCAAGAGAGAATTATCAGGCATTATATGACCAGGAGTACACAAAATATCAGACCAGACTTTTTACCGGAGGATACAGAATTTATACTTCGATTGATATGGATAAGCAGCTTCTGCTTCAGCAGGCTGTGAATGAACAGTTGAAATATTTTACTGAGACTAATGATGAGGGTATATACTGCCTTCAGGGTGCTGCGACCTGTATAGATAACAGCAACGGATTTGTTGTTGCAATTGTCGGCGGCAGGGAGCAGGAATATGACGGCTATACTCTTAACAGGGCATATCAGAGCTTCAGACAGCCGGGAAGTGCGATTAAACCGATTCTTGTATATGCACCTTATCTTGCACTGGGGCATACACCTGATGAATTAATCAGTGACACGCCAATTGCAAGCGGTCCGGAGAATTTCGAAAATGAATACAGGGGCGATATAACCCTTACACAGGCATTGGCGATGTCTTCAAATGTAGTTGCGTGGAAGCTGATGGAGAATATGACACCTGAGTATGCAATGGAATTCCTTCATCGTATGAATTTTAAAAATATCTATATGGATGATGAGAAGGTCGAAAACAGTATCGGTGGTTTTACATATGGTGTTACAACACTTGAAATGGCAGCGGCATATGCGGCACTTGAGAATGACGGTGTATATCGTGAGCCGACCTGTGTTATGAAAATAACTAATTCCAAGAGCGAGACTATCGTGGATAATTTTGATACTGAGGTTTCTGTTTATGATACTCAGTCTTCACGCATGGTTACGAAGATGATGGAGTATGGTGTTAACAAGGGCTTGCTTGTTAATGCCAAGCTTGATAATGCAATTGTTGCTGCCAAGTCTGGAACAACTAATGATAATAAAGATGGCTGGCTCTGCGGATATTCCAGATATTATACAACTGCAGTATGGGTTGGATGTGATATGCCAAGGACTGTTGATGGTCTGACCGGTGGAAGCTATCCGTTAAATATATGGAAAACCTATATGTATGAAATACATAAGGGACTTACGAAAAAGAATTTTCCTAATTACGAAGGAACATCAACAGAGATTCTGGATGGAACGGAATCCGAAGAGGAGACCACCACTGAGAAGGAAACGCATCCGGGCTTTGATGATAATGAGCTGAATATAGGAGACGGCGATAAGAATTATGATGTAAGCGGAATGGGCGATAAGGACGCTCCTAAGTAAATTCAGTTCCTTTGCTATATTAATAAAACTCCCCCAAAAGAGACATTGTTAATGTCTGATTTTGGGGGAGTTTTGAGTAGAAGCTGTTAAGCAGCTGCTTTATTTATGGTTTTCCTTATATTCGTTAACACATTTGTTAATTCTGTCAACAGGATTTAATAATCCGCTGATGGAAGCGTCATGGTTAAGTGTGTCAATAAGAAGTGCAATATATTTGCTCATATCTACGTTGATATAATATTCTCTGTTAAGAAGCTCCGGTGTCTGGTATACAAGGTTAGTAGTTAATACTTTATCAAATAATCCTTCTGCATAAGCACGGTCGAATTTCTCCATACCATTTGTGAAGAGACCAAAAGTAGCAGCAAGGAAGATTCTTCTGGCTTTTCTGGCCTTTAATTCTTTGGCAACATCAAGCATGCTTTCACCTGAAGAAATCATATCATCAATGATAAATACATCCTTGCCCTCGACATCTGTTCCGAGGAACTCATGGGCAACAATTGGGTTACGTCCGTCAACGATTCTTGAATAATCGCGGCGCTTGTAGAACATACCCATATCAAGACCGAGTACGTTTGAGTAGTATACTGCACGACCCATGGCACCCTCATCAGGGCTGATAATCATCATATGGTCGCTGTCAATCTGAAGGTCATCAACACTATGAAGAAGTGATTTGATGAACTGATATGCAGGCTGAACTGTCTCAAAACCATTAAGCGGAATAGCATTCTGTACACGTGGGTCATGTGCGTCAAAGGTAATGATGTTATCTACACCCATGTTAACTAATTCCTGAAGTGCAAGAGCACAGTCAAGTGATTCACGGCTGCTTCTCTTATGCTGTCTTCCTTCATATAAGAAAGGCATAATAACAGTGATTCTTCTTGCTTTACCTTCAACGGCAGCAATAATTCTCTTAAGGTCCTGATAATGGTCATCCGGTGACATATGATTAACCTGGCCGCATACAGAATAAGTAAGACTGTGGTTACATACATCTACCAAAAGATATAAATCATATCCTCTGACAGATTCGTTAATTGTACCCTTTGCTTCTCCTGAACCAAAACGAGGAACGCTTGTCTTTACAATGTAGTTATCCCTCTGGTATCCTGCGAAAGCGATTGTAGACTTGTGCTCGTTGTCTCTTTCTGTTCTCCAGTCAACAATGTAGTCATTAATCTTGTTGCCGAGATTCTCACAACCTCTTAAAGTAATTAAACCAAGTGATCCTACTGGAATTGTCTCCAGCTCGTGCCCTTGAAGCTGCATAATTGTTTTCCTCCGTAGATAAAATTATTTTTTTAATAATCTAATATCATCTCCATACAGCTTAAGAAGCGTAAAGGAGCTGGATATTCGTGAAAAAATACGTTCAGAATAGGTTGCCATAAGCTCCTGTAATGTCAGATTGGTGGAAATTATGGTCGATAAATTATTCTGAAGTCTGTTGTTGAGACAATGGAATAAACGTGAGTTGGTATATGAATTGACTAACTCTGTTCCAAGGTCATCTATGATTAATAAATCACAGGTAAAAAGCTGTTCCTCCATTGAAGGAGCGTCTATACCTGACAGATTATCATTATCATTCTGTGATGACATACAATCAAAAAAATCGACTGCAGACATATATAATACACTGTTAGCTTTATCAAGTAAAGCCTTTGCAATGCAGTTTGACAGAAAAGTCTTTCCGACGCCGGTGTCACCGTAGAACAAAATATTCTCTCCGCATGGAAAGCGGTCAACATATTTCTTACAGATATCGTATACCTTCTGTGCGTTCACATAAGGTGTAAGACCCGTAAGGGAATCGGCTATGTCATTAGAGTAGTATTTAAGGGTAAAAGTATCAAAATTCTCTGATTTCAATATTTCCTCAAGATTGGACTGCTTGTACAGCAGATTAATGGAAGCCTGTACAAAACAATGGCATTTCTCATTATTAATATAACCGGTGTCCCTGCAATGAGGACAGGTGTACTGCGGCATGAGATAGTCCGGAGGAAATCCGTTTAAAGTAAGAAGCTGTGTCAGCCTTTTCTCAATTGCGGAAATATCCGTTCTAAGGTTAACAAGTGCATTTGAATCACCTGACAGTGCAATCTTGGCTGCGTCAACTGACAGAATACTGATTCTGTCCAGAAGAGTCTTATATTCCGGCACGGTACGATAGACTTCATTAGTACGCTCGTTAAGGCGATGTCTGGCAATGGTCTGTCTGGTTCCATATTCTCTCATTATAGCTTCATACTGGGAATTGGTAAGTGCCAAAATAATATCTCCTCTCTATCGGTTGTTACTTATCAGATTCTTCTCCATCTGCTCAAAATCATATGAACGTTGGGAGAAATTATTAAACTTGTTGGTTGCCTTTACCGGTGCAGGCCTGGTGCCGACCGGTACGGTTATTTTAGCCCTAAAGCTGTTATCGGATGATTTAATGTCATCTAAAGTATGTATGTTTGATTCCTTCCATCCGGAAAGAATTTTGTTGGCATAATTAAAATTAGGCTTGCCCATTGCGAGAATGGTCCGCTGACATGCAGCAACTATTAATTCGGTGTCAAATCCGAAATCATCGTACCAGCGGTCGATAAATTCCATTTCAATCGGAGTAAGGGTTCTGTCTCCGAAGCCAAAAGCCTTGCTTACGGCCATGGTACGTTTATTGCGGATAACGGCAGAGTTCTTGGCATCATTAACGGATGCAATTCCCTGCTCATGCCATGCGATGGCAAGCTTCTCAATATATCGTAAACTGGTATACTTGTTGGTTACACAATATTCAACAAGATACTCTATTAAATCAATGGAAAAATGCAGGTCGTTATATATGTACAGAACAGAATTGATATCCGCACCTGTAAGCGTTTTACCTACATATTGTTCAACAATGAACAGTAATTCCTTGACGTCCTCCTGCTCCTTAAATCTTCTAAGCTGTGCCGGAGAATAAGAAGTCTTAACCGGATTCTTTGAAGCCGGTTCATCTTCAGAAGCACTAACCTCGGAAGGAATCTCAGCCGTTGCTGCCGACTGTTCAATTGCTGCCTGCTCTGATTCGCACAGAGGAAGAAAAATAATTGATTCCGGTTCAGTCGGAGAAGCAAAGGTAACGGAAAGAACCTTCTGCTTGTCCCAGTATTTGAGGGCGCGTATAACGTCTTTCTCTGTAAGATTCAGACGGTCAGCAATTCCGCTCAGTGTTATTCCGGGAATCCCCATGCATCTCAGAAGACAAAGGTATACCTTAACGAATTCACCATTGGCGTCCCTCATGTATTTATCGATAAAAAAATTGGAAACCATAGTTTCAGTATTAACTTTTGCAGAGGATAGAACCAGTTCCTTCATAAGGGCTCCCTTCGTAATCTTATTGTTGCGTGGACTTTGATTATAGCACAGCAAATTTAAAAAGAGAATACGAAAGTTTCACTTTGCAAAAAGTTGTGGAAACTGTGGAAATTGTGGAAAAAATTACTGATTTTTCAGTAAGGATTCTCCTATTTTTACTACATCTCCGGCACCCATTGTGATAACCAAATCGTCTTTTTCTGCAATTGAAAGCACAAGCTTTTCAATCTCTGCAAAATCAGGCTCGTAAATGCATGGAGTACCGAGAGCATCAATCTCTCTTTTTAAATCAAGGGAGGAAATTCCGATTGTGTTCTGTTCCCTTGCTGCAAAAATGTCAGTAAGTATAACCTGGTCAGCATGACTTAAGGCTTTTGCAAAATCCTTAAGAAAAGCATTTGTTCTTGTATAGGTATGCGGCTGGAAAATACAGATTACCCTGTTATGCCGGCATTCATTGGCAACCTTAAGAGTTGCATTAATCTCCGCAGGATGATGTGCATAATCATCAATAATCGTAAAGCCGTTTAATCCGCCTTTTTTCTGGAAACGGCGGTTTGCACCGCTGAAAGCGGCAAGTGCACAGGCTGTAACTTCAGTATCAATCTGCAGTGCGTCTGCAACGGCAAAAGCAGCAAGACTGTTGTATACATTGTGAATTCCGGTAACACCCAAAGTAACCTTTGTAATATCCCTGCTGTCACATACAAGCGTATATGAATAGCAGCCATCGTCATTATGAGTAATGTCTTTGGCGGTGTACAGACATGAAGCGTTGGTTCCGACTGTGACAATCGGACACTTGGCTTCCTCAAAAATATAATCCACATCAGGAATGTCGCCGTTGATAACAAGCAGTCCGTTTTCAGGAAGAAGATTTACATATTTTCTGAAAGAATTTCGAATATCATCCAAATCCTTGAAGAAATCCAAATGGTCCTCTTCTATATTAAGTATAACTTCAATTGTCGGTGCAAAAGAAAGGAAACTGTTGGTATACTCACATGCCTCCGTAATGAAATTGCCGGAATTGCCCATCCTGAGGTTGCCATTAATGGAAGGAAGTATTCCTCCGACGGTAATGGTAGGGTCAAGGTCAGCAGCCAGCATAATATCAGCAAGCATTGAGGTGGTCGTGGTCTTTCCGTGTGTTCCGGAAACACCGATTGCAACCTCGTAATTAGCCATAATCTCGCCGAGCAGTTCCGCCCTTGTAAGCATTGGAATGCTTCGGTCTGCCGCCTCTTTGTATTCAGGATTGTCAGGATGAATTGCGGCTGTGTAAACAACAACATCAATATCATCGGTAATATTTGAGGCCTGCTGACCGATATTGATGGTCATGCCCTTGTTGCGGAGTGAAATTGTTAACTCTGATTCTCTGGCGTCGGAACCGGAAACAGTGAAGCCTTTGGAAAAAAGAATATCGGCGAGACCGCTCATGCTGATGCCTCCTATTCCGATAAAGTGTATGTGAACCGGGTTATTAAAGTCTATTTTATACATTAAGGATAATCTCCAATCAAAATAATCTATACTATATTTTATACCACGTTTTTGATAAAAGTAAAGTAAGTAAAAAATTTATGGAAAATTTATCAAAAATATAGAAATTTTTTGATAAATTGCTTTTATTACTTTAATTATTTCTCAAAATATGATACGATAAGAGTACTATAGAAACGGTATACTAAATATTATATACTTGAGGTGATTTAAAATGGTCAAAAAAGAAATGATAGCCATGTTACTGGCTGGAGGTCAGGGCAGCAGACTTGGTGTTCTTACTTCGAAAGTTGCAAAACCGGCGGTCGCATTTGGTGGTAAATACCGAATTATCGACTTCCCTCTGAGTAACTGTATTAATTCCGGAATTGATACAGTCGGTGTTCTTACTCAGTATCAGCCATTAAGACTGAATACACATATTGGAATTGGTATTCCCTGGGATCTTGACCGTAATGTAGGTGGTGTTACCGTTTTGCCGCCATACGAGAGAAGTACAAGCAGTGAATGGTATACGGGTACAGCAAATGCCATTTATCAGAATATCGATTATATTGATTTGTACAATCCGGATTATGTACTTATATTATCAGGCGACCATATCTATAAGATGGATTATGAGATAATGCTTGATTATCATAAGGCAAGCAATGCAGACGTTACTATTGCAGCAATGCCTGTACCTATTGAGGAAGCAAACAGATTTGGTATTCTTATTACGGATGGGGACAACCGTATAACAGAATTTGAGGAGAAACCGGCTAATCCTCGCAGTAATCTTGCTTCAATGGGAATTTATATTTTCAGCTGGAAGACTCTTAAGGAAGCCCTGGTGAAGATGAAGGACCAGAAGGGCTGTGATTTTGGTAAGCATATCATTCCGTACTGTTTTGAGAAGGGCTGCAGAATGTTTGCTTATGAGTACAACGGATACTGGAAGGATGTTGGAACCTTAAGCTCATATTGGGAAGCTAATATGGAATTAATCAGCATTGTTCCTGAGTTTAATCTCTATGAAGAATTATGGAAGATTTACACCAAAGCGGATGCACTTCCGCCACAGTATGTTTCAGCGGACGCTTATATTGAGAGAAGCATAATCGGCGAGGACTGTGAAATTTATGGTGTAGTTAAGAATTCGGTTATCGGTGAGGGTGTAGTTATTGAGGAGGGTGCATATATTGAGAATTCAATTGTAATGCAGAACTCAACAATACATAAAAATACAAGAATTTACAAATCCATAATTGCGGAGAATGTAGAGATTGGAGAGAATTCGGTTCTTGGTGTAGGAGATTATGCACCGAGTGAACTGGACCCTAGGGTTTATGCAGCAGATATCGTAACAATTGGAGAGAATTCTTATATACCTGCCAATGTTGAAATCGGTAAAAATACAGCAATATCAGGTATAACAGAAGCTTCTGATTACCATGACAACAAGCTCGCAAGCGGCGGATATATTATTAAGGCAGGTGATAACAGATGAGAGCGATTGGTGTGATTTTAGCAGGCGGTAACAACAGACAGATGCGTGAGCTTTCCAATAAGAGAGCGATTGCAGCAATGCCTATGGCTGGAAGTTATCGAACAATTGATTTTGCATTAAGTAATATGACTAATTCCCACATTGGTAAGGTTGCAGTTATAACACAGTATAATGCAAGGTCGCTTAATGAACATTTAAGTTCATCAAAATGGTGGGATTTCGCAAGAAAACAGGGAGGATTATTTGTTTTTAATCCGACAATTACATCTGAACAGAGTGTCTGGTACAGGGGTACGGCAGACGCACTCTATCAGAATATTTCTTTTTTGAGAAATAGTCATGAACCTTATGTTGTAATTGCTTCCGGAGACGGAGTGTACAAGCTGGATTACAATAAGGTGCTTGAATATCATATTGAGAAGAAGGCAGATATTACGGTTGTTGTCAAAGATATTGACAATGCTGATGACGCAAGACGTTTTGGTGTAGTAAGTCTTGCAGATGATAAGAGAATTACCGATTTTGAGGAGAAACCGGTAGAGACCCAGATTAGTACTGTATCAACAGGTATTTATGTAATCAGAAGAAGATTGTTGATTGAGTTGATTCAGAAGGCTAATGAAGAGGACAGATATGACTTTGTTAAGGATATTTTAATCCGTTACAAGAACATTAAGAGAATCTATGGCTACAAGCTTGATACATACTGGAGTAACATTGCTACGGTTGAATCTTACTTTAAGACCAATATGGATTTCCTTAACAGAGATGTCAGAAATTTCTTTTTTAAACAGTATTCAGATATCTATACTAAGGTGGACGACCTTGCACCTGCTAAATATAATCCGGGAGCAGATGTCAAGAACAGTCTTATTGCCAGCGGATGTATAGTTAATGGATGTGTAAAGGATTCCGTTATTTTTAAGAAGGTATATATCGGAAATAATTGTACAATTAAAAATTGCGTTATTCTTAATGATGTTCATATCGGAGATAATACACATCTTGAGAACTGTATCGTTGAGAGCAGGGACACAATAAGACCGAATACGGAATATATTGGCAGTCCGGGTGACATAAGAATAGTTTTAGAGAAGAATGACAGATTTAGTTTGATGTAATATGGGTAGTACAAACATAATTAATTAGGAAGGGGTTTTACAGATGCAGATTACAGACGTAAGAGTACGTAAGGTAGCAAAAGAAGGAAAGATGAAGGCGATTGTTTCGATTACAATTGATGATGAATTTGTAATTCATGATATCAAGGTAATTGAGGGTGAGAAGGGATTATTCATTGCAATGCCAAGTAAGAAATCACTTGATGGGGAATACAGAGATATTGCACATCCTATTAATTCCGGAACAAGGGACAGAATCCAGAGACAGATTCTCGAAGCATATGAAAATGTTAAGGATGAACCGGTTGAGGAATAATTAAATAATTTTTTAGATGGAGCTGCTGCGGAACGGGTAAATAATCCGGACTGCGGCAGCTTGTTTTTTTGCAAAATTCTTGACATGCAATTATATCATTTATATAATATCTTTACATTTATATTTTGTCTTTTGCTTCTATGCAAATTCAAAAATTTCTATGAGATTCTTTTTTATCTCATACAACAACCCCAAGGTATAAGCTGTTTGCCTTGCAAACGGCACATAAAACGCATATAATAAGGGTGCAGACA
>JBGVLM010000057.1:0-25804 GCA_045124255.1 Butyrivibrio sp. | reverse complement strand
AGGCAGTGGGCATGACAAAAAAATAACAATCATTTGAAAGCCCTCAATTGAACTATTATTTATATGGAGGAAAAAATAATGGCAAAGAAAGTCGTATTAGCAGGTGCTTGCCGTACTGCAATCGGTACAATGGGAGGAGCTTTAAGTACAGTTCCTGCTGTAGACCTTGGAGCTATCGTTATTAAGGAGGCTCTTAACAGAGCAGGAGTTCCTGCTGACCAGGTTGACCATGTATATATGGGTTGTGTAATTCAGGCAGGACTTGGACAGAACGTTGCACGTCAGGCTACAATCAAAGCAGGACTTCCGATTGAGACAACTGCCGTAACAGTTAACGTTGTCTGCGGTTCAGGTCTTAACTGCGTAAATATGGCAGCACAGATGATTGAAGCAGGAGATGCTGATATCGTTGTTGCAGGTGGTATGGAAAGTATGTCAAGAGCACCGTTCGCACTTCCAAATGCAAGATTTGGTTACAGAATGAACAACGGCACTCTTGTTGATACAATGGTTAATGATGCTCTTTGGGATGCATTCAATAACTATCATATGATTAAGACAGCAGATAATATCTGCGAGCAGTGGGGACTTACAAGAGAAGAACTTGATGAGTTCGCTGTAAACAGCCAGAATAAGGCTGAGAAGGCTATGGCTGAGGGTAAATTCAAGGACGAAATCGTTCCTGTTGAAGTTAAGGTTAAGAAGAACACAGTTATCGTTGATACTGATGAGGGACCAAGACCTGGTACATCTATGGAAGGTCTTGCTAAACTTCGTGCAATCAATCCTGACGGATTTGTTACAGCAGGTAACGCTTCAGGTATTAATGACGGTGCAGCAGCAATCGTTGTTATGTCAGAAGAGAAGGCTAAAGAGCTTGGTGTAACACCAATGGCTACATGGGTTGCTGGTGCACTCGGTGGTGTTGACCCATCAATCATGGGTATCGGACCAGTAGCTTCTACTAAGAAGGTTCTTGCCAAGACAGGCTGGACAATTGATGATCTTGACCTTGTTGAAGCTAATGAAGCTTTCGCAGCACAGTCAATTGCTGTAGGCAGAGACCTTGGTTTCAACCTTGATAAGTTAAATGTTAACGGAGGAGCTATCGCACTCGGACATCCTGTAGGAGCTTCAGGCTGCCGTATCCTCGTTACACTTCTTCATGAAATGCAGAAGAGAGATGCTAAGAAGGGTCTTGCTACTCTTTGTATCGGTGGTGGAATGGGCTGCTCAACACTTGTTGAACGTGACTAATCCATACAATTATGTATAATTGGGGTAACTGCTTAGGCAGTTACTCCTTTAGTAATGTTTAATTACACTATAAAATAATCAAAGGAGTACTAATCATGGAATTCGTTAAATACGAAGTTGAAGGCGCTGTCGGTATCATTACAATCGACCGTCAGAAAGCATTAAATGCTTTAAACAGCCAGGTTCTTGAAGAGCTTGACGCAACCTTTAGCGCAGTAGATGTTGATACTGTTCGCTGCCTTATTTTAACAGGAGCAGGAGAGAAATCCTTTGTTGCCGGTGCAGATATCGGAGAGATGAGCACACTGACTAAGGCAGAGGGTGAAGCATTCGGTAAGAAGGGTAATGATGTTTTCAGAAAGATTGAAACCTTCCCAATCCCTGTAATTGCAGCTATTAACGGCTTTGCACTTGGCGGAGGATGTGAAATCTCCATGAGCTGTGATATAAGAATCTGCTCTGATAATGCTGTTTTCGGACAGCCTGAAGTAGGTCTTGGAATTACACCTGGTTTCGGCGGAACACAGAGACTTGCAAGAATCGTTGGCGTAGGCAAAGCTAAAGAGATGATTTACGGAGCACGTAATATTAAGGCTGATGAGGCATACAGAATTGGTCTTGTTAACAATGTATATCCAATTGAAGAGTTAATGCCTGCAGCTAAGAAGCTTGCTTCTATTATTGCAGCAAATGCACCTATCGCAGTTCGCAACTGCAAGAAGGCTATTAATGACGGACTTGATGCTTCTATGGACGAGGCAATTGTTATCGAAGAGAAGTTATTCGGTGACTGCTTCGAGACAGAAGACCAGAAGGCCGGAATGGGCAACTTCCTTGAGAAGGACAAAGAAAAGAAATTAAAAGTTGTTCCATTTAAGAATTGCTAAAAAATAATTAAAATAAATTTAGGAGGACTATCATGAAAGTAGGTATTATTGGTGCCGGTACAATGGGTTCCGGAATCGCTCAGGCTTTCGCCCAGACAGAAGGCTATGAAGTATGCTTATGCGATATCAACAATGAATTCGCAGCAAACGGAAAGAACAAAATTGCTAAGGGCCTTAGCAAATTAGTTGAGAAAGGCAAAATGGAGCAGGCTGCTGCAGATGCTATTCTTAACAAGATTACAACAGGTACTAAAGAAATCTGTACAGATTGTGATTTAGTAGTAGAAGCAGCTCTTGAGAACATGGAAATCAAGAAACAGACATTCAAAGAGTTACAGGAAATCTGTAAAGCAGATTGTATGTTTGCTACTAATACATCTTCACTTTCAATTACAGAAATCGGTGCAGGACTTGACAGACCTGTTATCGGTATGCATTTCTTCAATCCGGCTCCTGTTATGAAGCTCGTTGAGGTTATCAAAGGTGAGAATACACCTGATGAAATGAAGGACAAGATTGTTGCCATTTCAGAAGAAATCGGCAAGACTCCTGTAGAAGTTAACGAAGCTGCCGGTTTCGTTGTAAACAGAATCTTAATCCCAATGATTAATGAAGCTGTTGGAATCGTTGCTGACGGTGTTGCTTCTGTTGAAGGCGTTGATACAGCTATGAAACTTGGTGCAAATCATCCAATGGGACCTTTAGCACTCGGTGACTTAGTTGGACTTGATATCTGCCTCGCTATCATGAATGTATTATATGATGAGACAGGTGATTCAAAGTACCGTCCACATCCATTGCTTAAGAAAATGGTTCGTGCAGGTAAGTTAGGTAGAAAGACCGGAATCGGTTTCTACGATTACAGCAAATAATTTGACTTAAAATTTATTTTTTAAATGGAGGAATTTAAATCATGGATTTTGCATTAGATAAAAAACATGAGATGGCGAGAACTCTTTTCAGAGATTTCGCACAGAACGAAGTTAAACCTCTCGCTCAGGAAGTTGACGAGACAGAAGAATTCCCTATGGAAACTCTTAAGAAAATGCAGAAATTAGGTTTCATGGGTATTCCTGTACCAAAGGAGTACGGCGGACAGGGTTGTGACCCATTAACATACGCTATGTGTGTTGAAGAGTTATCAAAGGTTTGTGCTACTACAGGTGTAGTTGTATCTGCACATACATCACTTTGTGTTGATCCAATTATGACATATGGTACAGAAGAGCAGAAGCAGAAATACGTTAGACCACTTGCTTCAGGCGAGAAACTTGGTGCTTTCGGTTTAACTGAGCCGGGTGCCGGTACAGACGCACAGGGCGTTCAGACAAAGGCTGTTCTTGATGGAGATGAATGGGTACTTAACGGTTCAAAGTGCTTCATTACCAATGGTAAGGTTGCTGATATCTACATCATCATCGCTGTAACAGATATTGTTGAAGATAAGAAGGGCAGAAAGAAAAAATTATTCTCTGCTTTCATCGTAGAAAAGGGAACACCTGGATTCACATTCGGAACCAAAGAGAAGAAGATGGGTATCCGTGGTTCAGCTACATACGAATTAATTTTCCAGGATTGCAGAATCCCTAAGGAAAATCTCCTTGGAGCTCAGGGTAAGGGCTTCCCAATCGCAATGCATACTCTTGACGGCGGACGTATCGGTATCGCTGCTCAGGCACTTGGTATTGCAGAAGGTGCTTTAGAGACAACAATCGCTTATGTTAAAGAGAGAAAGCAGTTCGGACGTTCAATCGCTGCACAGCAGAATACTCAGTTCCAGCTTGCTGATATGGCTACAAAGGTTCAGGCTGCCCAGATGTTAGTATACAAGGCTGCTGTAGCTAAGGCTACTCAGAAGACATATTCTGTAGAAGCTGCTATGGCTAAGTTATATGCTGCTGAGGTTGCTATGGAAGTAACAACAAAGGCTGTTCAGTTACATGGTGGTTATGGTTACATAAGAGAGTATGACGTTGAGCGTATGATGCGTGATGCTAAGATTACAGAAATCTACGAAGGAACTTCAGAAGTTCAGAGAATGGTAATCTCAGCAGACTTATTAAAATAATCAGACCAATAAATTCGATAAAATAAGGAGTGTATAACCGTGAAAATCGTAGTATGTGTAAAACAGGTTCCTGATACAAAGGGCGGCGTTAAATTTAACCCGGACGGAACACTTGACAGAGCTGCTATGCTTACCATCATGAATCCTGATGATAAAGCCGGTCTTGAGGCAGCACTTAGATTAAAAGACCAGTATGGTGCAGAAGTTACCGTACTTACAATGGGTCTTCCAAAAGCAGAAGATGTTCTTCGTGAAGCTATTGCTATGGGAGCAGACAAGGGTATCCTTGTAACAGACAGAGTATTAGGTGGTGCTGATACTTGGGCAACATCTACAACACTTGCAGGTGCATTAAGAAACCTTGACTATGACCTCATTATTACAGGTCGTCAGGCTATTGATGGTGACACTGCACAGGTTGGACCACAGATTTCAGAGCATTTAGGACTTCCTGTAATTTCTTATGCTCAGGACATTAAGATTGACGGAGATTCTGTTATCGTTGAGCGTCAGTTTGAAGACAGATATCATGTATTAAAGGCTAAAATGCCATGTCTCGTAACAGCACTTGCTGAATTAAACGAGCCAAGATACATGACACCGGGCGGAATTTTCGATGCATGTGACGCAGAGATTACCGTTTGGGGCAGAGCAGACCTTAAGGATGTTGATGATTCCAACCTTGGTTTAAAGGGTTCTCCAACCAAGATTGCAAAGGCTTCAGATAAGGTTAGAAAAGGTGCCGGCGAGAAGGTTACATTTGATTCAGCAGATGAGTCAGTAGCTTATATCATGGGCAAATTAAAAGAGAAACACGTAATCTAATAAGAAAGAAAAGTGGTGAATAAAATGGCTTTAGAAGAATTTAAAGGTGTATATATCTACGCTGAACAGGTGGATAATCAGATAAGCAACATCGCTTTCGAATTACTTGGAAAAGCGAGAGATTTAGCAAAAGATTTAAATACTGACGTAACAGCAGTATTAATCGGATCAGATGTAAAGGGTCTTGCAGACAGCCTTGCTGTATATGGTGCTGATAAAGTTATCGTAGTAGATGACCCTGAATTAAAGAACTACAGAACTGAACCATATACACATGCACTTGCATCTGTAATTAAAGAGTTCAAACCTGAAATCATGTTAGTAGGTGCTACAGCTATCGGACGTGACCTTGGTCCTAGAGTATCAGCAAGAGTTGCTACAGGTCTTACAGCTGACTGTACATTACTTGAAATCGGTGATTTCCCATTAGTAGCAGTACCAAATCAGGAACAGCTTCATAACCAGTTATTAATGACACGTCCTGCATTCGGTGGTAACACAATCGCTACAATCGCATGTCCTTACAACAGACCACAGATGGCTACTGTTCGTCCGGGCGTTATGCAGAAGATTGCTCCAATCGAAGGTGCAAAGGCTAATGTTGTTGAATTCAATCCTGGATTCACACCTGACAACAAGTATGTAGAGATTCTTGATATCGTTAAATCAGTAGTTGATACTGTTGACATTTCAGAAGCTAAGATTCTTGTATCAGGCGGACGTGGAGTTGGAAGCGCTGAGAATTTCAAGCTTTTAGATGAGCTTGCTGAGGTACTTGGCGGAACAGTTTCATGCTCAAGAGCAGTTGTTGATAATGGCTGGAAGTCTAAAGACCTTCAGGTTGGACAGACAGGTAAAACAGTTCGTCCTAACGTATACTTTGCTATCGGTATTTCCGGAGCAATCCAGCATACAGCAGGTATGGAAGAATCTGATATCATTATCGCAATCAACAAGGACGAGACAGCTCCAATCTTTGATGTAGCTGATTATGGTATTGTTGGTGATTTGAACAAGATCGTTCCAATGCTTACAGCACAGTTAAAGGCTGAGTTAAACAAATAATTATTCATATTCTCCCTAAGCGGATATTCACATTTGTATGAGAATCCGCTGTGGGAGAATTTTTTTTAAAAAACTTCTTGTACTTGTACCTAAAACAGGGTATGATATTAGCGTTCATAAAAATATTTACATAATCAAAGAAAGAGAGGAATATTATGAGCGGTTTTTTTGGCGTAGCATCTAAAGAAGATTGCGTATTTGATTTATTTTTTGGTATAGACTATCACTCACATCTTGGAACCAGAAGGGGCGGAATGGTTGTATATGGAGAGAACGGATTTGACCGTGCCATCCATAATATAGAGAATGCACCTTTTAGAACTAAATTTGATAAAGACATTCAGAAAATGAAAGGAAATTATGGAATCGGATGTATTTCTGATTATGAGCCACAGCCACTTATAGTACGTTCTCATCATGGCACATATGCAATTACTACAGTTTGTAAGATTAACAATGCAAACGAGCTTTCACAGATGCTTTTTGAAAATGGACATTCCCATTTCCTTGAGATGAGCGGCGGCGATGTTAATCCGACAGAACTTATTGCATCACTCATTAACCAGAAAGAAAATATTATTGAAGGAATGCAGTATGCTTTAGAGCAGGTAGACGGCTCTGTTTCAATTCTTCTTATGAACCATGCAGGAATTTATGCCGCAAGGGACAAAATGGGACGTACGCCGATTGTAGTTGGTAATAAGGAGGGTTCTTACTGCGTATCCTTTGAGAATTTTGCATATAAGAATTTAGGATATAATGATTATAAGGAATTAGGACCGGGAGAAATTGCGGTCATTAATGAAAAAGGCTGCACAACCTTGGTTAATCCGGGTAAGGATATGAAGATTTGTACATTCCTCTGGGTATATTACGGTTATCCTTCAAGCTCATACGAAGGAATTAGTGTAGAGAAGATGAGATATAACTGTGGAGCTAAAATGGCACAGCGTGACAATGTTAAGCCTGATATTGTTGCAGGTGTACCGGATTCAGGTACTGCCCATGCTGTAGGATATTCTAATGAATCAGGAATACCTTTTTCAAGACCATTTATTAAATATACTCCGACATGGCCACGCTCTTTTATGCCTACAATCCAGAGCCAGAGAAATCTTATTGCCAAGATGAAGCTTTTGGCTGTTGAGGACTTAATTAAGGATAAGAGCCTTCTTCTTATTGATGATTCCATTGTAAGAGGAACACAGCTTGGTGAAACTACTGAATTCCTGTATCAGAGCGGCGCAAAGGAAGTTCATATCAGACCGGCATGCCCACCGTTGTTATATGGATGTAAGTATTTGAATTTCTCACGCTCCAATTCAGAAATGGATTTGATTACCCGCCGTGTAATTAAGAAATTAGAGGGCGATAATGTTACTGATGAAGTTCTTCAGAAATATGCTGATCCGGAGACTGAGGAGTATGAGCGTATGGTGGAAGAGATTCGTAAGGAACTTAATTTTACATCCTTGAGATTTAACCGTCTTGATGATATGCTTGATGCAGTCGGAATTGACAAGAATAAGCTTTGTACCTACTGCTGGGACGGAAGAGAATAGACATATTATAGAATAAAAAAACCGGAGCCATTAATTGATGTGGCTCCGGTAATTTTATGCCATTTATTACTCTGAACGAAGAGCAATAACAGGATCTTTTCTGGCAGCAATCTTTGATGGGATTAATCCTGCAATTAATGTAAGTATAACACTTATTGCAATAAGGATTAGTGCTCCGCCAAGAGGAAGTACTGATACATTTGGAATGTCCGTAATTGCCTTAATAATTAAGTTAATCGGAATATTGAGCAGTAATGTTACACCAATACCCAATGAACCTGATACGAGGCCGATAATCATTGTTTCTGCATTAAATACGCTTGAAACATCATGTTTTGAAGCACCGATACTTCTTAAAATACCAATTTCCTTTGTTCTCTCAAGTACTGAGGTATATGTAATAATTGCAATCATAATTGATGATACAACTAATGAGATTGAAACAAAGGCAATTAATACATAGGAGATTGTATCAATGATTGTACTTACTGATGACATCATAAGTCCAATGTAATCAGTGTATGTTATAACAAGGCTGTCATTGCCGTCATCCTTTGCCTTCTGGTTATAGTCATCAATTATTTCCGTAATTGAATCCTTTGAAGCAAAATCCTTTGCATATAAATTAATATAAGAAGGAGTAGTTTCATCTGCATAACCAAGCTTTACAAGGTTATCTGAATAAGTTGATTCTGAATTAGTCATAATCTGTGTCTTGAATAATTCAATAATCTGCTGTTCTGTCATCATCTGGAAATACATCTGTGCAGCCTGCTGTTCTTCATCAGGAAGAGTAGCGATATAAGCATAGATATCTTCAATTGTGACATCCTCTATTTCAGCTGAATCATCAGCAAACGGAAGACCTGTAAAAATATCTGTATCAGGGTCAGCCTTCTGTGCGATAACTGCATCGCATTTCTCTGTCTGCTCAAGAACATATTCGGTTAAAGCCTTTGTATATCCGATAGAACCTGTAATAGAAGTAGCAACAGCACCTTCATTAGGTTTAACAATACCTGAAATTCTTATTTCAGTTCCGTTTTCGATTAATTCCTTAGTATAGTTCTCACTTGAACTCTTATCATTCCATCTTCCGGTAGTTTCATCATATTCATAGAAATCACCGGTAATTACTAACTTGAATGTAAGAGATAACAACTCGTCGTATGTATAGCTGGTCTCTTCGGTATTGATTGTCTCACCGTTCATAAACTTGTACATAAGGTCTTTTAATTCGGAAGAATCTTTTAAACCGAGTGCATAAAGGGTTACGTCAGTGATTTCATAATCCTCGCTTGCTACAAGAACCACCTCATTATAGCTTGTTGGCCAGTGACCTGCAATTACATCGTACTGGGATTCAAGAAGTTCCTGGTTATCAATCATCTGTGTCCACATATTAGAATTGGAATATGTGGATGTCAGCATTGAAGCTGAATCAGATGAGGATGAGCCCATACCCATCATATCTTCCATCATTGTACTTGGATTAACCTTAACAATTCCGTTAGAGGTATCAGCAGCATAGATGTTGATGTCCATATCATAACCATACTGAATATCAGTTACATATTTATCAATTTCACATTCTTCACTTTCGAAAAATGCCTTTAATTCGGCAAGACTGTTAGTCTTAACTCCGGCAAACATTGTGTTAATCATTTTGCCCATTATTGAATTGGTATAAATCTTACCCGGCTCATGCTCAACCTCGTTTTCAACCTTGCCCATCATGGATTCCATAAGGCTTGTCATATCCATTCCTTCATTCTCAATTGTGATTGGATATGTAGAAATTGTGTCTTCCTGTACCTTATTAATATATTCCTGAAAACCATTTGAAAGGGAAAGTATTAATGCTATACCGATAATACCGATACTTCCTGCGAAAGCAGTAAGAAAGGTACGTCCTTTTTTGGTTAAAAGGTTTTTAAAACTGAGTGAAAGAGCAGTAAAGAAGGACATTGAAACCTTCTCGCCTCTTTTCTTCTTAGCCGGCTTGGAGGACGCTTTTTCCCTGGCAATATCCTCCTCGGTAGGCTCGTAAGGTGCAGTATCGCCGATTACCTTACCGTCAAGAAGCCTGATTATTCTGCTTGAATATTCTTCAGCAAGTTCTCCGTTATGAGTAACCATAATGATTAACTTTTCATTTGCAATATTTTTAAGAATATTCATAATCTGTACGCTTGTCTCTGAATCCAACGCTCCTGTTGGCTCATCGGCAAGAATAATATCAGGGTCATTAACCAGTGCACGGGCAATTGCAACACGCTGCATCTGACCGCCTGACATCTGGTTAGGTTTTTTGTGAATCTGGTCCTTAAGTCCAACCTTTTCCAAAGCCTCAATTGCACGTTTTTTGCGTTCGGATTTGGAAACACCTGATAATGTAAGAGCAAGTTCAACGTTTGCAAGAACTGTCTGGTGTGGAATGAGATTATAGTTCTGGAATACAAAACCAATCTTATGATTGCGGTATGAATCCCAGTCCTTGTCTTTAAATTCCTTGGTTGAGCGCCCGCCGATAATTAAATCACCGCTGGTATATCTGTCAAGACCGCCAATGATATTAAGCATTGTAGTCTTACCACAGCCGGACTGACCAAGAATGGATACAAATTCGCTTTCACGAAAAGCGATACTTACACCCTTAAGAGCATGGACAGTAGTATCGCCGGCTACATAGTCTTTCTTAATGTCTTTTAACTGTAACATTTGTGTTCTCCTTTGAGATTCCCTTTTTTTAATTTCAGCTTTTAATTTTACCACAAGATAAAAATAAGTAAATAGTTAAAAAATAAACAATTTATAAAATTAAAATAAAACTTCAAATATTAAAATAGTTGTGATATACTATTATGGAATTACGTTTAACGGAGTTTTATGAGATCGGATAATAATCCAAAGAAATTTTTCGAAGATAAATAAATCCATAGGAGAACAGATAATGAAAGAGAAGAGAATAATGCTCAAGCTCAGTGGCGAAGCACTGGCAGGCGATAAGAAAACAGGCTTTGATGAAGCAACAGTTGTTGAAATTGCAAGACAGGTTAAGGTTATTCATGACAGCGGTGCCGAGGTAGGTGTCGTAATCGGAGGCGGCAATTTCTGGAGAGGAAGAACAAGTGAAAATATGGACAGAACAAAGGCTGACCAGATTGGAATGCTTGCGACAATTATGAACTGTATTTATGTTTCTGAAATTTTCCGTTCAGTAGGACTTAAGACGGCGATTCTTACTCCATTTGAATGCGGCTCAATGACCAAGCTTTTTTCAAAGGACAGAGCCAATAAGTATTTTGGCAAGGGAATGGTAGTATTCTTTGCAGGCGGAACAGGACATCCTTATTTCTCAACAGATACAGGAATTGTTCTTCGTGCAATTGAGATGGATGTTGACGCAATCTACCTTGCAAAGGCGATTGACGGTGTATATGACAGTGACCCTAAGACCAATCCGGATGCTAAGAAATATGATGAAGTAAGCATTGAAGAGGTCATCAGTAAGAAGCTTGCAGTCATTGATATGACTGCGTCAGTTATGTGTATGGAGAATAAAATGCCTCTTGTTGTATTTGGACTTAATGAACAGGACAGCATTATTAATACTTATTATGGTAAATTTAACGGTACAAAGGTTACCGTATAATATTGGAGGACGACATGGAAGAGATTAAAGTATTTGAAGACAAAATGGTAAAATCATGTGATGCATTATCAGCAGATCTGGCTACAATCAGGGCAGGAAGAGCTAATCCGCATATTCTTGACAAATTAAGAGTTGATTATTATGGTACGCCTACACCTTTCCAGCAGGTTGCGAATGTATCAGTTCCTGAGGCAAGAATGATTCAGATTCAGCCATGGGAGCCAAGTCTCCTTAAAGAGATTGAGAAGGCAATTCTTGTATCTGATTTGGGACTTACACCTACTAATGACGGTAAAGTAATCCGCCTTGTATTCCCGGAACTTACTGAGGACAGACGTAAGGAATTGGTTAAGGACATCAAGAAGAAGGGCGAGAATGCCAAGGTCGCAATCAGAAACATCAGACGTGATGCTAACGATGCAATTAAGAAGAACAGCAAGGCTAACGATATGTCTGAGGATGAGGTTAAGAAGGCTGAGGATCAGATTCAGAAATTAACAGATAAGTATATTGCCGAGGTTGATAAGGCTATTGAAGCTAAATCAAAGGAAATAATGACAGTTTAAGAATAACAGGAGATTGAGAAACACAGTTAATGTGTTTCTTATCTTTATAATTAAAGGATTTTTTGTATGGATATTTATAATGAAAGTCTGGGACTGAATGTTCCGTGCCATGTTGGCATTATTCTTGATGGGAATGGAAGATGGGCGAAGAAAAAGCACATGCCGCGTAATTTTGGCCATGTTCAGGGCAGCAAGGTGCTTGAACAGATTTGTGATGATGCAGATTCAATTGGAATAAAATATCTTACGGTTTATGTTTTTTCTACAGAGAACTGGAAACGCTCCAAAATGGAAGTGGACGGACTGATGAAAATCCTCCGTAATTATTTGAAGGATTGTATAAAAAGAGCTAATAAGAATAATATGAAGGTCAGGATAATCGGAAGAAGGGACGGACTTGATGATGATATCCTTAAGAGCATTGATGAGCTTGAGCGGGCTACCGTTAATAATACGGGACTTGTTTTTCAGGTTGCCCTTAATTATGGCGGCAGGGATGAGATGATTCGTTCCATGCGTAAGCTGGCGGAGGATGTTGCAGCAGGAAAGGTTGCACCGCAGGATATTGATGAGCAGATGTTTGCCTCATATCTTGATACGGCAGGAGTTCCTGATCCTGATTTGATTATCAGAACAAGCGGAGAAACAAGAATTTCAAATTTCCTGTTATGGCAGTGTGCATACTCAGAGTTCGATTTTCCGGAGATATTATGGCCTGATTTTTGTAAAGCTGCATTAATTGAAGCGGTTGAGCGTTATAACGGACGCGACAGACGGTTTGGTGGTGTTAAGGAGGATAATGATGTTAGTACGAGTAATTAGCGCAATTGTTCTTACCATAATATTGGCAGGTGCAGTTATCGGAGGAAGAATTCCCATGTTCATTCTTGCAGTGTTTATTACCTCAGTGGGAATGATGGAATTATATCGTGTGGCGAATGTTCACAAAAGGGCAATCGGAATCGTTGGATATGTATTAGCCGCAGCATATTATGCAATGGTATGGTTCAACAGATTGGATTTGATGAATGCTTTTTGCGTTATTGCTGTTATAGCAATTATGGCAACCTACGTCCTGTGCTTTAAGAATATCACGGCCAAGCAGGCGGCAATGACATTTCTCGGAATTTTCTATGTGGCAATGCCGATTTCTTTTTTGTACAGAATAAGAATGCTCGATAACGGAATATTTATTTTTATTCTTTTGTTTGTCTGCTCATGGATTGCAGATACCTGTGCATATTTTGTCGGAAGTGCAATCGGAAAGCATAAGATGGCGCCTGTTTTAAGCCCTAAGAAATCCATTGAGGGTGCAGTTGGCGGTGTTCTTGGTTCAGCTTTAATCGGCTGCATATATGGACTGATTCTGGGTCATTTCATAAATAAATCTGTGGCAGGTCCTTTTGCAGTTATCTGCGGAATCGGTGCAGTTATTTCAATATTTGGTGATTTGGCTGCGTCAGCGATTAAACGTAATTATGATGTTAAGGATTATGGTAAGCTGATTCCGGGACATGGTGGAATACTGGACAGATTTGACAGCATGATTTTTGTTGCACCGATTGTATTTTATGTTGCAAAATTAATTATTAAATAAGGTTTAAATATGAAGAAAATATCAATTTTGGGTTCAACGGGTTCCATTGGAACTCAGACGTTGGACGTAGTCAGACATAACAGGGATATTTGTGTTACGGCGATTGCCGCCGGACGTAATATTAAAGCTTTGGCAGAGCAGATTAGGGAGTTCTGTCCAAAGCTTGTTTGCGTAGCAGAGGAGAAGTCAATTTCAGAGCTTAGACTGCTTACAAATGATTTGGAATATGAGGTATGCTATGGCATGGAGGGCTTGTGCAGGGTTGCCACGATGGAGGATACAGATATCGTTGTAACGGCAATTGTCGGAATGATGGGAATAATACCTACAATTGAGGCTATTAAAACAGGGCATGACATTGCACTTGCCAATAAGGAGACATTGGTTACGGCAGGACATATTATAATGCCGTTAGCAAAGGAATATAATGTTTCAATTCTTCCGGTTGACAGTGAACACAGTGCGATTTTCCAGTCATTGAATGGTGAGAATCCTGATACAATTGAGAAAATCCTTTTAACAGCCTCAGGCGGTCCGTTCAGAGGAAGAGACAGGGAATTTATGAAAAATGTCAGATTGGAGGACACTCTCAGGCACCCGAACTGGGCAATGGGAAGAAAAATAACTATTGATTCCTCAACAATGGTTAATAAAGGATTGGAAGTAATAGAGGCTAAATGGCTTTTTAATGTTGATATTGATGATGTGACGGTTGTTGTTCAGCCGCAGAGTATTATTCATTCAATGGTACAGTTTATTGACGGAAGTATTATTGCACAGCTTGGCTGTCCTGATATGAGACTGCCGATTCAGTATGCACTGTTTTATCCAAAAAGACGTACCATGCAGAGTGAGAGACTTGATTTTGCAAAGCTTTCACAGATTACGTTTGAAGCACCGGATATGGAGAATTTCAGAGGTTTGGCACTTGCGTATGAGGCAGGAAGAAAAGGCGGCAATCTGCCGACAATCTTTAATGCCGCTAATGAATTTGCGGTTGCACAGTTTATTAATGGTAAAATCGCTTATCTTGATATTATTGATATGATTGAACGTTCAATGAACAGCATACAATATATAGATAATCCGAATGTGCAGCAGATTCTTGATACTGAACAGTCTGTTTATGAATTATTGAGGTGTTAATATGTTGAAGTATATTTTAGCTTTTTTGGTTTTAAGTATTGTAATAATGATTCATGAATTTGGTCATTTTATCGTTGCCAAGGCAAGCGGAGTTGTTGTTAAGGAATTTTCTCTTGGTATGGGACCGAGAATACTCAAATTTACAAAAAACGGAACTATGTACAGTCTTAAACTGTTTTTGTTCGGTGGTTCATGTCAGATGCTCGGTGAGGATGAGGATGTATTACCGAGTACTGAGTCAACGAAGGAGGAAGGCTCATCCCAGACCGTAGGTGAAGGTGAGAATTCAGAGCCGGAGGGTTCTTTTAACAGTAAATCAGTATGGAAGAGAATTGCAATTATTGCGGCAGGTCCTATTTTTAACTTTTTGCTGGCTTTTGTTTTTTCCATTGTATTAATCGGAACAGTGGGTTATGAACCATGTATTGTATACAACGTTGATGAGGATTCTGCTGCTTATGAAGCAGGTCTTGAACCGGGGGATGTAATTAAGGAAATTAATGGTGCGGATACCACATTTTATGGCGATTACAGTATGTATCTTCTCCTCAATGAAGGCACGAAAATAAAAGCTGATAAGGAGCTTGAGCTTACCATTGAAAGAGATGGCAGGGAAATGGTAATTAGCTATATTCCTGAGTATGTGGATGAGGATGTATATCAGATGGGTATATATTATAATCCTGAGGACGCACTGATAAGTGAGGTAATGGAGGACAGTGCTGCCGAAGCCGGAGGACTGAAGAAGGGCGACATAATTGTAAGCATTGACGGAACCAAAATTGTAAACGGCAATGACATTACTGATTTAATTCAGGCCTCTGACGGTAATGAAATGGATATAGTTGTAAAACGTGACGGAGAAGAGGTTGCGTTAAAGGTTACGGCAAAAACAGTACATTCAACTTATTATGATTATGGCTTTAATCTTTCGGGAGAAAGATTAAAGGTCGGACCTCTGGAGACTGTCGGATATTCGTTTAAGCAGGTAGGCTACTGGATTAAGCAGGTATTTAATTCATTCAGACTGCTGTTTAAGGGCGTAGCAACCGTTAATGATATGTCAGGTCCTGTAGGTATTGTTTCAGCCATCGGAGATGTGGTTGAGGAGAGTAAATCTGACGGGGCATTTTATGTATTTTTAAATCTCCTTAACTGGATGATTATGATTAGTGCCAATCTTGGTGTAATGAATCTTCTTCCGATTCCTGCACTTGACGGCGGACGACTGACGTTTCTGTTTATCGAGGCAGTAAGGGGAAAACCTATTTCCAGGGAGAAGGAGGGTATGGTTCATTTTGTCGGAATCGTACTTCTGATGATTCTAATGGTTGTAATTATGTTTAATGATATAAGAAAATTATTTTAGCAGGTGATATAATGCACAGAGATAATACAAAGGTTATTCAAATCGGTGACAGGGTAATCGGCGGAGGCAATCCGATATTAATACAGTCAATGACTAATACCGCAACAGAGGATGTGAAGGCTACAGTCGAGCAGATTCACAGACTTGAGGCGGCAGGCTGTGAGATTGTAAGATGTACTGTTCCGAATGAGGCTGCCGGAAGGGCAATTAAGGAAATTAAACAGAATATTTCAATACCTTTGGTTGCGGATATTCATTTTGATTACAAAATGGCGATTCTTGCAATGGAAAACGGTGCGGACAAAATCCGCATTAATCCGGGCAATATCGGAAGCCAGGATAGAATAAAAGCTGTTGTTGACTGTGCAAGAGAGCGTAACATTCCAATAAGAGTCGGTGTTAACAGCGGTTCACTTGAAAAGGATATCATAGATAAATACGGCAGAGTTACCGCTGAGGGAATTGTCGAGAGTGCATTGGATAAAGTAAGAATTATCGAGGAGCTTGGTTATGATAATCTGGTGGTCAGCATTAAATCCTCAGATGTTCTGATGTGTGTTGACGCGCACCGTCTGTTGGCTGAGAAATGTAATTATCCGCTGCATGTCGGTATTACTGAATCAGGCACATTATATTCAGGCAATATCAAGTCTTCAGTAGGTTTAGGAATTATTCTGCATGACGGAATCGGAGATACAATAAGGGTATCGTTAACCGGTGACCCTGTGGAGGAGATACGTTCCGCAAAGCTTATTCTTAGAACACTCGGACTCAGAAAGGGCGGAATAGAGGTTGTGTCCTGTCCGACCTGCGGAAGAACAAAAATTGATTTAATCAGTCTTGCAAATCAGGTTGAGCAGATGGTTCAGGGCTATGATTTGGATATAAAGGTTGCCGTAATGGGCTGTGTTGTTAACGGCCCGGGAGAGGCAAGAGAAGCTGATATCGGAATTGCCGGTGGAATCGGCGAAGGACTGCTGATTAAGAAGGGCGTAATTGTACGCAAGGTTCCGGAGAGTGAGCTTATTACTGCTTTGAAGGCAGAACTTGATAATTGGAATAAGTGATAAAATACATTTAAGAGGGATTTTAATGGAAGAAAAGAAGTTTTTTGAAACTTTTCCTACTTTAAAGTTAAATAAAGAACTGGCAGTCGTTTTTGCAGAGGGAGTTGTATATCATATCTCAATGAACTCTGCAAGAACCTGTGTAAAAATATATATGAGATTTACAAGGCTCATCGGGCGTGATGTTCTTTCCAAGGTTGAGAATGAAATTAAACGTCAGATAAAGCCTTTTTTTGGCATGGAGGTACGTATAATGGAGAAGTTTGAGCTTTCTTCATTACACACCCCAAAGACAATAATGGAAGAATACAGGGAAAGTATTCTTTTTGAATTACAGAAAAAGAACATGATGCTTCACCAGCTTTTTCGTGAGGCGGTAATTGAGGTCAATGAAAATTCCGACCTTATTATCAGGCTAAAGGATAATTTCGTTTCAAGAGAGTATTCAAAAGAGTTATCTGATATTATAATAGATATGATGTTATACCGTTTTGGCCAGGAGATTAAAGTTGAATTTGAATATGTTAAGGCTGAAGAAAGCAGACAGAGTAAGGAAGCAGAGTACAGAATGAGTCAGATGGTGGATGAGATTTCACAGAGACTTAAGGCTTCTGAGAAGAAAAAATCAGCTGATGATGCCGAAAATACTGAAACGCCTAAAGAAGAAAAGAAAACGGACAAACCGGCTGAGAGCAGACAGACTTCACCTAATAAGGCTCCGAATAAAGGTAAAAATGATTTTTACGGTAAGGGCGGAGATTTCAAGCGCCCGGTTAAACGTTCTGATAACCCGGATGTTATTTACGGAAGGGATTTTGAGGATGAACCGATTACATTGGATACAGTAGTGCACGAGATGGGTGAAATAACCTTCCGTGGAATGGTTATGGCAGTTGATGAGCGTGAGCTTAGAAGCGGTAAGGTTATTCTGATGTTTGATGTAACGGATTTTACGGATTCGATTACGGTTAAGATGTTCCTTATGCCTGAGCAGCTTGATGAGATTAAAGGTTCAATTAAGAAGGGCAGCTTCTTTAAGATAAAAGGAGTAACAACAATTGATAAATTCTCCGGTGAGCTTACAATCGGTTCAGTTGCGGGAATTATGAAAATTTCTGATTTCAGAACCAAAAGAACGGATATGGCATTAGAAAAGAGAGTTGAGCTTCACTGTCATACTAAAATGAGCGAGCTTGACGGCGTATCGGATGCAGGAGCAATTGTAAAGCAGGCATGTGAATGGGGACATCCTGCACTTGCAATAACCGACCATGGTGTTGTACAGGGCTTCACCGAGGCATTCCATACCAAGCTTGACAATAAAGATTTTAAGATTATCTATGGTCTTGAAGCATACATCGTTGATGACCTAAAAAAGATTATCGAAGAACCAAAAGGGCAGAGCTTTGATGATACCTATGTTGTATTTGATTTGGAGACAACGGGATTATCGCCTGTTAATGACAGAATTATAGAGATTGGTGCAGTTAAGCTTCAGAACAAAAAGGTAGTAGACAGATTTTCAGTATTTGTAAATCCGCAGATTCCGATACCATTCCATATTGAACAGCTTACAAGTATTAATGATAAAATGGTTGAAAATGCGGAAACGATTGAGGCCATTCTGCCGCAGTTTCTTGAATTCTGCAAGGACTGTGTAATGGTTGCACATAATGCGTCATTTGATGTCAGTTTTATTAAGGAAAAAGCCAAAACAATTCTCGGAGTTGATTTTGAATGTACGGTTGTTGATACTGTTGCACTTGCAAGGGCACTGCTGCCGCAGCTTAGCAAATTTAAGCTTGACCATGTTGCTAAGGCGTTGTCGATACCGCCGTTTCATCATCATAGGGCGGTTGATGATGCGGACGCCTGTGCGGATATTTTTCTTGCATTGATTGGTAAGCTGGAAGCGAGAGAAATTTATAATCTTGATGATATTAATGAGATAGAAGAATTTAATGTTAACTCAATACGCAAAGCCAAGACATATCATGGCATTATTCTGGCATCTACGGATGCCGGAAGGGTTAACCTGTATAAGCTTGTATCAATGTCACATATTACATATTACAACAGAAGGCCTAGAATTCCTAAGAGTGAAATCTTAAAGCACAGAGAGGGGCTGATTCTTGGTTCTGCCTGTGAAGCAGGAGAACTGTATCAGGCTATTTTAAACAATGCCCAGTACGAGGAAATTGTACGTCTCGTCAATTTCTATGATTATCTGGAAATACAGCCGCTTGGAAATAATCAGTTTATGATTGAGAGCGAGAAGCTTCCTCAGATTAAAACAAACGAGGATTTGATTGCAATTAACCGTAGAATCATAGAACTTGGAGAACAGTTTAATAAGCCTGTTGTTGCAACCTGTGATGTGCATTTCTTAAATCCTGAGGATGAGATTTACAGAAGAATCATTATGAAGGGACAGGGGTTTGATGACGCAGATAATCAGGCACCATTGTTTTTGCGTACAACGGAGGAGATGTTAGCGGAATTCCAATATCTTGGTGAGGAAAAAGCATATGAGGTAGTTGTCAGCAATACCCGTAAAATAGCTGATATGTGTGAAAAAATTGAGCCGGTAAGACCGGATAAATGTCCGCCGGTAATTCCGCACTCAGACGAAACTCTGCGTGAGATTTGCTACAGCAACGCCCATAAATTATATGGACCGGAATTACCACAGGTGGTTATTGACAGACTTGAAAGAGAGCTTACCTCAATTATTTCAAACGGCTATTCGGTTATGTATATAATTGCACAGAAGCTTGTGTGGAAATCCAATGAGGACGGTTATCTGGTTGGCTCAAGAGGCTCCGTAGGCTCCTCATTCGTTGCTACAATGTCGGGTGTTACGGAGGTTAATCCGTTAAGTCCTCATTATCTGTGCCCAAAATGCTATTATGTGGATTTTGATTCAGATGAAGTTAAGGCATTTTCCGGCGGTGCCGGCTGTGATATGCCGGACAAAAACTGTCCTAAATGCGGAACAAAATTACGCAAAGAGGGATTTGATATTCCGTTTGAGACCTTCCTTGGCTTCAATGGTGATAAGGAGCCTGATATCGACCTTAATTTCTCGGGCGAATATCAGGCAAAGGCACATGCTTATGTCGAAGTTATTTTCGGCGAAGGACAGACCTTTAAGGCAGGAACCGTAGGTACCCTGGCAGATAAGACGGTATACGGCTATGTCAAGAAATATTATGAGGAAAAGGGCGAGCGAAAAAGAGACTGTGAGATTAACAGAATTGTTGCGGGCGGAGTAGGCGTCAAGCGTTCAACGGGGCAGCATCCGGGAGGAATTATAGTTCTGCCGTATGGCGAGGAGATTGATTCGTTTACTCCGATTCAGCACCCGGCAAATGATATGACAAGTAATATAATTACGACACATTTCGATTACCACAGTATTGACCACAACCTGTTAAAACTTGATATTCTTGGACACGACGACCCTACGATGATTAGAATGTTACAGGATTTAACTAAGGTTGACCCTGTTACGATTCCTCTTGACAGTCCTGAGGTTATGTCATTGTTTAAGGATACAAGTGCACTTGGAATTTCCCCTGAGGATATTGGCGGAACAAAGCTTGGATGTCTTGGAATCCCTGAATTTGGTACTGACTTTGCAATGCAGATGTTAATTGATACGAAGCCGCAGCATTTCTCAGACTTAGTAAGAATTGCCGGATTGTCCCATGGTACTGATGTATGGCTTGGAAATGCACAGACCCTTATTGAGGAGGGCAAGGCAACGATTTCAACGGCAATCTGTACGCGAGATGATATTATGATTTATCTGATTAACAAGGGAATCGAGGCAGGTAAGGCATTTAAGATAATGGAATCCGTCCGTAAGGGCAAGGGACTTACCGAGGAATGGGAGCAGCTTATGATTGAGGCAGATGTACCTGACTGGTATATATGGTCCTGTAAGAAAATTAAATATATGTTCCCGAAAGCACATGCGGCTGCGTATGTTATGATGGCATGGAGAATTGCCTACTGCAAGGTATTCTATCCGTTGGAATATTATGCTTCATATTACAGTATCCGTGCCGATGATTTTTCTTATGAATTAATGTGCTTTGGTAAGGAAAAACTTGATTATTATATTGAGTCCTATCGTAAGAGGGATGATTTATCCAACAAAGAAGAAGGCCAGTTAAAGGATATGCGTCTTGTTCAGGAAATGTATGCAAGAGGATTTGAATTTATGCCGATTGATTTATACAAATCCCATTCGAGAAATTTCCAGATTATTGACGGTAAACTGCTGCCGCCGTTTAAATCCATTGACGGACTCGGAGAGGCTGCTGCAGACGGAATTTTTGAGGCTGCCAAGAACGGACCATTCCTGTCCAAGGAGGATTTTATTAACCGTTCAAAGGTTTCCAAAACCAGTGCGAATCTTATGGCGGACTTAGGAATATTAAGGGGGCTGCCGGAGAGCAACCAGTTATCATTATTTGATTTTGTTTAGGAGGATTTATGACTGATTTTACATTTTCTACTTTAGAATACGAAAGACCTGATTTTGCCCATATGGGTGAGACATGGAAAAATGCGGTTACAGCCATTGAGAATGCAAAGGGCTATGATGAGATTAAAAAGATTATGGCAGAGGTTGAAAAGGAGAACCGCCATATTTCAACAATGGTTAATATTGCAAGCATACGCAATACTTTAAATACAACTGATGAATTTTATGAGGCGGAGAATGAGTATAATGAAACTACTTATCCGACAATAGAGGAATTTAGTGTTGCATACAATAAAGCACTTATTAACAGCCCTTTTGCAAAGAATATCAATGAAGAATACGGTCCGGAGCTTTTAACTGCAATGCAGAGGGAGATTGACAGCTTCGACCCTGCAATGGTTCCTTTTATGCAGAGGGAGAGCATTCTCTGCAACCGTTACCAGAAAATAATGGCAACAGCACAGATTCCTTTCAGGGGAGAGAAATATAATCTCTACGGAATTCAGAAATTTTTCGAGGATGCTGACAGGGAAACAAGAAAAGAAGCTTATAAAGCATATTCTGACTTCTATGCGGGAAATGAGACTGAGCTGGAAGAGATTTTTGACGAGCTTGTAAAGCTTCGTACCGAAATGGGCAAGGCTCTCGGCTATGAAAATTATACTCCACTGGGATATAAGCTTCAGGGCAGAAGTGATTACGGTCAGGAGGAGGTCGCTGCATTCCGTAAGCAGGTTCTTGAAGAGCTTGTTCCTTTTTGTGAAAAAATCTACAAAGCACAGGCTGCAAGAATCGGCGTAGATGAGGTAAAAGCCTTTGATGAGGATTTTATTTTCCCTGACGGAAATGCCATTCCTGCCGGAGATGATGATTTCATGATTGAGGAAGCACGAAAGATGTATCATGATTTAAGTCCTGAAACCGGAGAGTTCATTGATTTTATGATTGAACATCAGTTAATGGATTTGAAAAATAAGCCTAACAAAGCGTCAACAGGCTATATGACGGAGCTTCTTGATTATGATGCACCGTATGTATTTTCATGCTTTAATCAGACGATTGACGATATGGGCGTACTTGCACATGAGCTTGGTCATGCTTTCGCCGGCTATCAGGCGATGAGGCACCAGCCTATTGCTGCATATACAATGTGTTCAACTGATATTGCCGAGATTCACTCAATGTCAATGGAGCAGTTTACTTATTCATACGCTGAACAGTTCTTTGGTAAGGATGCAGACAAATATCGTTTTGCACATCTTCAGGAGGCAATTACATTTGTTCCGTTCGGTGTTGCAGTTGACGAGTTCCAGCATATAATTTATGCCAATCCTGAGCTTACACCTAAGGAAAGAACCTATGAGTGGCATAAATTAGAAGAGAAATATATGCCTTGGAGAAAATATGAGAATGACGAGTTCTTTGACAGAGGCGGCTATTGGTATCATAAGCTTCATATTTTCCTCTATCCGTTCTATTATATTAATTACACATTGACTACAATGGGTGCAATGGAATTTAAGAAGCGTTTTGAGGAGGACAGGGAAAGTGCATGGAGCGACTATGTTAAGCTGTGCAATGCGGGAGGAAGCCTTAATTATCTTGGCTTATTAAAGGTAGCCGGACTTAGTGTTCCTTTTGAAGAGGGCAGCGTTAAAAGAGCAGTTTCCTATGCCAAAGAGATTATTCTTAAAAATATCGGAGAAAAATAATTAATGAAAAAATATACCTCAAATGATATTAAAGACACACTTTTATCAATGAGTGACAAAAAATATAGCGAATTCTCTTCCGGATTAATTCCGGGAGAGGATAAGCTTATTGGAGTGCGTCTGCCAATGCTTCGTAAATTAGCCAAAGAAATTGAATTGTCCGATTATGAATTTTATCTGGAAAATTCCTGCAATGACATGGAATATTTTGAAGAGATAATGTTAAAGGGTATGGTTATCGGTCAGGTTAAGGTTGATGAGAATCGCTTTTTTGAATTGATTGAGGATTTTGTGCCTCTGATTAATAACTGGTCTGTCAACGATTCCTTCTGTGCAGGCTTAAAGCGTGTCAATAAGTGTAAGGAGAGAGCATGGGAATTCGTGCAGCCGTATCTTGATTCAACAAAAGAGTTCACTTTGAGATTCGGAATAATAATGTTAATGGATTATTTTCTTACGGACGATTATGCAGAAGAGGCAATTTCCCGTGTGAGCCGTCTTAACCATGAGGCTTATTATGCCAGAATGGCTATGGCGTGGTTTATGGCGACCGCCTATGCAAAATATCCGGCGCTTACCCTGAAATACCTGCAAAACAGCAGTTTTGACGACTGGACCTTCAACAAATCCATACAGAAAATGGTGGAATCCTACCGCGTTTCGGAAAGTGATAAAATAATGCTGAAAAACATGAAAAAATAAATTTTCAAAAAAATTAAAAAAAATTGAAAAAAGTGCTTGCATTTTTTTCAAGGTTGTTGTAATATAAGCAAGTACGAAACAGACGGCCTGTTGGTCAAGCGGTTAAGACGCCGCCCTCTCACGGCGGAAACAGGGGTTCGATTCCCCTACAGGCTACTAGTTGTTTAAATTGAACAGCCCAACCCAATGAATCCTTAAACCTTTGGTTTTAGGATTTTTTATTTTCTGTAAAATTATGAAGAGGTATTTATGAAAACAATAATATTTGATATGGACGGTCTGATGTTCGATACTGAAAGAGTATTTGTTGAAGCATGGGATTATGCCGGTGAGCAAATCGGTATCGGGAAAGCCGGTTATATGACCTTGAAAACATTGGGAATGAATATCGCAATGTCAAGAGAAGTGTGGAAGTCTGAATTCGGCGACGGCTATGATGAAGAAGGGCTTCGTAAATACACGAAGGAATTTCTTACGGAATATTACAGGGTTAACCGAGTACCTGTGAAAAAGGGGCTGTATTCGTTGTTGGATTTTTGCCGGATTAATAACTACAGACTGGCGGTTGCTTCTTCATCTCCGCAATGGGAGGTGGAAAATCATCTTAAAGACGCAGGAGTTTTTGAATATTTTGAAGTTATTGTCTGTGGAGACATGATAAATAAATCAAAACCGGAGCCCGACATATATTTAAAGGCATGTGAACTGTTGGGAGTAAGTCCTGATGACTGCTATGCACTTGAGGATTCAAAAAGTGGTCTGATTGCAGCATACAGAGCCGGATTAAAACCGATTATGGTGCCGGATTTATGGCAGCCGGATTATGAAACCGAGAAAATATTATACCGCAAATTTACTGATTTAGATGAAGTGAAAGAATTTTTTTGAGAATCAGTAATTATTTTATTGTGGTTTTACCTCCTAAATGGTATAATTTAATAGTCTTTATAATAAACATTTTACATAAAGGAGGATATGTGAATGAGGTACAGAATTGAAGGAGAACCTTTCTCAGTTGTAATCATTGATTTGGAGCCGGGTGAGAAGGTTGTTTCAGAGTGTGGGGCTATGAGCTGGATGAGCCCTAATATGAAGATGGAGACTGTCGGAGGCGGTGCAGGCAAGATGTTCGGAAGAATGCTTACAGGTGAAGCCATTACACAGAATCATTATACAGCAGAGGGCGGTCCGGGACAGATTGCATTTGCAGCAAGCTTTCCGGGTTCAATCAGAGCCGTACAGATTACACCTGATTGTCCGTTAATTGTACAGAAGAAGGGCTTTTTAGCATGTCAGACAGGTGTTGAGCTTTCAGTACACAGAAATAATTTTAAATCAGGCGTTGCAGGCGGAGAGGGATTCTTCATGCAGAAGCTTTCAGGAAATGGTCTTGCATTTATTGAGATTGACGGCCATGCAGTTGAATATGAGCTTGCAGCAGGTCAGCAGATTGTAGTTGATACAGGCTATGTAGCATCCATGAGTGCAAGCTGCTCAATGGAGATTCAGAGAGTTCAGGGCTTTAAGAATATGTTCTTTGGCGGAGAAGGTTTCTTCAATACAATCGTTAAGGGACCGGGCAAGGTTACATTACAGACAATGCCTATCAGTTCATTAGCAGGTGTGCTTCAGGAATATTTCCCTAATAAATAGAATATGGATGATTCAAAGGACTGGAACAGAATTTTGTGTTACTGTTCAGTGATTAGCCAAATGTCGTAAATACAGAGGGTACAGGATTTTGATTGTGGATTTTTCACAAACTTTCCTGTACCCGGATGGTTATTTTGCAAATGCAGCTTCTACCGTATCATATACATTTCGATTTTGC
>JBGVLM010000056.1:0-52154 GCA_045124255.1 Butyrivibrio sp. | reverse complement strand
GCATTCGCCGGAATCTATCAGTTATGAAATCACAAATTAATATCAGGAGGAAAGCCTATGAAAAACAAGCCGAACCGGGAGTACAAAAGTACGCTGTTTACTTATATGCTCTCACAAAAAGAATATGCGCTCCAACTATATAATGCGCTGAACAACTCGAATTACGATAACCCCGACGACATAACCGTTACGACTCTGGAGAATGTAGTTTTTATCAACAGGTACAATGATGTATCATTTCTTTTCAATTCAACACTTAATCTCTATGAACACCAGTCAACCTATAACCCCAACATACCGTTAAGAAGTCTTTTTTATCTGTCCCAAACCTATGAACAGCTCTACAGCAGCCAAAAGCTTTACGGCTCAGGATTTGTGCAGATACCCACCCCAAAATGTGTTGTGTTCTATAATGGGGCAAAAGACGTTAATGACAGGATAACTTTAAAGCTTTCGGATGCCTTTGCCAATAAGGAAGTACAGGGGGATTTGGAACTCAGCGTTTTGATGATTAATGTTAATTACGGACACAACAAAGAACTTATGACGAAAAGTGAAGTTTTGTACGGTTACAGTCTTTACATCAGCAAATTCCGCGAATATAATGAAAGTGGAACAATGAGCAGGACTGATGCGGCAATAAAGGCGCTGGATTATTGCATTGAAGCGGATGTCATGAAGGAGTTTTTCACGAAACGGCGCAACGAGGTAGTCGGAATGATTTTGGAAGAATATACAACGGAGCATGTAGAGAAGTATATTAAAGAAATGGAAGAAGCGCTTAAAGAAAAAGAAGCAGAAATCGCTTCCCTCAAAAAGCAGTTGCAGGAGCAAAAGTAAAACAGATAATTAAAGAGCCATGCTGACAGATACATAGCCTTCCGGCTGTCGATTCTGTTCATGTATGGCTCTTTGTTTACATATTTAAGGACATTTACTTATTAATTAAATACCACAAATTAGTGGTGGAATAATCTGATTCCCGTAAAGCACATTGCCATATTATATTTGTTGCAGGTCTCGATAACATTATCATCTCTTACAGAGCCGCCCGGCTGTGCGATATACTTAACGCCGCTCTTATGCGCTCTTTCAATGTTGTCGCCGAATGGGAAGAAAGCGTCTGAACCAAGGCATACATCCTGCATTTTGTCAAGCCATGCTCTTTTCTCCTCGCGTGTGAATTCCTCAGGCTTCTCTGTGAAGAATTTCTCCCAGGTGCCGTCAGCGAGAACGTCCATGCACTCATCGCCCATGTATACATCAATTGTATTGTCTCTGTCTGCACGACCGATACCATCTTTGAACGGAAGGTTAAGCACCTTTGGATTCTGACGAAGGAACCAGTTGTCAGCCTTCTGTCCTGCAAGTCTTGTACAATGAATTCTTGACTGCTGACCTGCACCGATACCGATTGCCTGTCCGCCCTTTGCGTAGCATACAGAGTTGGACTGTGTATATTTAAGAGTAATCATTGCGATTGCGAGGTCTATTTTAGCCTGTTCAGGGATGTCCTTGTTCTCTGTAACAACATTTGCGAAAAGTTCGTCATTGATTACAAGTTCATTTCTTCCCTGTTCAAAAGTAACTCCGTATACGTCCTTACGCTCGATTGGAGCAGGAACATAATTCTCGTCAATCTTGATTACGCAGTAGCTGCCTTTTTTCTTGGCACTTAAAATTGCAAGTGCTTCAGGCTCATAGCCCGGAGCGATGATTCCGTCAGAAACCTCTCTTTTGATTAAGTTAGCGGTAGCAGCATCGCATACATCTGAAAGTGCAATAAAATCACCGAAAGAAGACATTCTGTCGGCACCTCTTGCTCTTGCATAAGCGTTGGCAAGCGGAGTTAACTCACCCATATCGTCAACCCAGTAGATTTTACGCTCAACCTCTGAAAGAGGAAGACCTACTGCGGCACCGGCAGGTGATACATGCTTGAAGGAAGTAGCAGCAGGAAGTCCTGTGGCTTTCTTTAATTCCTTAACTAACTGCCAGCCGTTAAAAGCGTCAAGAAGGTTAATATAGCCCGGTCTGCCGTTTAAAATTTCGATTGGAAGCTCTCCGTCCTGCATATATACGCGTGAAGGCTTCTGATTAGGGTTGCATCCGTATTTTAACTGAAATTCGTTCATTGTAATTCTCCTGTAATTTTAATAAAAAATAGTGTTAATTATTTGTTCTTGTTGATGATTCTGGTCTCGTAGGTTCCGTCCGCAATATTGATGTAACGGATGAAAAGAGAAACCTTGTTATCCTCGTTGAGATTGTTCCATACTGTTTCTGCAAATTCGTCCATGCTGTCAGGAATGTCAACTAATGTCGGTTCGCCCTCAAAGCTTGGAAGCGGGTTGCCGTCACCCATATAAGTGTGGATGAAATGTCCCTCGCCGTTAACAGGCTTCTCATAAGCGAAGGTATATCTGTTGCAGGCATCAGGATTGCCGTTGTTACTCTTTAAAATAGACATTGCGTAGTTGTAGCCGCCGTCCTCAATATGAAGAATACCTGAAATTCTAGGGGTATAGTTAGGAGCGTCAGGCTCAAACTCTCTTGTTCTTAAAGCCTGCTCAAAAGTAAACTGCTTGTCCATTAATTCATAAATAGTATCTGTCTGGTCGCCGTTTGTAACGATTGTCTTGTTGCCAAGAACTCTTACAGGTGCGTAGATGATAAGACTCGGGTCTTCGAGTTTTGAAGGGTCGAAAGCCTGAGTACGGATTCCTTCTCCGTCCTCAACGAAAACTCTGTTACGGCTGTTCTCACTTCTTCCCATAATAAAATAAGCGATTGCTGCTTTGGTTCCGTCAGGGGTTCTGCCGATAACGATACCTCTTCCCGGATAAGATGTTGAGCTAAGTTCTGCTGCTAAAGATTTTTTCTCCATTTTAACCTCCAATGTAAAGAATTGTTCAATCCATAGGTATTTAACCTCATGAATCAGAAAAACCGTCAGGGTACTCCAAAACGGTGCCCAGACGGTCGGCTTCATACTTCGCCGCGCTCCCTGTGGTTAATTCCACTTCCGTCAGTCACACAGCTGCTAAAAATATTATTACAATAAAAAAATAAAAAAGCAAGTCTTAATTTGTTATTTTCAGAAGTTCGTTAAAATCTCCTATTTCATAAGTCGGTATAATTCCGGAATTGTTATTTTTGCCCGTAGGATTGTAGTAGCAGGAATCAATCAATGCATTATTGGCTCCTGCGATGTCATTGTGAATTGAATCACCGACCATTAAGCATTCCTCGGGTTTTGCACCGAGAGAGTTTAAAATATGTTCAAAATATTGACGCTCCGGCTTAATATATCCAATATCCTCTGACACAAAATAACAGCTCAAAAAATCATTGAACAGGGTCAGCTTTTTAAGCTGAATTGCAGTTAAGCCGTTGGTTGCAATACAAAGTGTAAAATTCTTTGATAATAAATTACAAATTTCCAATGCATTTTTGTTGGGAACGGAGCAGGCTGCCCATTGAATTTCGTACCAGTGGGCTAATTCCTCCGGCGTGGAGTTAAGCTTCATTATTTTCTTGGAATTAATGGCAGCGTTATTTATGTACCGGCGATACAGGCTGTGGTAATTCTGAGTAATATAGGGATTGGACACATTCTCCAAATCAAGACCAAACCACGCATCGTCATTAATCCGGTAATAGGAATTAATGTTTTCCGGCGTGGCCGGCGTTCTGTCCAGCTCTAAAATTTTGCGGGCGGCTGCCTTAAATGATTCATCAAAATTGATTAAAGTGCCGTCTATGTCAATCAAAATATATTTATATTTCATTTTAAGTCACCTCTGGTTCATTATAGTTACAGGAAAGAGTGAAATCAAGGCGTTTTTTCTTGCTTTAACATATATTGATATTGTATAATTTATACATTAATTATGTCGAAAATTTATGAGAATTATTAACGAAAGGAGGTTCTGGTGATGTTAATATATACACAGGCTTGCGGAGTGGTACTTCTGACTGTTTTGCTGGTATTATATTTTATAAAACGTTCAAAGATTTTTTTGAATACCGAGAAATTTTTTATAACAGTATTAGTTACTTCCCTGCTTGCAAATGTAACGGATATTATATGTCAGCTTATGCTGGCTAACCCGGAAGTACCCTACGCATTGTCAAAGGCTTTCTGCGAAATATATCAGATAAGTATTCTGCTGGTTTTATGCTGTACAATGCTGTATATCAGTCGTGATATTTATGAAAGCACCGGACGATTTTGGAAAAGGACATGGTATTATATAGCAATCTGGGTTGCATCAGCGGTAACAATTTTCTTATTGCCGGAGAAGCTTAGTCTGGAATCCGGTAAATTATATGCGTACGGAATAAGTGTTACGGTTTCATATGCAATAGCAGCCTTTTACATAATTGCCGTACTTGTAAGGGTTAATGTAATGCGTACCAAAATAAATTCTGACAGAAGAGCGGCCATTAATATATGGATGGTGCTTTGGCTTGCAGTGGCAGTTTTGGAATCCATATTCCCGAGCGTTTTTATGGCGGGCTTTGCAACCGCTATCGGAGTAATGATAATTTATATTAAGCTTGAGAATCCGGGAATGAACATGGACAGGCAGAGCGGACTGTATAACCAGAATGCATTTATGGAATATGTTCATCAGCTGTATTGTTCAGATAAGAATTTTGCCATGGTGGTTATAGTGCCGGTCGGTTACGGAGACAGTCTTTATAATCATTCCCTTGATATGAAGCGGCTGCCGCAGCTTCTCAAAACGGATAAGGCGTTATTATTCAGAAAATCAGAGGATGAAATTGCTTTGATTTTTGATGAACATGAGGCTGCAGAGGCGTGGGAGGACTCATTTGCGGAGTCTGCATTATTGAGCGATGATGCGGATATTGCAGCGCTCAGAAACGGACTTTGGATTAGCATTTCGGATTCAGGGCTGTTTAAGGATTCAGAGGAATTAATGTATTTTCTTAAATATGCAGCTGCCAATAAGCATGACAGCATTGATTCGCAGAATGTCATTAATGTTACTGAGGAAACGGTCAATGCAATGCGTGAAGAGAAGCAGGTAGGCAAGCTGATTGATGAAGCACTTAGGGAGAACAGGGTCGAGGTATTTTATCAGCCGATTTTCTCAACGGAGAAGCAGATGTTTACTTCTGCGGAGGCACTTGTAAGAATCAGGAGCCGGGAGGGTAAAATAATTCCTCCGGGAGTATTTATTCCGGTTGCGGAGAGAACGGGTAAGATTATCGAGCTTGGCAATGAGGTGTTCAGGCAGGTATGCCGGATTATCAAAGAAGATAATATTGCACGATACGGGATAGAATATATAGAGGTTAATCTTTCCGTTGTTCAATGCGGTGATTCTTCATTGGCGGATACTTATATTTCAGTAATGGAAGAATTTGAGGTTAATCCGAAGAACATTAATTTAGAGATTACCGAATCGGCATCACTTAAGAGTAAGGAAATCCTTCTTGATAATATGAATCAGCTTATTGAATATGGTGTTAATTTTTCTTTGGATGATTTTGGAACGGGTCAGTCCAATCTGAATTATATTGTAGATATGCCGGTGGACATTGTTAAGTTTGACAGAGAGATGACAAATGCATATTTTGCCAATAAGAAGGCGAAATATGTAATGGATGCGGCAATGCATATGATTCACGGAATGGGACTTAAAATAGTATCCGAGGGAATTGAGACCAACGAACAGTTTGGCAAGATGCAGGATTTGGGAATTTCTTACATTCAGGGCTTTTATTTTTCAAAGCCGTTGGAGAAAAAGGATTTTATACAGTTTTTAATTAATAATAATAATAATAATAATAAAGGAGCTGCCAATGTATAAAAATTATATTTTTGATTTATATGGAACTTTAATAGATATCAGAACTGATGAGTGGAGCGACGAATTCTGGGACAAATTTGCTGCATGGATGACAGAGAATGAAATGTCATATTCCGGCAAGGAGCTGCATCGGCTTTATGATGAAGAGGTTAAGAAAGCAGAACGCAGGCAGACCAATTATGAATATCCTGAGATTGATTTACTTCCTGTTTTTAAAAACATCTGCCTTAAGAGAAAGACTACTATAACTGATGATGAGGTATGGGAGACAGGAGAGAATTTTCGTAAGATTTCCACGAAGATGATTCAATTATATCCAAATACCTTAAAGGTACTTAAGGAATTAAAAAAATTCGGCAAGAATGTGTATCTTCTGTCCAATGCACAGCGTGTGTTCACATGGCAGGAGCTTGAACGCACGGGAATTACCAAATATTTTGATGATATTTTTATATCCTCAGATGCAGGCTGTAAGAAGCCGGATACCGCTTTTTATAAGAAATTAATTGACAAACATAATCTTGATATCAGTGAGTGTGTAATGATTGGCAATGACAGCACAAGTGATATTGCAGGAGCCAAGGCACTCGGAATGGATGCTTTCTATATGAGAACGGAAATTTCACCTAAGAATGACCCTGTACCTGACTGCAGATATGTATTTGAGGACGGAGATATCGGGCATGTATTGGAACTGATTAGGAAATAGGAGCAGCTATGTACGACACAATAATTTTTGACCTTGACGGAACACTTTTGAATACGCTGGAGGATTTGCGCGACAGTACAAATTATGCATTGTCTGAATATGGTTATGCAAAAAGGTCAACTGATGAGATAAGGCGTTTTGTAGGGAACGGAGTGCGTAAATTAATCGAAAGGGCACTTCCGCATTCTGTTTCATTGGAAGAATTTGAAGCAGTGTTTTCTTCCTTTAAAGAGCATTATTCAAAGCATTGCAACGATAAGACGGCACCTTATGAAGGGATAATGGAGCTGCTTTATACGCTCAAAAACCGTGGATATAAGCTTGGAATTGCTTCCAATAAGCTGAAATCTGCCGTGGTTACGCTGAATGAATTATATTTTGACGGACTTATTCAGGGGGTGGCAGGCGTATGTGACGGTATTCCTCCAAAGCCTGATTCATTTATGGTGGACAGGGTCCTTTGTGAGCTTAACAGCAGCAGGGAAAATACTCTTTATGTAGGAGATTCGCAGGTGGATGCTGCCACGGCCGCTAATGCAGGACTTGATATGGTAACGGTTCTCTGGGGTTTCAGAGACAGGGAGGAGCTGGAGGCAGCAGGCGCCGGTAATTTTATTGAAAGTCCTATGGAGTTATTAAAATATCTTGATTGAAAGAGTGGATTTGACTGATGAATGGTTTTTTACCGGTTAACAGAAAGGATATGGAGGAAAGGGGCTGGGATTATGTGGATTTTGCATATATAACAGCTGACGCGTATGTGGACCATTCCTCTTTCGGAACGGCGATTATAAGCAGGGTACTGGAATCAAGAGGCTATAAGATTGGAATTATTCCGCAGCCGGACTGGACGGATGAGAACAGTATTGATGTATTTGGCAGGCCGAGACTTGGATTCCTGATATCGGGCGGCAATATGGATTCAATGGTTAATCACTATACGGTTTCCAGAAAAAGACGACATTCCGATGCTTATTCACCGGGCGGTGTAATGGGTTTAAGACCCGACCATGCAACGGTTGTGTATGGCAATCTTGTAAGGCGTAAATATAAAGATATTCCTGTAATAATCGGAGGAATTGAAGCAAGTCTTCGAAGACTTGCACACTATGATTACTGGTCGGACAGCCTGAAACGTTCAATACTGCTTGATTCACAGGCAGACATTATTTCTTACGGAATGGGTGAGCATTCGATTGTTGAGCTGGCAGACGCACTGGATTCGGGAATAGATGTTAAGGACATTACTTTTGTTGACGGAACAGTTTATAAAACAAAAGAAATAGAAAATGTTTATGATTATATCATGCTTCCTTCATTTGATTCAATGAAGGAGGATAAGCTTAATTATGCAAAGAGTTTTTATACACAATATATGAATACGGACCCGTTTTCGGGTCACAGGCTTGTTGAACCCTATGACAAGGGAATATATGTAGTGCAGAATCCGGCATCAAAACCGTTAACGCAGATGGAGATGGATGACGTATATGCACTTCCGTATATGAATGCCTATCATCCGATGTATCAGAAGGACGGAGGAATCCCGGCGATTTCAGAGATTAAATTCAGCCTTACATCCAACAGAGGCTGCTTTGGTTCATGCTCTTTCTGTGCACTGACCTTTCACCAGGGAAGAATTCTGCAGACAAGAAGTAAGGAATCACTTGTCAAAGAGGCAGAGCGGATGACAAACGAACCTGATTTTAAGGGATATATACATGATGTCGGAGGACCTACCGCCAATTTCAGGCGTCCTGCGTGTGACAAACAGCTTGATAAGGGTGCCTGTACACACAGACAGTGCCTTTTCCCTAAGCCGTGTCCGAATCTTAAGGTGGACCATAGCGAATATATTGATATTCTCCGCACCATAAGAAATCTTCCGAAGGTTAAGAAGGTTTTTGTACGCTCAGGAGTGAGGTTCGATTATGCACTTGCGGATAAGGACAGTACATTTATCAGGGAATTATGTAAGCACCATATCAGCGGACAGCTCAGGGTTGCACCGGAACATGTGTCGGATAAGGTTCTGGAGTTAATGGGCAAGCCTTCCAATGACGTTTATGAACGGTTCGTTAATAAATGTGAGAAGATTAATAAGGAGCTTGGCAAGGAGCAGTATCTTGTTCCGTATTTAATGTCCTCACATCCGGGCTCTACACTTAAAGAGGCGATTGAGCTTGCGGAGTATATCAGGGATATCGGTTATATGCCTGAGCAGGTGCAGGATTTTTATCCGACACCTTCGACAATTTCCACATGTATGTATTATACGGGTGTTGACCCGCGTAATATGCAGCCTGTATATGTTGCACGAAGTCCGCATGAGAAAGCAATGCAGCGTGCGCTGATTCAGTATCGTGACCCGAAGAATTATGAGCTTGTCAGGGAAGCACTTATTAAGGAACATCGGGAGGATTTAATCGGATTTGATAAGAAATGCCTGATTCCTCCACGTAAAATAACCCGTGATAATAGAAATAACAGAAAAAATTCGTCCAAAACAAAAAGTTCATCAAAGGAGAAACGCCGTGTTTTGGAACGTAATAGAGGATAATGTATGAATATTAAAGTAGCGAAACAGGAAATTTCAAACAGCATAAAGGCATATCTTACGAAAAATTCCAAGGGGGATTATATTATTCCGACGATAAGACAGCGTCCGATTCTTCTTATGGGACCTCCGGGAATCGGTAAAACAGCGATTATGGAACAGGTGGCAAGTGAAAATAATGTTGCACTTGTATCATATACAATTACCCATCATACAAGGGAGAGTGCTGTCGGCATGCCGCAGATTGTGAACATGCACTATAACAAAGAGAGTTTCCCTGTCACGAAATACACAATGAGTGAAATTATTGCCGAAATATACCGTAAGATGAATGTTACCGGACTTAAGGAGGGAATACTTTTCCTTGATGAAATAAACTGTGTCGATGAGAGTCTTGCACCGGCAATACTGCAATTTCTTCAGGGAAAAACCTTTGGTACGCATAAGGTTCCCGAAGGCTGGGTAATAGCAGTTGCAGGCAATCCTGAGGAATATAACCGGTCGGTCAGGGAGTTTGATGTTGTAACGCTCGACAGATTAAAACGTATGGAGATAGAACCGGATTTTACCGTATGGCGTGAGTATGCGTATAAGAACAGGATAAACAGTGCGGTAATATCATATCTTTATAACCATCCTGAAAAATTCTATGTTGTAAAAAATAAGGACAACGAGAAGCTGTTTGTAACGGCAAGAGGATGGGAAGATATGTCTGATATGCTGAATGCATACGAGAATCTCAAGCTGGAGATAACAGTGGATTTTGTTCAGCAGTATATACAGCATCCGGAGGTTGCGCATGATTTTATAGAATACTATTACAGATATATTAAATGCGTTAATGACAACAGATTTTCGGACATTCTTACGGGAGAGAATACGGAGGAACTTAAGTCCAATATTGCAAAGCTTGACCCTGAAATGAAAAATGCATTTATGATATATGTTGTACACGCCCTGGCAGAGGTGTTCTATGAATGTGAATATCAGAAATATTATGCAAAAAATGTAGTTGAAATGGCTGAAGAGGTCGGCAAGCTGTATGAGAAGAGCAGACTTAACTATCGTTCAGATACATATTCCGTAACTGAGGGCATGAGACAAATGCTTGCAAAACAGGTTGAAACCAATTTTATGTCAAAAAATGAAATTGCGGCTATCAGAAACGCAATTAAATTCGTTGATGATATTGCACTGAAATATGCAACCGGAACAGAGGAAATGCTGTTTATTGCCGAGATTTACAGAGAGATTCAGAGTGAATTTGAACCTATTGATACCAATTATCAGATATTCCTTGATAAAACAAGAAATGTTCTTAAGAGCGTTTATGAATTTCTTAAAGAAAATATTAAGGGCGAGGAATTTAATAAATATGTGAAGGAATTTGCTTTTAACTGCCACATAACCGGATTTATACAAAAAGAAGCGACTGGCGAGTACATGGAGTTAATCAATGAACAGTCTTAACAGCTGCGGATTATGCCCGAGACACTGCGGAGTCAATAGAAATAACGGAGAAAAAGGTTTTTGCGGAGAGAATGCGGCTGTGCGCATTGCACGAGCGTCACTGCATTTATGGGAGGAACCCTGCCTGTCGGGAACAAGGGGTTCGGGCACCGTATTTTTCTCCGGCTGCCCGCTGCACTGTGTATACTGTCAGAACGGCAGTATTGCCAATGGAAGTGTCGGCAGGGAGATTTCGGTCGGCCGGCTTTCGGAAATTTTTATTGAGCAGCAGGACAGAGGAGCCAATAATATCAATCTTGTTACACCTACGCATTTTATTCCGCAGATAGTACATGCACTCGAATCTGCCAAAAAGAACGGACTGCGTATTCCCATTGTATATAATACAGGAAGCTATGAGACCGTGGAGGCATTGAAAATGCTTGAAGGCTTAGTCGATGTATATCTTCCCGATTTAAAATATATGGATTCGGAAATTGCTCTTAAATATTCCAATGCACCGGATTATTTTCACACTGCGGCTGCGGCAATCGATGAGATGCTTCGTCAGACAGGTGATTTTATATTTGCGTCTGAGGGGGATGCATGCGAGGCCGAAATAATGAAAAAGGGCGTAATAGTAAGACATCTGTTGCTGCCGGGGCAGCTTAAGGATTCCATGAATATAGTTAAATATCTTTATGAAACCTATGGAGACAGAATTTATATCAGTCTGATGAATCAATATACGCCAATGAAGCATATCGGGGATAAATATCCTGAACTCAGCCGTACGGTAACCGACAGTGAGTATGAGGAGCTGGTGGATTATGCGATTGATTTAGGTGTTGAAAACGGCTTTATTCAGGAAGGGGAAACGGCACTGGAGAGCTTTATTCCTGATTTTGATATGGAAGGAACATAATAATTTATGAAATGTAAATATTCGGATAAATGCGGTGGCTGCGTATATATGGGAGAGGCCTATGAGGAGCAGCTTAAGGCAAAACAGAAAATTGTTGATAAATTAATAAAACCCTTTGGCAGGGTTATGCCGATAATCGGCATGAATGAGCCTTATAATTACAGAAATAAGGTTCATGCAGTTGTTAGCGGTGACCGTCACGGAAATATATTAACCGGGACCTATGAAAGCAGAATGCACAGAGTTGTAGCGATTGACTCCTGCATGCTTGATAATGCGAAGGCTGATTCAATAATACTTACAATAAGAGAGCTTATGAAATCTTTCAAATACAGACCGTATAATGAAGACACACACAGAGGCTTTTTACGGCATATCCTGATTCGTACAGCCCATGCAACGGGTGAGATACTTGTAACGCTTGTGGTCGGGGACAATGTTTTTCCTTCCAAGAATAATTTTGTAAAGGCATTGCTTAAGGAACACCCTGAGATTACAAGTATTGTAGTGAATCTGAATGACCGCAATACAAGTATGCTTTTAGGCGAGCGAGAACAGGTAATTTATGGAAAGGGATATATAGAGGATATTTTGTGCGGCAAACGTTTCAAAATATCATCAAAATCCTTTTATCAGATTAATTCGGTCCAGACAGAAATTCTGTACGGCAAGGCGATTGAGTATGCAGGGCTTAAAGGCAGTGAGCGTATAATGGATGCTTACAGCGGAATCGGAACAATCGGAATAATTGCGTCCGGTTATGTCCGGGAAGTTGTCGGCGTTGAGAGTAATAAGGACGCAGTTGGTGACGCCGGAATTAATCTGAAGCTTAACAAGTGCAAAAATGTCAGATATATTTTAAAGGACGCAGGCGAATTCATGCACAGCGAGGCGGATGCAGGAAGCCGGTATGATGTTGTATTTATGGACCCGCCGAGAGCAGGAAGTGATACAAAATTTATTAATGCTGTTGCAAAACTGGCACCGGATAAGGTGGTATATATATCCTGCAATCCTGAAACGCTTGCGAGGGACCTTGCGCTTTTTAAGAAAAAAGGATATAAAATGCAGCAATGCACACCGGTTGATATGTTTCCGTGGACAGGAAGCATAGAGGCAGTATGTATTTTGCGCAGAAACTGAGAAGGCAGGAGCATATTAGTGCATAAAATCAGTAAAACGGTACTTTTTAAAACCTTTAAAACAGCCGCTGCGGCGGTAGCGGCTATTATGCTTGCATATCTTTTGGGACTGGAGCATCCGCTTTCTACGGGAATTGTGGCGATACTTACGATTCAGCCGACCAAGAGAGAAACCTTTAAAACAGCACTTGGCAGATTCCTGGCCTTTTTGTGTGCACTTTTAATCTCTTATATCTGTTTTAAAATAATCGGCTTTAATGTTCCGGCATTTTGTGTATATCTGTTTATATTTATTTTTGTATGCCATATATTCGGCTGGTACAGTGCGATGGCAATGGTTTCGGTGCTTATATCGCATTTTCTTATGGCGGAGGCAATGAACATCAGGCTTATCGGGAATGAAGCGGCAATTTTTATTATCGGCGTGGGAATAGGACTGCTTGCCAATCTGCACCTTAGACGTAATATTGACTACATGGAGGAATTAAGGAACAAAACCGACAATCAGATTAAAAAAATCCTCTCACGGATGGCGGAACGCATTATAGATAAGGATATTTCGGATTATAACGGAGAATGCTTTGACGTGCTTCGCCGGTCAATAAGAGAAGCCAAAAATGTGGCGGAAGAGAACTATAACAACCAACTTATCAATGGCGATACTTTTGACAGGGAGTATATAAAAATGCGGGAAAAGCAGTGCTTTGTATTGTATGAAATGTACAAAAGTGTAAGAAGTATAGAGACAACTCCGCTGACGGCAGGACTGATTTCCGAATTCCTTAAGAAAACGGCGGAGGCTTACCATAAGGATAATACGGCGAAGGAGCTTCTTGAACAGTTTCATGAACTTGATAAAAGCATGAAGGACAAGCCTCTCCCTGTGGAACGCACGGAATTTGAAGACAGGGCTAAATTATATTCGCTGCTTAGAAATATTGAGGAATTTCTTATGCTGAAGGCCGATTTTTCCGGTAAACATGCATAAAATATGGGGATGTAAACGTTTACAATTTTTAATAAAAAAACGGTGTTCAGGGGCAAAAGTATTGCACAATTAGTTCTAAAGTACTATGCCGATAACCAAAAAGCTTCGCTATTTTGTACTAAATTTCCACAAGTTTAAAAAGTTTTTTATAAAAATTTAACAAAATAGTTGCTTTTTTCTTTAAATAGTATTATCATAGGATTTACAAAACATTTACTTTTCATATTAAATGTAAACGTTTCCAAATAACAGGGAAATGAATAACTATCGAAGAGGAGGAGTTACTAATATGAAAAAAAGATTATTAACAGCTGCTCTTGCAGGTGTTCTTGCTCTTTCAACATTAGCAGGATGTACCTCAAGCAGCGGAGAAGAAGCTAAGGGTTCAGTTTACTACCTTAACTTTAAGCCGGAAGCTGATGCAGCATGGCAGAAACTGGCTAAGGTTTATGAAGAGGAGACAGGTGTTAAGGTTACAGTCGTAACAGCTGCTGCAGGTGAGTATGAAACCACATTACAGGCAGAAATTGAAAAGGACGAAGCTCCAACATTATTCCATGTTAACGGACCTGTAGGCCTTAATAACTGGAAGGATTACTGCTATGACCTTTCAGGTACAGCAGTATACAAAGAGTTAACATCTGACGCTTTCGAGTTAAAGGATGGCAACGAAGTTAAAGGTATCGCTTTCGTAGTAGAGTCTTATGGTCTTATCACTAACAAGACATTACTTTCAGAAGCAGGATACACAATCGACGATATCGATTCATTCGAAGACCTTAAGAAAGTAGCAGAGGATATTACAGCTCGTTCTGAAGAACTTGGCTTTGCTGCATTTACTTCAGCAGGTATGGACGGAACTTCTGACTGGAGATTTAAGACACATCTTGCTAACCTTCCAATCTACTTCGAGTATCAGGCAGATGGAATCGGAACAACAGAGGCAATCAAGGGTACATATCTTGACAACTACCGTGACATCTTTGACCTTTACATCAACAACAGCACATGTGATGGAAAAGATTTATCAGCTAAGACAGGTGCTGACTCTGAGAATGAGTTCCTTGCCGGTGAAGCAGTATTCTTCCAGAATGGTTCTTGGGAATACAGCGCACTTGTAGGCGATGGCAAGTTCACAGAAGACCAGTTAGCTATGATTCCTATCTACATTGGTGTAGGCGATGAGGCTAATCAGGGACTTTGTACAGGTACAGAGAACTACTGGTGTGTTAACAAAGATGCTTCTGAAGAAGATATCAAGGCTACTTTAGATTTCATGGAGTGGTGTGTAACTTCTGAAAAAGGAACAACAGCAATTGCTAACGACATGGGCTTCGTAATCCCATTCAACAAAGCTGCTGAGTCTCCTAACATCTTTGTAAAACAGGATTCTGCATACACAGCTGCTGGTAAGACTCCGGTTTCATGGAACTTCCCAACAATGCCATCAGAGGACTGGAAGAACGGCGTTGGTTCTGCATTAACAGCTTATGCTGCTGATCAGACAGATGACAACTGGGATGCCGTTGTTGAAGCTTTCGTAGACGGTTGGAAGACAGAGTACGAGAACTTAAAATAATCTTGAGACAAACAGTAAAATGTTTTTGTTCTGCTTTGGACAGGCAGGTGACCTGCCTGTCCATTTTTTGTTCAAAATTTGGATAAAGTGATTAAATTATTGCGGGGGAATGCGGTTTTTTCGCAATTAAAACCCAATCAATGTATAATTGATTATATAAATAAGAAGGAGGTTATATATGGAAAAAGCAGTTAAACGTTATTGGCCGTTTTTCGTACTTCCTACTTTAGCGGCTTTTATAATAGGCTTTATTGTTCCGTTTTTTCAAGGCTTATATCTTTCATTTTGTGAATTTACCACAATAAAGAAAGCAACCTGGGTAGGATTTAAGAATTATATTCGAATCTTTACCAATAATGACCCTGAGCCACTTACAGATTCACTTTGGTTTACAGTGGCATTTGCTGTTGTGGCAATTGTATTAATTAACGTAATTGGTTTTGTTTTTGCATTATTATTAACAAGATCATTGAAGGGAACGAATGTGTTCCGAACAATCTTCTTTATGCCAAACCTCATCGGTGGTGTTGTACTTGGTTATATTTGGCAGATTTTAATTAACTGTGTTCTTTCAATTGTTGGAGAACCACTTTTGGCGTTGAATTCAACTGCTGGATACTGGGGACTTATCATTCTTATGTGTTGGCAGCAGGTAGGATATATGATGATTATTTATATTGCGGGCTTGCAGAGTGTTTCTGAGTCACTTATTGAGGCAGCCCAGATTGATGGTGCCACATCATGGCAGATTCTTTGGAGAATCAAGATTCCAATGGTTATGCCGTCCATCACAATCTGTACATTCCTTACATTGACTAACTCATTTAAGTTATTCGACCAGAACCTTGCTTTAACAGGCGGCGAGCCAATGGATAAGACTGCAATGTTAGCTCTTAATATTTACAAGACCTTCTATTCAAGAGCAGGTGCCCAGTGGAAGGGTCTTGGTCAGGCTAAGGCGGTTATATTCTGTATTTTAGTTGTAGCAATATCAATGATTCAGCTTAGAGCAACAAGAGACAAGGAGGTACAGCAGTAATGATGAAAAAGAAATCCAAAGTAGTTGATGTATTATTAACAATCCTTTTGATTATACTTGCACTTGCGTTTCTCTATCCTATCTTTATGATACTTATTAACTCATTAAAGGTAGAGACTGCAATTTCAACAAATACTGCATTTGAGCTTCCTACCAAGGAAACCTTTGCCGGATTTGACAACTATATTGCAGCTTTTGAATCAAAGGGCTTTTTCAAGAGCTTTTGTTACAGCCTGCTTATAACTGTAACATCAGTTTTGGCAATTTGTATTTTCTGCTCAATGTTTGCATGGTTTATTACAAGAGTAAAGGGTAAAATAACAAGTTTATTGTATTACCTCTGCGTATTTTCAATGGTAGTACCTTTCCAGATGATTATGTACTCACTTTCAAAAACTGCAAATACATTAAATCTTGATAAACCTTGGACAATATGGGTAATTTATCTCGGCTTTGGTACCGGTCTTGCGGTATTTATGTTTGCCGGATTTATGAAATCAATTCCGTTGGAGGTAGAAGAGGCTGCAATGATGGATGGATGTAATCCTTTACAGACTTTCTTCAGCATCGTACTTCCAATGCTTAAACCTACAATGGTTTCCGTTGCAATTCTTGAAGCAATGTGGGTATGGAACGATTATCTTCTTCCAACACTTGTATTGGATATCAGAAAGTATAAGACGATTCCGATGCTGATACAGTACTTCAGAGGAAGCTATGGTAAGGTTGAAATGGGACCTATGATGGCATGTATCATGCTTACAATTATACCTATTATTATAGTTTACCTTCTCGGTCAGAAGCACATCATCAAGGGTGTTGCTGCCGGCGCGGTTAAAGGTTAATTATTTCAAATTAAAGGAAGCGTTTTTATGACGATTAAAGATATTGCCCGTGAATCGGGGTACTCTATTGGTACTGTATCCCGTGTATTAAATAATACTCCGGGAGTATCTCCGGCTGCACGTGAAGCCGTAATGAAAATAGTTGATAAACATCATTTTCAGCTTAATAATAACGCAAAGCATCTAAAGCAGCAGAGCAGTGCAGGTATCGCGATTATTATCAAAGGTACACAGAATATGCTGTTCGCTGCTTTGGTGGAACCTATGCAGGCACTGGTCGAGAAAAGGGGCTATGCCTGCATGATGTATTATATAGGTGAAGATGATAATGAACTGGAATATGCAAACAGAATATGCCTGGAGCGTAAACCGTACGGAATACTTTTTCTTGGCAGTAACCGTGAGTATGTCCGGCAATATTTTCATTTGATAAACGTTCCCTGTGTTCTTGTTACGGATTCAGCAGAGGAATTGGAGCTTGCAAATTTATCAAGTGTGAGTACTGATGACAGGGCCGCTGCCAAAATGGCGGTTGACCAGCTTTTCTCGCTGGGACATACGGACATTGGTGTTCTGGGAGGAAATATAAATACCTCACATACCGTTACGGCAAGATTTATGGGGGTTGAGGACTCTTTTAAGGAGCATAACATTTCTTTTGACATGGCAAGGCAGTATGAGGCGTCCTATTTTACAATATCCGGCGGATATTATGCAATGGAGAAGCTTCTGGACAGAATGCCGGAGGTTACAGCCGTGTTTGCTATGTCGGATGTTACGGCAATAGGTGCTATAAGAGCTATTCACGACAGAGGGTTGAGAGTTCCGGACGACATTTCGGTGATGGGGTTTGATGGAATTGATGTTGGAAGATATATGGTACCGCGTTTAACTACTATCAGACAGCATAGAGAGGTTATTGCCTCAAGAAGTGTAGAGATATTGTTGGGATGTATTGAGGATTCTGCTTCGGAGGTTTATGAAGTAGAGGCTTTTCATCTTGTGCCGGGCGAAAGTGTAAGGGCAAGATTAATTTAAGATAAGGGGTGCGATTATTATAAGAGCGAGTGGAATTTTAATGCATTTGTCTTCGTTGCCGACACCTTATGGTATAGGAACAATGGGACAGTCTGCTAAAGATTTTGTTGATTTTTTAAAGAAAGCGGGTCAGAGTTACTGGCAGATACTTCCGGTATGTCCGACCAGCTATGGTGATTCACCGTACCAGTCTTTTTCTACATTTGCGGGAAATCCGTATTTTATTGATTTGGATGAACTTAGAAAGGAAGGCTTACTGGAGCTTTCGGAGTATTTTGATGTGGACTGGGAATGCAAGCCGGGGCTTGTTAATTATGGTGCATTATATGAGAAAAGATATCCGGTTCTGAAAAAGGCGTTTAAGCGTTTCCTTCAGAAGAAATCGGATGAATTTGAACAGTTCTGTAACGAACAGAGTTCGTGGCTTCACGATTATGCAATGTTTATGGCAGTTAAGGACGCAAATAACGGCGTGTCATGGCTTGAATGGGATGAGGACATTAAACGACGCAATCCTGATACATTGCAAAAGCTTGAGAAGCAGTATAGTGATGAAATCATGTTTTGGAAGGCTGCACAGTATTTCTTCTTCAAACAGTGGAAGGAATTACGCAGATATGCTAATGATAACGGAGTTTCCATTATCGGAGACCTGCCTATTTATGTGGCATTGGACAGTGCAGATGTGTGGTCACATCCGGAATTATTCCAGCTGGATGAAAAGCTTGTTCCTACTGCAGTTGCAGGATGTCCTCCGGATGGATTTTCAGCAACGGGACAGTTATGGGGTAACCCGTTATTCCGTTGGGATGTAATGAAGGAAGATAATTATGAATGGTGGGTTAAGCGTATCGGCTATGCCTGCAATATATATAATGTTCTGAGACTTGACCATTTCAGAGGCTTTGAGTCATATTTTTCAATTCCGTACGGAGCAGAGGACGCTAAGGGCGGACATTGGGAAAAAGGACCGGGAATTGATTTGTTTAATACTTTGAAGGAAAAGCTTGGAGAGAAACAGATTATTGCTGAGGATTTGGGCTTCCTTACAGAGCCTGTTAAGGAAATGCTTGCCGAAAGCGGTTTTCCGGGCATGAAGGTGTTCGAGCTTGCATTTGACAGCAGGGATGAATCAAGTACTGAATATCTTCCGCATAATTTTACAAGACATTGTGTGGCATATGTCGGAACACACGATAATGATACAATACAGGGCTGGTTTACATCAGCTTCCTCTGAGGATGTTGAATATGCAAAGGAATATCTTGGAATTACGGACCTGACCGTGGGCCATTGGGATATGATGAAGGCTCTGTGGGCGACAGTTGCGGACGTGGCAATTGTTCAGGCACAGGATTTATTCGGACTCGGAAGCGAGGCAAGAATGAATACTCCGTCAACACTCGGCACAAACTGGTTATGGAGGGCTCTTCCGGGAAGCTTTGATGAGGAACTTGCACATAAGCTTAATAAATACATGAAAATGTATAAAAGAATATAACTTCAATAACTGATAAGGCGTTTTTCCTGTAATTGGAGAGACGCCTTATTGTAAATAATATTTGACTTTTAACAATGTAGAATTATAATATTAAATTATGCGATTAATGATGAAAGAAAGTTCAGGTATTAATGAATGGATAAGAAAAATAAAAAGAAATTATCAAAGGCAGAGAAGCTTGCTAAGAAGAAGAGGGAAAGGGTATTAAAAATAGCCGGATTTGCATGTGCGGGAATCCAGTTAATTGCCTCAATAGTTTTTATTATTTTACTCAACTTTCTGGATGTACTGCCATCTGAATTTAAGCTGTTAATAGATATACTGCTTGTTTTATTCTGTCTGGTTACAGCGATAACACAGAGATGGGTAATTCCCGGAGTGGTCACGAAGGTGCTTTCGATATTTATGACAATAGTGCTTGTGGCGGGCTCGTTATATGTAAATATTACCAGAAGAACGATTAATAAAATTTCGGACTCATATACAAAGGTTTCGACAATGGGTGTTTATGTGCTTAAGCAGAATCCTGCGGAAAGCATTGTGGAACTGGGAGCCGTTGAATATGGTATTATCTCAAATCTGGAGAGAGATGATACAAACAGTACAATAGATAAGATAGAAAAGACAATTGACAGCACGATTACTTACAGTGAATATGAAAGTATTGTTACACTGGCTGACGCACTTATCTCTGAAGAGGTTCAGGCAATTATAATCAATAGCACGTACCTTAATATGCTGGATGATATGGACGGCTACGATACCTTTGAGGGGCAGATTAAATGTGTTATGTCCTACTCAATTGAGAAGGTAATCGTTGAAGAGGATAATGATTTAAGCAATCTTGTTACATCCGATAATTGTTTTTCAATTTATATAAGCGGAATTGACAGCGTCGGACCGCCTAATGTTAACAGCAACAGTGATGTTAACATAATCTGTACGGTTAATGTAAAGACACATGATGTAATTCTTATAAGTACGCCGAGGGACTTTTTTGTTCCGCTCAGTATATCCAATGGCGTTAATGATAAGCTTACGCATGCAGGAGCGTATGGCGTTGATGTCTCAATGGACACATTGGAAATGCTCTATGGAATAAATATAGATTACTATCTTAAGGTTAATTTTACCGGCTTTGTTGATATTATAGACGCTTTGGGCGGTGTTGATGTATATTCTGCATATGATTTTGTTGCATATCACGGCGGATATCATTACAATATCGGTATCAACCATCTTAACGGAATTGAAGCTTTGGGATTTGCAAGAGAGAGATATTCCTTTGCACAGGGTGACAGACAGCGTGGACGTAATCAGATGGAGGTTATTAAGGCACTGATTAGCAAGATGACCTCTAAGGAGATGATTACCAATTATAACAGTGTTATGTCAGCAGTCGGCAACAGTATGGTTACCAATATGCCTCAGGAGATGATTTCTGATTTGGTTAAAATGCAGATTGAGGATATGCCGACCTGGAATATTCAGACATACAGCGTAAATGGTACCGGCTCTAATCAATTCACATATTCAATGCCTAACAGGTCAGTTTATGTAATGATTCCGGACCAGACGACAGTTGATACGGCAAAGGAATACTTAAATCTTATTCATGAGGATAAGGAAGTAATCATTACCGAATAATACTTGTAGATTTGTTTTTTAAACGGAGAACTTATGAATAATAAGATATGCACCGCTTTGTTATTAATATTTGCCTGTATCGGACTTGCAGGATGTGGCAGTAAGAGTACTTATACCAATAAGGAATATGTTATTGCCACTACGGAGTCCAAGCTGCAGCGGACGCAGATTGACCTGAATTCTTACAGGATTCAGGGGGGAGCGATTATTTCATTGAGTGATTTAATTAATGTAAATAATATGTCACTTGTGATGGCCGGCTTCTATGATGATGACAATCTGCTTCTTCTGTATACTGACGACAAATGTACAATGCTGGATGCATATCTTTTTTCATTGATATACGGTGAACTGCAGTGGCAGGGACGGATTGAGAATATAAGCGGTGTTGACGGAACTAATGCTAATTATTATCCGGTAAGCATGGAACCGCTTGTTATTATGGAAAGCAATACACGCAAACTATGGGTCATAAGCGGTAAGGAGGTACAATCTGAACTGGTGCTTACAGACGCTTCAATGGGCGGCAGCGTATCTGATTCAAAAGGAATATATTATATTAATGGAGAGCAGGATACAATACAGAAAGCGGATTACCTGACGGGTATGACTGATACTGTTTTTTCAGAGGTCAGTACATACAGTTATGAAATCCGAAATCTGGATTATATATCAGATGACGGCAGATATCTGTATGCTACCGGAATTAACAGGCTTAACCTGTCGGAAATTACATTTGTAATTGATATTCAAAGCAATGAATTAGCAGCAACAGTTGAAGGAATCATTGCAAGCAGTGAGGGTAAAAACTCGTTTTATTCAATATATCAGCAGGAAAACGGGTGGGCTGTTCAAAGCAGATTAATTGATGATTATAATTCGGTAAAGGAATATCAGATTACCCCTCAGGTTTATTTTGATTATTTTGTTATGGATAATGATGTACTCGTTACCGAAGAAAATGACGGAAGTGTTTACAGATTTTCCTGTTATGATTTGCTAAAAGGACAGCAAAAAGGATATACACAAATAGACTTTGGAGCCTATTTCAGGGACACATATGCAGAAGGGGATGGATATTCATACTGCTTAATCGATAATGACTATGCCTATAATTCATGGCGGAATATGGTTGTATTTGAAATAATTTCCGAAAGTAATAACCGAAAAGTGTTTTTGTGGGATATTAATTCTGCGGAAGCAGAGGATATGGAAATTTTGGTGGAGGAATACACGGCATCGGTTGACATAAATGCAATTTGTGAGACTGAGTATGATGGATTATCCGACAGACTCCATAATATATATCAGGAATATGGTGTGGCTGTTTATGTGGGAAACAACACCCCCGGGTGCTTTACGGATTATACGGCTTTAACGGTTGAGAATGTTCAAAGCATGAGCGCGGCTGTTGAATGTGTTATAAATGTTCTGGAATGCTATCCGGACGGATTTTTTGATTTTTTTAAGACAAAGAATTATTCATCAGGTATAAATATTTATCTTGTTGGAGATATGACACCGCTTTCAGAAAACTATGTAAGTAATCCGTCAGGTTTCTCTACGTCCATGAAGGAATTTGACGTGATGGCGGTTAATATAAATTATGCCGATACAATAGAGCAGAATCTGTGCCATGAGATATCACATGCGATTTATGACAGAATTAATTTCGAAGAAATGTACAGTGGGAATACATACTTTGATGAAACTAAATGGATGGAGCTGAATCCGAAAGATTTCGAATATTATGGTGCATATCTTGACGGGAACGGAAGGGAATATGGAGAGCCGCAAGACTTTTCTGATACCGCAGGAAATTCTGATATTAATCAAATATATTTTGTTGACGCATATTCAAAAACTTTTATAACAGAGGATTTGGCAAGGCTTATGGAATATAATATGGTATTTCAGGACTCTGATTTTCTGGACAGCCCTCATCTGAAAGCAAAGATGAAGTTCTATTCAGAAGCAATCCGAAAGGTATGGAATTCAAAGAATTGGCCGGAAACTACGGCATGGGAGGTAAATAATGAATAAAATAGCAAGCTTTACAGTTAACCATCTTGACCTTTTGGCAGGAATATATGTCTCACGAAAGGACAGAATCGGAGAAGAGACGGTTACAACCTTTGATTTAAGGTTCACAAGACCCAATCTTGAACCTGTAATGGTAACTGCCGGAATACATACAATTGAACATCTTGGAGCAACATTCCTTAGAAATCATAAGGAATGGTCTGACTGGGTTATTTATTTTGGCCCAATGGGCTGCAGGACCGGATTCTATCTGCTGCTTGCAGGAGATTTGGAATCTGCTGATATCGTAGATTTAATAAAAGAAATGATTCAGTTTATCATTGATTTTGAAGGTGAGATTCCGGGATATTCACCAAGGGACTGCGGTAATTATCTCGATAATAATCTTTCAATGGCAAAATTTTATGCTGCCAAGTATAAAAAAGATGTTCTTGATAATATAAGCGAAAAAGTTCTGAAATATCCCGAATAAGATATCAAATAATATCCATAATAAAAACTGCCGCAAAAATTACGTTTTGCAGCAGTTTTTTTACTTTAATTGTCTGATGCCTGAATGTCATCATTATCAATAATAGAAACTAATTTGCCATGAACCATATGTCTGATTCCCGTGGAAGCAGCCGCCTGACATGTGTAAAGAGTTACAATCTGGTCATCATCGGTTATTTCAATTCCGGTGTCATACAGCTCGATATCGCTCAGATAATCAGCAAACTCTGACGCTGTACAGGTGGAAGGAATTCTTGCGTCAAAAACAAATGCATGGTCCGTATACTTAACGTCCGTAACGGAGAAGATTTCATAAACTCTTACGTTTTCAGGAGTGTATATGTAGAAAAGATTACGTCCCTTGTTATCGTTGTAATAATCTTCGCTGTCGTATTTTAACAGCTTGGTAAACATTCCTCCGTCAACTTCGTCCAGACGGTGTCCGTATACTGTAATCTTCTGGTCCGACCAGTCCGCCGCAGCATTAGCGTCAAGATATATTGCTCCGGTATATATTTCGGTACCGTCAAAAGCATGCCTTAAGTAGTACTCGTTGTTTGATTCATGCTGGGCAATCGGATACTCAATTCCGAGTAATGGAAATGAAATCCATCCTGCTACGCTTGGGTTGATTGATTCAAGTAATTCAAAATCAATTACATTATTAATTTCAAAATTATATTTGTTATAGTCTTCATCCACATATACGGTGGTTACATCCTGTGTTTCTCTCGCATTATCGTCAATTTTATCGTTAATATTGCGGGATTTAATAAACATTACCAAATAGTAAATGAGGATTGAAAGTGCAGCTATGAAAACGATGGCGGATATACCCATGATAATATAGCGGAGTATGTCCTGTTTAGCAGGCTTTGCCTTGGCAGGAGTTTCCTGGGTATTGCTTTCATAATCAGAAGAAGATTCTGCATTAACAGAATCTTCCTCAGTCTCTACGGAAACAAATTCAATATCCTCTTCCTTCGTATCGTTTTCAGGAAAATTAGTATTGCTCATTGTTATATCTCCATTTAATTAAGCTTTGCCAACAGAACCGAATAATTCCATTTTCTCTTTAACAGTTGCCTTGATAGCTTCAAAGCCAGGGTTAAGAAGCTTACGTGGGTCAAAGCCCTTGCCCTCAAGATCCTTGCCTGCTTCGATATATTTACGTGTAGCGTCTGCAAATGAAAGCTGACACTCTGTATTAACATTAATCTTAGCAACGCCAAGAGAGATTGCTTTCTTAATCATATCAGCAGGGATTCCTGTACCGCCATGAAGAACGAGTGGCATATCTCCTGTTAATTCCTTGATTGAAGCAAGTGTCTCAAAGCTGAGTCCCTGCCAGTTCTCAGGATATTTACCATGGATGTTACCGATTCCGGCAGCAAGCATTGTAACACCTAAGTCAGCAATTGACTTACATTCGTTAGGGTCAGCACACTCACCCATACCTACAACACCGTCTTCTTCTCCGCCGATTGAACCAACCTCAGCTTCGATTGATAATCCCATAGCACGTGTTACTGAAACTAATTCCTTAGTCTTTGCAATGTTCTCATCGATTGGATAGTGAGAACCATCGAACATTACAGATGTGAAGCCTGCCTTAATGCATTTGTAGCATCCTTCGTATGAACCATGGTCTAAGTGTAAAGCTACAGGAACAGTAATTCCTAATTCCTTGTCCATAGCCTTAACCATAGCTGCTACGGTTCCAAAACCTGTCATATATTTGCCGGCACCCTCAGATACACCTAAGATAACAGGAGAGTTTAATTCCTGTGCGGTGAGAAGGATAGCCTTTGTCCACTCAAGGTTGTTGATATTGAACTGACCAACTGCATACTTGCCTGCAACGGCTTTTTTAAGCATTTCTTCAGCTGTTACTAACATAAAAAAATTACCTCCAAAAAAATATTTTTTCCTATTATAGCATATAAATAAATATTTAACAAACATTTTGTGTTATAATACCAGTGAAAAATAAAAAAAGGAGCCAATTTGTTATATGAAAGCATACGAACGTTTACTAAAATATGTAAAAATAGATACTCAGTCCGATGAAAGCTGTGAAAAATGTCCCAGTACGGACAAGCAGTTTACACTTGCACACCGGCTTGTTGCAGAAATGCATGAAATAGGAATAAATGACGCATTTGCTGATGATAACTGTTATGTCTATGGAACAATTCCGCCAACCAAAGGACGTGAGGCAGAGAAGGCAATCGGCTTAATTGCACATATGGATACGGCACCTGCGTTTTGCGGAACGGATGTTAATCCGAGAATTGTGGAGAATTATAACGGAGAGGATATAGTGCTTAATTCAGATAAGAATGTAATTCTCTCAACGGAAATGTTTCCGGAGCTTCTTGATTACATGGGTCAGGATTTAATTGTTACAGACGGACTTACACTTCTCGGAGCAGATGATAAAGCAGGAATTGCCGAGATTATGACCGCAATGGAATATATTATTTCCAATAATATATCACATCCGGCAGTCAAAATTGCTTTTACCCCGGATGAAGAGATTGGAAGAGGTGCGGATTTATTTGATGTTAAGGGCTTTGGCGCAGATTATGCATATACGATTGACGGAGGTGCGCTCGGAGAACTGGAATATGAGAATTTTAATGCTGCTTCGGCAGTGATTAAGGTGCATGGCAACTGTATTCATCCCGGAGAGGGCAAGAATAAGATGAAGAACGCACTCCTTATTGCAATGGAGTTTAATGCAATGCTTCCTCCGTCAGAGACACCTGCACATACTGAGAATTACGAAGGTTTCTATCATCTTATGAGTTTTAACGGGGATGAAGAGAATGCCGTGATGGATTATATTATCCGTGATCATGACAGAAACAAATTCGAACAGAAGAAGGCTATGGCAGCACGTATAGCAGATTTCCTTAATGCAAAATATGGAGACAATACCGTTGAGTGTATCCTTAAGGATTCATATTATAACATGAAGGAAAAGGTCCTTCCGCATAAAGAGATTATAGATAAGGCAGAGGAAGCCTTCAGGAAAAATGATGTTGAACCGGTTACTGTTCCTATAAGAGGCGGAACTGACGGGGCAAGACTTTCATATATGGGCCTTCCGTGCCCTAACCTGTCAACCGGAGGACATAATTTCCATGGCAAATTTGAATATATCCCGATTCCTTCCATGGACAAAATGACGGATGTGATAATAACACTTGTGACGGGGTGAATATACCGTCGAAAAAGGCACTTATGAAAAAACACAGGACTGCAACAAAGTTTTTCATTTGCAGCAGTCCTGTTTGTTTATATTAAGCTTTTTCAGGTTCAGGATATTCAACTCCGAAAGTATCAACTGTAACGGATTTCATTCTCTGCTCTGTCATTGGTCTGTCATTCCAGTCCGTGCGGACCTCGGCAATCTTATTGATAACCTCAATTCCTTCGGTAACCTTACCGAAAGCAGCATATGAGCCGTCAAGATGCGGAGAGGTCTCATGCATGATGAAGAACTGTGAGCCTGCTGAATCAGGATTTGCGGACCTTGCCATTGAAAGAACTCCCGGAGTATGCTTGAGGTTATTGGTGAATCCGTTAAGATTGAATTCGCCCTTGATTGAGTAGCCCGGGCCGCCCATTCCGGTTCCTTCAGGGTCGCCGCCCTGAATCATGAAGCCCTTAATGACTCTGTGAAAAATCAGTCCGTCATAATAACCCTTTTTAACGAGGCTGATGAAGTTGTTTACTGTGTTAGGAGCGATTTCAGGATATAATTCAGCCTGAAAAATGCTTCCGTCTTCCATTTCAAATTTAACAATAGGATTGGTTGCCATTGTAATACGTCCTTTCTGAATAAAATACGAGTCAAACTCTACGAAGATTATAACATAAAGGAAAAGTAAGTCAAATGCTAAATACAATACTGCTGCTTGGCGAAAGTGAAATTAATACCTCCTATACCATTGCTGATTCATTATCGGACTGCAACCCGGATAATACTCTTGTTATTACCGGCAATGAGGCAGATATTGACAAATATGTTTCGATGAATTATGCAATTCTGTATGTAAATAATGAAGATAAATTCGTATCGGGAGTCCGTTATGTTACTGATTCACTTGCCGATTGTGAGGATGATTATTTTAATATGGTATTTTCCAGACAAAAAAAGCTTCCGCTCACTATTTTAAAGACGAAAAGGACTCTTGTAAGGGAAATTACCGTTGATGACCTTAATGAGCTGTATGATATTTATGAGGATGAATCCGTCAGAAAATATCTTGAACCCTTATATGAATATGAAGAAGAGAAACTTTTTACCGAAAAATACATAGAAAATATGTATGGCTTGTACGGATACGGACTGTGGATTGTTGAGGATATACACAACGGCAGAATTATAGGCAGGGCAGGAATCAGTATCAGAAGCATAGACGAAAGTGACTGCAATGAACTTGGTTATGTAATAAGACGTGAATACCGCAATAAAGGCTATGCAGGAGAGGTGTGCAGGGCAATTCTTGCCTATGCTGCAGAAACTCTCGGAATGCAGGAAATGTATCTTGTAACGGCGGAGGATAATCTTTATTCAAAAAGGCTGGCAGCAGGACTTGGCTTTGAACAAATTGCGGAATTATCGGATGAAAAATCTCCCGTAATATTTTTTTACAAAAAAATTTAAAAAAATTTTAAAAAGTACTTGATTTTTTAAAAAGACTGGTATATAATTCTCATTGTTGTGTGAACAACCTAATAATCATTGGGCTATAGCCAAATGGTAAGGCACTGGACTCTGACTCCAGCATTTACAGGTTCGAGCCCTGTTAGCCCAGCTAGACACCACGATATATTTCGTGGTGTTTTTTCGATTTAGAAGGAGGTTTGTATGGTTTTTTTTACTGAGAATAAAATAAGATACAGTGAGGTTGACGAAAACGGTAAAATTACCGTAAAGGCATTGGTTAATTATCTTCAGGACTGTACAATGCTTCATTCGGAATCAATTGGCGGCGGATTAAAGCAACTGTCCGAAAGCGGAAAGGGCTGGTTTCTGTCGGCATGGCAGATTGATATTGAAAAAATACCTAAGCTTTATGAGAATATAACTGTATATACAAGTCCTTATGAGTTTAAAGGCTTTTTCGGAAACCGAAATTTCTGGATTGAGAATGAACAGAAGGAGCGTATGCTGGCAGCAAACTCGATATGGATTTTTATGGACCTTGTCAATCAGGTTCCGCAGCGGATAACACCCAAGGAAAGCAGAATGTATGAGCCAATGCTTCCTAAGCTTGAAATGGATTATACGTCACGTAAGATTAGAATGCCTGATGAGTATAGGGCACTTGCACCGGTTGAGGTGCAGTACAGCCAGATAGATACCAATCATCACGTAAATAACTGTCAGTATATTACAACTGCCATGGAAGCAGCCGGACTTAGGGAAATTCCGAAGCGAATCAGGGCGGAATATAAGAAAGCGGCAGTGCTGGGAGATGTTTTTTATCCGTTCCTTAATGAAGATAACGGAAACTATCTGATTGATTTAAGAAATGCAGAGGGCACAAGCTTTGCAACAGTAACCTTTGAATATAATTTAGAAAAATAATTTTGGAGAAACAGTAATGATAGAACTTGGCAAAAAGCAGCCGCTTATGGTTGTCAACAAAACGGAATTCGGTGTATATCTCGGAAACAACGTGGAAAAAGTACTTCTTCCTGCAAAATATGTTGATGAAGATATTGAACCCGGAGATTCAATAACGGTTTTTGTATATCGTGATTCAATGGACAGGCTTATCGCAACAACGGTTAGTCCTTTAATTACTCTGGGAGAGGTTAAAAGTCTTAAGGTAAAGCAGATTACGAAAATAGGCGCTTTTCTCGACTGGGGACTGGAGAAGGATTTGCTGCTTCCTTTTAAGGAGCAGACCATAAAGGTTTCAGAAGGAAAGAGTTATCCGGTCGCATTATACATAGACAAGAGCAACAGATTATGTGCAACGATGAAGCTGTATAAATATCTGAAAGTCAATCATGCTTACTCCGCAGGCGATAATGTAAAGGGTATTGCATATGAGAAAATTGATAAATTCGGAATGTTTGTTGCGGTTGACGGTATGTATCAGGCTTTAATTCCTAATAAAGCACTGTATGGAAATGTGTCTGTAGGAGATGAAATTGCTGCAACTGTTTCAAAGGTGCATCCGGACGGCAAAATAGAGCTTGCCTTAAGAGGACCGGCTTATATGCAGCTTGACGGGGACAGCGAGAAGATATATGATGAGCTTAAAAGAAACGGCGGGAAGCTTCCGTTTAATGATAAGTCCGACCCCGAGGATATCCGGAGGGAATTTGGTATGAGCAAGGCTTCGTTTAAAAGGGCCTGTGGACATCTGTTAAAGGAAGGCAGAATAGAAATTACCGCCGATGGTATTATTTTAAAATAAAGGAGATAAACTTATGCAGAAAATAATCAGCACAGACAAGGCACCAAGTGCAATCGGACCGTATTCACAGGCAGTTGAAGTAAACGGAATGGTATTTACATCAGGAGTAATTCCTGTTGACCCTGCGACAGGAGTAATTCCTGAGGGAATCGAAGCACAGGCAAATCAGGCATTCAGCAATCTTATAAACCTTATTGAGGCATCAGGTGCTTCAATTAATCAGGTTATTAAGACCACTGTTTTCATCAAGGAGATGAATGATTTTGCAAAGATAAATGAGATTTATGCGACATATTTTAAAGAGCCATATCCTGCAAGGTCATGCGTAGAGGTAGCAAGACTTCCAAAGGATGTACTTCTTGAAATCGAAGCAATCGCAGCAAAATAAATAAAAGCCGCATTGGATGCGGCAAAATCGTAGAACTTTTTATAATGAACAAGGGCTGAATGGTATAAAAATGCTGTTCAGCCCTTGTCTGATATCCGGCATGCTTTGCCTTGCCCATTGGGGTTTTATTTTAGTAAATTTTCGGCAATTTTCAGCAGTATATCCGCTAATTCGGGATTGTCTTTAATAATTCCGATAAGCCGCAGCGCATTGTCCGAAAGCTTATCCTCCTCTTTGTAATCATCATTAAGAGATATTTCCGTACAGCCCATCTGATTATATATTCTGACCAACATTGTTGTAGAAGGCAGCTTCTTGCCACGCTCCAGCTCTCCAAGAAAAAGAGTACTTATTCCAAGCCGTTCGGCAGCCTTTTCCTGAGAAAGACCGTTTTGTTTCCGGAATTTTTTTAACTGATAAGAAATGTTTTGCTGTAATAAATTCATAAACACAATCCTTAAGGTATTATTTATTAATTTTAAAATATACATTTATTTTTACCATTAACTTATAGTATAGAAAAATTAAGAAATACTTTACCTGTAGTAAAAGAGCGGCTATAATATTAGGTGGGTGGTGCAAATGATGAATAAAGACACGATTGAGGGAACGATAATCAGCACAAGGGGTTTTGCTGCTGAAGGCTCCCGTGTATCAGTCAAACGTAAGATAGACGTGAGCAGCTTTAAGGAGGAATACGTTATAGTGGGCAGTAACGGTTTCAGAGCCTATCCGTCAATTGAGTTGTACATTGCTTTTACAGAGTGGATGTCGAAGAATTATGACATAGAAGGCGAGATTACGGAAATAAAAAAAGAAGGCACCTGTGATGCCTTCTTCCGTGCGTACAAATAGCTTAGAGGGAGATGTCAATGTTGCCACCAACTGAAGGGTTAACGGACATCTCCATCATCTTACGCATACCATCGCCGGCTGCTTCCAGATTGTCAAGACTCATGGAAAGAACTCTTACGGAAACATCCTGCATTAACTGGCCATTTTTCATTATTGTAGATAATCCTGCTACATCCATGACAAATCTCCTTTCACTTTTATTCCTAAGTATATTTTACTATCTTTTTTCAAATAATACAAGCAAATAAAATTAAAAAAGGTGGTTATTTTGAAAAAATACAGAAAACAGTTATACCGCATTGCAGGTGCGGTTTTAATGGGAATTTCCGTAAAGAATATTTATGAACCCACCGGACTGGTGACGGGGGGCTTTTCCGGACTTGCAATTCTTGCCAATGCAGGCTTTGGCATGCCGCTGTGGCTTACGAATATTATTCTGAATATTCCTCTTTTTGCAATAACAGCGTATTTTATGGGCAAAAATATAGTGCTGAATTCTCTTTCGGCAACACTTGTATATTCACTGGCGGTGGCCGTTGTTCCGCACATAAATTTTCTGGACGGGGATTTGTTTCTGTCGTGCGTGCTCGGCGGAATGATTATGGGCGCCGGACTGGGACTAATAATACATTCGGGCGGCAGCTCCGGAGGCGTTGATATGCTGTCGATACTTGTACATCATAAGAACAGCAGGGTGCCGATTGCCTGGGCGATGTTTTGTGCGGACGCAGTGATAATAATTCTGGGAGGAGTTCTTTTTGGCTGGGTAAAGGCGGTTTATTCGGTTATTTCCGTGTGGATTTCAAGCTTTATAACAGGCAAAATAATAGACGGACCGGATTATTCCAAGGCATGTATCATTATCAGCAGGAAAAGCCATGAAATTTCACGGAGAATAATGAGTGAAATAGAAAGAGGCGTTACCGGAATTGACGGAAAGGGATTATATTCCAACAGAAAAGAGCTGATTCTGTTCTGCGTTTCCTCCAGACATGAGATGACTGCAATCCGTGAAATGGTGTTTGAGGTTGACCCTGATGCCTTTATGACCGTAAGTAATGTTTCGGAGGTGTTTGGAGAAGGCTTTGTGAAAAAGTGATAAAAAATTAAAATCAATATGCAAATTGCCCAATTTATTAAATTTTTTTTGGTTATTTACAATATGGAATTAGTAAGTGAAAAAGTGTATTATGATTAAAGTAAATTTATGCTATGCATATTTGCATAAGGAGGAAAGTTATGGCAAGTTTATCACTTAAAAATATTTGCAAAGTATATCCTAACGGATTTGTAGCAGTTAAGGATTTTAATCTTGATGTTGACGACAGAGAGTTCATCATCTTCGTAGGACCTTCAGGTTGTGGAAAGTCAACTACACTTCGTATGATTGCAGGTTTGGAGGATATTTCATCCGGCGAACTTTGGATTGGTAATAAGTTAGTTAACGATATTGAGCCTAAGGACAGAGATATCGCGATGGTATTCCAGAACTACGCTTTGTATCCACATATGACTGTATATGATAATATGGCATTTGGTCTTAAGTTAAGAAAAGTACCAAAGGCTGAGATTGATAAGTTAGTACATGAGGCAGCTAAGATTCTTGGTATTGAGCAGTTACTTGACCGTAAGCCAAAGGCTCTTTCAGGTGGACAGAGACAGCGTGTTGCCATGGGTCGTGCAATCGTTCGTAATCCTAAGGTATTCCTTATGGATGAGCCTTTATCAAACCTTGATGCTAAGCTCCGTGTTCAGATGCGTATTGAGATTCAGAAGCTTCACAGAAGACTTCAGGCTACAATCATCTACGTAACACATGACCAGACAGAGGCTATGACACTTGGTACAAGAATCGTAGTTCTTAAGGATGGTATCATTCAGCAGGTAGATACACCACAGAATCTTTATGATAAGCCATGTAACGTATTCGTTGCAGGATTCATTGGTTCTCCACAGATGAACCTTATTGATGCAAGAGTTGTTCAGTCAGGTGATGACGTAGTTCTTATGTTTGGCAGCAACTCAGTTAAGCTTCCTGAAGGAAAGGCTAAGAAGCTTATCGATGCAGGCTATGTTGACAAGACTGTTATCATGGGTATCCGTCCAGAGGACCTCAGCGATTCAGAAGTAGTTATCAACTCTGCTCCTGACAGCGTAATTGATGCTAACATCAAAGTTTACGAATTACTTGGTGCCGAAGTATTCCTTTACTTCGATATTGATCAGGTTAACTGTACAGCACGAGTTAATCCTCGTACAACAGCTCGTCCTGGCGATACAATCAAGCTTGGTATCGATATGACTAAGCTCCATATCTTTGATAAAGATACAGAACAGGTTGTTCTTCACTAATTAGAATTTATGAATTTTACCGGCTAGTTAATTCTAGCCGGTTTTTTTTCTTTAAGACCGCTTTTTTAATAATATTTTTAGAAATTCTCTCTTTTTTTTTGGTAAAAATTGATATATTATATAGATAGTAATGTTTTAAAGGAGTGAGAGCATGATTTCAAGTCAGATACTTCAGAATACAATAGAGGGACTTAAGACTATAGCCAAGGTTGACTTATGCGTAATGGACACGGATGGAAAGAGCCTTGCAACTACTTTTTCGGATGCGGATACCTATGGTGATGCTGTTATGAGCTTTGTAAATTCGCCTGCGGACAGTCAGGTAATTACGGGCTGCCAGTTTTTTAAAGTATTTGACGACAGTCAGTTGGAATATGTTCTGCTCGTTAAGGGTGGTACTGAGGATGTGTATATGATTGGTAAAATTGCTGCTTTTCAGATACAGAATCTTTTGGTAGCATATAAGGAACGATTCGACAAGGATAATTTTATCAAGAATCTTCTTTTGGACAACCTTCTCCTTGTGGATATATATAACCGGGCGAAGAAGCTTCATATTGATACCGAGGCAAAGCGAATAGTATTCATTATTGAGACCAAGCATGAGAAGGATACGAATGCGCTTGAGACAGTGCGTACTCTTTTTGCAACAAGAACCAAGGATTTTATAACTGCCGTTGATGAGAAAAACATTATTATCGTTAAAGAGGTTAAAGCAGGTGAGACCTATAAGGAACTGGAGCAGACTGCATACGTTGTGCTTGACACTCTTAACACGGAAGCAATGAGTAAGGTGCATATTGCTTATGGAACAATTGTTAATTCACTTAAGGAGGTTTCACGCTCATATAAGGAGGCAAAGATGGCTCTTGATGTCGGCAAAATCTTCTATAGTGACCAGAACGTAGTTGCTTACAGCAACCTCGGAATCGGCCGTCTTATTTACCAGCTTCCGATTCCGCTCTGTAAAATGTTTATTAAGGAGATTTTTAACGGAAAGTCTCCGGATGATTTTGATGAAGAAACTCTGTCTACAATTAATAAATTTTTCGAGAACAGCCTGAATGTTTCCGAGACTTCAAGACAGCTGTTTATACACCGTAATACGCTGGTGTACAGGCTTGATAAGATTCAGAAAACAACAGGACTTGATTTGCGTGTATTTGAGGACGCAATTACATTCAGAATTGCATTAATGGTTGTAAAATACATGAAATATATGGAATCAGTTGATTATTAATGGGCAGAATGTTTATAATAGTCCATGAAATTAGATGGACTTTGCACAAAAGCTGCAATGTCTTTTGAAAGGACAAATACCATGATAGAATTAGTAGATGTTTGTAAAACATATTCCACAGGTGTTCCTGCGCTGAATCATGTTAATCTTCATATTCAGAAGGGTGAATTTGTATTCATTGTAGGAACAAGCGGTTCCGGTAAGTCAACCTTGATTAAGCTTTTGCTTAAGGAACTTGAGCCTACCTCGGGGAAAATAATAATTAATGATAAAAATATCGGGAAAATCCGTAAATCCAAGGTGCCTCTTTTAAGAAGGGATATCGGTGTTGTTTTTCAGGATTTCCGTTTGTTTGATGACCGTAATGTTTATGAGAACATTGCTTTTGCCCAAAAGGCTATTGAAGCACCTCCGGCTAAGATTCGTTCAAAGGTGCTGGCGATGTTATCAATGGTTGGGCTTTTGGATAAATATAAGACCAATCCGAAACAGCTTTCCGGTGGAGAGCAGCAGAGGGTTGCGATTGCAAGAGCACTGATTAACCAGCCGGCGATTCTTTTGGCGGACGAGCCTACGGGTAATCTGGATGAGGCGAATTCGTGGGAGATTATGAAGCTGCTCGAAAGTGCTAATGAACAGGGCACTACTGTAGTGGTGGTTACACATAATATGGATATTGTGCGGGCAATGAGAAAGCGTACAATTACAATTTCAGATGGAAAAGTTTCTGCGGATGTAGAGGAAGGCGGTTCAGTTTATGAAATTTAGGTCTTTGGGTTATTGCATCCTACAGGGATTAAAGAGTATAGGAAGAAATCGTATTTTTTCCCTTGCGTCAATTGCAACGATGGCACTGTGTATTTTTATTCTGGGTGTCTGCTATTCCGTTACGGCAAATGTGACATATATGGTGGACAGAATGTCTGAGAGCCTTTGTGTAAAGGTATTCTTTGATGAGGATATATCGGATGAGAGAATTGAATCCATCGGTAATTCAATCAGTGAATATGAAGGGGTAATGACAGTACATTTTACCTCTGCTGATGAAGCATGGGCACAGTATAAGGATAAATATTTCGGTGAGGAATATGAGGAACTTGCCGAGGGTTATGAGAATGATAATCCGCTGAAATATTCCGCTTCGTATGAGGTATATTTTGAAAGTGCGGAAATGCAGCATGATTTGGTATCATATATCAGCAAAATAGATGGCGTAAGAAGAGTTAACAGTTCTGAGGTTACTGCGGACAGCCTTTCTGAAATCAGCAGTCTTGTGGCAATGGTTTCACTGGCAATGCTGGCTATCCTTTTTGCAATTGCGTTATTCCTGATTAATAATACAATTTCAATCGGAATTACGGTAAGGAATGAAGAAATCAGTATTATGAGACTTCTGGGAGCAAGAAATTCGTTTATCAGAGCACCGTTTATCGTACAGGGTATTATCATGGGTGTCCTTGGTGCGGCAATACCACTGGTTATACTGTATTTTGCTTATGGCAATCTGGTAAATTTTATTCTCGGAAAGTTTTCGTTCCTGTCAACGATACTTACATTTATGCCGGTTGAGGCGCTGTATCAGGTGCTTGTTCCTGTTGCACTCATTCTCGGTGTTGGATTAGGATTATTGGGAAGCTTAATTTCTCTTGGTAAACATTTGAAAAAATAGTTGATACTACGAGGGAGTGAAATAATGATTAAAAAACATTTTAAGAAAATTCTTTTTGCCGTTGCCTTAGCTGCATTGGTCGGAACACAGTCCGGCACAGCTGCAAATAGTCCGGTACTTGCGGTTGAGCAGGGGGACATTGACAAGGCTGAGGAGGATATTGCGAAGAAGGAAGAGGAGATTCAGAAACTTAAGGAAGAACTGGAGGCACTTTCTTCTGATATATCCAATACCCAGTCATATATAACTGAGCTTGATAACAAGCTTGCTTCTTTAACAGCAGAGGTCAATGACTGTCAGGCCAAAATAACGGCAAAGCAGAGCGAAATTGACAATAAACAGAAAGAGATAGACGCCAAGCAGATTGAGATTAACAATACTCAGATTGAACTGGACGAGGCTCAGGCTAAAGAGGTTGAGCAGTATGAGGCAATGAGCCACAGAATCCAGTACATGTATGAGTGCGGTGATGAAACCTTTCTTGATATGATTTTTTCTGCTGAGGATATGTCTGACTTATTAGGTAGAAGCGAATATATTTCCAATATTACAACATATGACAGACAGCAGCTGGATAAGCTTATTGAAACTAAACAGAGCATAGATACACTTCTTGTAAGGCTGGAGACTGAGATTAAGCAGCTTGATGATGAAAAGGTGGTTCTTGAAGAGGAGAAAAAGGTTCTTGATGATTTAATGGTTGACCTTTCGTACAGACAGAAGTCGGTTGACACTGTTCTGGAGAGTAAGCAGCAGACACTTGTAACTCTTGAGAACCAGCAGGCATATACTGAGGAACAGAAGGCGGCTGCCGAGCAGGAGCTTAAGGACCAGCAGGCGATTCATGACGCACTTAAGAAGCAGTGGGAAGAGGAGCAGAGAAAGGCTCAGGAATCCGGCGGTAATGCCAGTGCAGACGCACAGAAGACACTTGAGGCAATCGGGTTATCCGGTGGTTTTACATGGCCGTTACCGGGATATACTACGATTACTTCTGAATGGGGAATGAGAATTCATCCGATTTATAAGGTTCCTAAGCTGCATGACGGAATGGATATTTCAGGCTATGGTGTTAATGGTAAACCGATTGTGGCTGCATACGGCGGAACGGTTATTCTGTCAGAGTACTATTGGGGCTATGGCAACTGTGTTCAGATTAGTCATGGTGCAGGTGTTGTAACCTTATATGCACACTGTTCATCACTTGCAGTTAAGGTTGGTGATGTTGTACAGCCGGGACAGGTTATTGCCTATGTAGGAAGTACAGGAAATTCAACGGGACCTCATTTGCATTTCTCTCTGTTTATTCAGGGTGAATCTGTAAATCCTAGGGACTACCTCACATTTCCGTCATAATTTTAGTATATAATAATAGAATAATTTATAATTTTATCCCCCTGGGCAATGCTTAGGGGGAAATTTTGCAAGGATAAGGAGCAGTATAATGGAGCAGGAAGAACAGAGAAAACAATATAAAAGAGGACTTCGTAACGGTTTACTGATTGGCGGAGGTGTGATTCTTGTGATTGCCGTAATGGTAACGGGAATTATTGTGTCATTACTTCTGGTTAAATTTAAGTCAGGTTCAACACAGGAGCTGGTAATCGGAGATGATGTTGTCAAAAAGGCAAACAGCCTCATTTATTACATTGATAAATACTATCTGTATGAATATGATGAAGAGGAAATGGCAAACGCTATTTATGACGCAGTAATGTCAAGCCTTGGCGACCCTTATTCAGCATATTATACGGAAGAGGAATATAAGGAATTAATGGAATCTTCATCAGGAACCTATTACGGAATCGGAGTTGTGGTTCAGCAGGATGTTGATACAGGTTATGTAAAGGTTGTCCAGCCGTATGAGAATGCACCGGGAGCGGAGGCAGGAATCAGGGCAGGTGATTTGATAGTCGCAGTTGAAGGCGAGGATATCTGCAATGTTGATTTGGACCTTGTTGTTAAAGAAATCAAGGGTGCGGAGGGTACTTCCGTTACAATTACAATCAACAGGGACGGCGAGATTTTCGATTTGGAGGTTGAACGCCGTAAGATAGATATTGTTACCGTGGAATATGAAATGCTTGAGAATAATATCGGTTATATCAGAATTTCACAGTTTGACGCAATAACTGTGAGTCAGGTGGAGGATGCGATTGAGGACCTTAACAGCCGGGGAATGAAATCACTTATTATGGATGTCAGGGATAATCCGGGAGGAAGACTTGACGCTGTTAACGATATTCTTGATAATTTTATTGATAAAGGCGATTTGATAGTATATACCAAGGATAAGGAAGGCAACCGTGTTGATTATAAGGCAAAAAAGGAACCTGTGGTTGATGTTCCTACGGTTGTTCTTATAAACGGAAACAGTGCAAGTGCGTCAGAGATTTTTGCAGGAGCACTGCAGGATTATGAACTGGCGCATATAATGGGAACACAGTCCTTTGGTAAGGGAATTGTTCAGTCAATTATTCCTTTGCAGGATGGTTCGGCGTTCAAATTAACAGTTGAGGATTATTATACTCCGTTAGGAAACAACATTCATGGAATCGGAATTACACCTGATACGGTTGTAGAGCTTGATGTGGATGCTTACCTTGAGAATGAAAAAGATACACAGTTAGAGGCGGCAATTGAATACCTTAGCAAATAATATTTTAAAAGATAAAGATATAAGAGAAGAGTTGTTTGAATTTCTGGAATGCGGTTTCGGCAGAGTCCGCATTCTGGAGGAGAAAACAATGGGCCGGTCAAGGGCGGACGCTGTCATGATTACGAAGGATTCCATTTATGGAATAGAAATAAAAAGCGACGCGGACACCTATGCAAGACTTGCGCGGCAGGTAAAGGATTACAACCGGTATTTTGATTATAATTATGTTGTAGCAGGTACAAGCCATGCAATACATATTAAGGAGCATGTTCCCGACTGGTGGGGAATTATCACTGTGGAGCAGACGGAGGAGGGGCTTGATTTCTACGAGCTTCGTAAGCCTTCTTTTAATCCCGGCATGAATTGGAAAAATAAAATGTCAATTATGTGGCGGCCTGAATTAGCGCATATTCAGGAGCTCAATTCCCTTCCGAAATATGCCAATAAAAGTAAGGATTTTATAGTTGAACTGCTGCTTGACAGAGTTCCTGAGGAAACCCTCCGCATTCAGATGTGCGAGGAGCTTTTTGAAAGGGATTACAGTACGATTGCAGAAACAATTGCGAATTACCGGAGGAAGCCAAAGCGGATTTCAAAGGTAAGGGCGATAAAAAAAGCAGTACGGAAGAAAAGAAAAAATTAAAAAAATAATGTTTAATCTAAAAATATTCCCTTTAAGCGTGTGAGAACATCTGCTTGTAAGGGAATATTTTTTTGCAGACAATATTAACTTTTAACATTTGTATTGACAAACCGGAAATATATGGTAGAATTACTTTAAAATATTTATCTAAAAATATTTAACTAAATTATTTTAAAACAGGAGGAAACAATAATGACTTTCGATAAGGTTAAAGAAGTTTTTGTTGAGACAATTAATTGTAATGAGAGCGAGGTTACACCTGAAGCAAGACTTGCAGAGGATTTAGGAATGGATTCTCTTGACGCTGTAGAGGTTGTTATGTCATTGGAAGAAGCATTTGGCATTTCAATTGAAGAAGAAAAGGTTTCAACCTTCGAAACAGTTAATGATATCGTAAATTACATTGACAGCATTGCTGCATAATTAAAATATACATAATTTGGAAAGAGGTTCAAATTGAAGGGAATACATATTTTAGCAACCGGCAGGGCACTTCCGAGAAAGGTCATGAGTAATGACGAGATGAGTACTTTCGTTGATACAAGTGATGAATGGATCAGAAGCAGAACCGGAATCGGACAGAGACATGTGTGCGAGGAGGAGAGCTGTGTAAGCCTTGCTGTAGAAGCTGCGAATGACGCACTGGCAAAAGCGATAAAAGAATATGGAATCACAAAAGAGGAAATCGGCATACTTGTAGTAGCTACAACTACTCCGGATTATGCTTTTCCGTCAGCAGCATGTATGGTACAGAAGGAACTGGAGCTTCCTAATGAGGTTATTTCTTTTGACATAAGTGCAGCATGTTCGGGCTTTTTGTACGGACTGGATGTATGCCGCGGACTTCTGATAACAGGAGAGAAAAAATATGCTCTTCTGATAGGAAGTGAGCAGCTGTCAAGAATTATGGATTATACCGACCGTTCGTCCTGCGTTATTTTCGGTGATGGTGCAGGTGCGGCAATCCTGGAATTAAGTGATAAGCTTTATGTACAGAAGAGCTGGTCTTCAGGCGACCAGGAAACATTGTTCTGTAAAGGCATAGGTCAGGAGGAGTCCTACCTTCACATGGATGGCAATAAGGTTTTCCGCTTTGCGGTTCAGGCACTTAGCGAAAGCATGGTTCATGTAATGGAGCAGGCAGGTGTTACGATGGATGATGTGGATTATGTAATCTGCCATCAGGCAAATGCCAGAATTATAGAACATATCCGTAAGAAATACCCTGACCACAGGGACAAATTCTATATGAATATTGAACATTACGGAAACACATCTGCAGCAAGTATTCCTATTGCAATGGACGAGATGTTTGAGCTTAAAAAGCTCAAAGAAGGAATGAAAGTAATCTGCATCAGTTTTGGTGCCGGCTTTACTTGGAGCGGTGCGCTGTTTGAGTTATAAGGAGAATGCTATGAGATTAAATGAAATGCTTGGAATTAAATATCCATTTATTCAGGGCGGTATGGCAAATATCGCAACAGGTGAATTTGCAGCGGCAGTCACAAATGCAGGCGGTCTTGGACTTATCGGGGCCGGCGGAATGGATGTAGATACACTTCGTGAAAATATTCACAGATGTAAGGAACTTACGGACGGTATATTCGGTGTAAATATTATGCTGATGAATCCGCAGGCACCTGAGATGGCACAGCTTTTAATTGAAGAAAATATTAAGGTTGTAACAACCGGTGCCGGAAATCCGGAGAAATACATGAAGGCATGGAAGGACAACGGAATGTTTGTAATTCCTGTAGTTGCCAGCACGGCAGTTGCCAAAAGAGTTGAGCAGAGAGGTGCAGATGCCGTAATCGCAGAAGGAACCGAAAGCGGTGGACATGTCGGCGACATGACAACAATGGCACTTGTGCCACAGGTAGTTGACGCAGTTTCAATTCCTGTAATTGCTGCGGGAGGAATTGCTGACGGAAGACAGCTTGCAGCAGCCTTTGCACTTGGTGCAGTGGGTGTTCAGCTTGGAACCTGCCTCCTTGCTTCAGAGGAATGTCCTATTCATGAGAATTATAAACAGGCGGTTCTTAAGGCCGGAGATAACGGAACAACCGTTACCGGAAGAATTGCGGGAGTACCTGTAAGAATTATAAAAAATTCAATGTCCAGAGAATACATTAAGGCAGAAAAAGCCGGTGCAGATAAAATGGAGCTTGAGAAGTTTACGCTTGGTTCACTCCGCAAGGCTGTATTTGATGGTGATGTTAAGAATGGTTCGCTTATGGCAGGGCAGGTAGTAGGACAGATTAACTCAATCCGTCCTATAAAAGAAATTTTTGAGGATTTATATAATGGCTATGAGGCCGTTATTAAAAAACTCGGTCAGGAGTAATATATGGGTGACAGAAAAATTGCGCTTGTTACAGGCGGAAGCAGAGGAATCGGAAGGGCTGTATGTGTAAAGCTTGCTGCTGACGGAATGGATATCGTTTTTAATTATCAGAGCGGTTCCGAGGCAGCAACTGAGACAATGAAACTTTGTGAAGCACAGGGTGCGAATGTGCTTATGGTTCAGGCAGACATCAGTGCTTCAGAGGATTGCGAAATGCTTGTTAAAAAGGCGTTGGAATTTGGAAACGGCAGAATAGATGTACTTGTTAACAATGCCGGAATTACAAGGGACAATCTTTTGATGAAACTCAAAAATCAGGATTTGGATGATGTAATAAATGTCAATCTGAAGGGAACCTTCTATATGATGAGAGAGGTTTCAAGAATAATGTTAAAACAGCGTTACGGACATATTATTAACATGAGCAGCGTAGTCGGAGTTATGGGCAATGCAGGCCAGGTTAACTATGCAGCAAGTAAGGCAGCAGTAATTGGTATGACAAAATCACTTGCCAGAGAGCTTGCAGGAAGAAAAATTACCGTAAACGCAGTTGCACCGGGAATGATTGAAACAGCAATGACTGACGCAATTAATGATGCTTCAAGGGAAAAAATACTTGCAGGAATTCCGTTTGGCGAAATCGGTAAGCCTGAAGATGTTGCTAATCTTGTGTCATTTCTCGCAAGTGATGACAGTCGATATATTACCGGACAGGTAATTTGTGTGGATGGAGGTATGGCAATATGAGAAGAGTAGTTGTAACCGGAATTGGTGCCATAACACCTTTGGGACATAATATTAAGGATACATGGAATGCCATACAGCAGGGAGTTTGCGGAATCGCACCGATAACACTTTATGATACTTCAGACAAGAAAGTAAAGCTTGCAGGCGAGGTTAAGAATTTTAATCCTGAGGAGTATCTTGATAAAAACGAGATAAGAAAAACTGACCGTTTTACACAGTTTGCACTTATTGCTGCCAATGAAGCAATGGAGGACAGCGGACTTAATCTTGAGGAAGAAGATACGGACCGTTTCGGTGTAATTGTATCAAGCGGAATCGGCGGAATTGAAACAATCCAGAATGAGTGTACAAAGGGTATTGAAAAAAGCTTTGACAGAATATCACCTTTCTTCATACCGATGTGCATTTCTAATATGGCAGCAGGAAAAATAGCAATTACATACGGACTTCACGGCAGATGTAATTCTGTTGTAACAGCATGCGCAGGCGGCACAAATGCAATCGGTGATGCATTTCATCATATTCGTGACGGATATGCAGAGATTATGGTCTGCGGCGGCGCAGAAGCCAGCATAACTCCGTTGGGAATAGGCGGTTTTACCTCATCTAAGGCACTCAGCACATCAAATGACCCTGAACGTGCGTCAATTCCTTTTGATAAGGAGAGAAGCGGTTTTGTAATGGGAGAGGGAGCAGGAATACTGATTCTTGAGGAATATGAACACGCAGTAAAAAGAAATGCAAAAATATACTGCGAGATTATCGGTTACGGCTCAAACTGTGACGCACATCATATTACTGCACCGCTTGAGGACGGAAGTATGGCTGCAAAGTGTATGGAGCTTGCACTTCTTGACGCTAAAACAGACGCAGAACAGGTAGATTATATCAATACACACGGAACATCAACACCGCTTGGCGATAAGGGAGAAACCCGTGCAATTAAAACCGTATTTAACGAACATAGCAAGAAGCTTATGGTCAGCTCAACCAAATCAATGACAGGACACCTGCTTGGAGCAAGCGGTGCTGTTGAAGGAATCATAACGGCGTTAAGTTTGAAGAATGATTATGTTCCTGCTACAATTAATTATAAGGTGCCTGATGAAAATTGCGATTTGGATATTGTGCCTAATGAGGGAAGACATACTAAAGTAAATTATGCAATGTCTAATTCTTTTGGCTTTGGCGGACATAACGCAGTTATTTTAATGAAAAAATATATTTAGTGAGGATACAAATATGCAGTTAAATTCTGACGAGATACAGGAAATTCTCCCACACAGATATCCGTTTCTGTTAATTGACAGGGTAGTTGATTGTGTACCGGGACAGATGGCAAAAGCCGTTAAATGTGTATCTGCAAATGAAATGCAGTTTATGGGACATTTTCCTAAGAAACAGGTAATGCCCGGCGTTCTTCTTTTGGAAGCATTGGCACAGACAGGCGCAATAGCAATTCTTACTGAGGAAGAGAATAAGGGCAAAATAGTTTTTTTCGGCGGCGTGAAGGGTGCAAAATTCAAGAAACAGGTAGTGCCGGGTGACAAGGTTGAACTTGAATGTGAATTAACTTACAGAAAGGGTCCTATCGGCATAGGAAAGGCAGTTGCTACTGTTGACGGCAAGGTGGCAGTAACCGCTGAATTGATGTTTGCAATTGAACAGGAAGCTTAATGAATTTGTAAATATCGGAGGAATGAAATATGCTAAAGGAAGCGTTTAATAAGGTGTATACCAAATTTAAATTACATTTCTATCATAAAGTTTTTGAAAGATGGGAAGACAGGGAGGCAACGCTTACGACAGTGGAAACCTTCTGCATGGAAATTATTTATGCGATGAAGAATCCTACGGTTAATGAGTTTGCGCAGGCCACACATATTTCATCTCCAAATGCGGCATATAAGGTTAATAGTCTTGTTAAAAAAGGCTATATAAAGAAGGTTCAGTCCAAGGAGGACAAGAGGGAATATCATCTTGAGGTAACGGACAAATATCTTGACTACTACAATATAAGCTATAATTATATGTCGACAGTTATGGATAGAATTCAGGAAAAATTTACTAAGGAAGAGCAGGCGCAGCTTGTAAGATTTCTTACAATTGTAAGTGATGAGCTTATGCCTGAGATAGAATATTTATAATAATGTGATTTTGAAAAATGGCGGGAAAATTTCCCGCCACTTTTATTATGGAATATTTTTTTACTTCAATTTTTTCTGATTCTTGTGCGTTCATAAGAATTGTTTTTTATGAGAGTCTTTTTGGATAGAGGGCTGTAACCATACTCACGCATTACATATCGTATCATCCAGCCGATATTGCGGCGGTTTGGTGCATTTAAATCTTCGGCTTCGTGATTGAGCGGGAAGAGTTTACAGCTGCCAAAAGATTTTCAGACATTATAATCATCCGGTTAAAAAATCTTTAATTAAGAAAATTTACCTCTATACTTTTTTTGAATATATGATATACTAAAGTAGAATATATGTTCGAAATAAGGAGGAGGTTATGAACCGCTTTATTTTACATTCTGAATACCAGCCGACAGGTGACCAGCCACAGGCAATTGAAGCCTTGGTTAAGGGTTTTGAGGAGGGTGACCAGTTTCAGACTCTTTTGGGCGTTACCGGCTCAGGTAAGACCTTTACAATGGCTAATATAATTCAGGCGTTGAATAAGCCGACATTAATAATTGCACATAATAAGACGCTTGCAGGACAGCTGTATAGTGAGATGAAGGAATTTTTTCCGGAGAATGCAGTGGAATATTTTGTGTCATATTATGATTACTACCAGCCGGAGGCTTATGTGCCTTCTACTGATACCTATATAGAGAAGGATTCTGCAATTAATGATGAAATAGACAAGCTGCGTCATTCTGCGACCTCTGCTTTGTCAGAGAGAAGGGATGTTATCATTGTTGCCAGCGTTTCATGCATATACGGACTCGGAAGCCCGATAGATTATCAGAACATGGTTATATCCCTAAGACCGGGAATGGAGAGGGACAGGGATGACGTCATAAGGCAGTTGATTGATCTGCAGTATATGCGTAATGACATGGATTTTAAGCGCGGTACCTTCAGAGTGCGTGGAGATGTTCTGGAGATTTTTCCTGTGACCAATGATGACAGGGCAGTAAGGGTAGAATTTTTTGGTGATGAGGTTGACAGAATAACTGAGATAGATACGCTTACGGGGGAGATTAAGGCAGAGCTTAAGCATACTGCGATTTTTCCGGCGTCGCATTATGTTGTGGCAAGGGAGAAACTTTTGAAGGCGGCGGAGAACATTCGTAAGGAAATGGAGGAACAGGTCCGTTATTTTAAAAGTGAGGACAAGCTGATTGAGGCACAGAGAATCGGAGAGAGAACGAATTTTGATGTGGAGATGATGTTGGAGACAGGTTTCTGTTCCGGTATTGAGAATTATTCAAGACATCTGACAGGACTTGAGCCGGGGGCACCGCCTTGGACTTTGATGGATTATTTTCCTGACGATTTTCTTATAATAGTGGATGAGTCACATATTACGATTCCGCAGGTCAGGGGAATGTATTTTGGCGACCGTTCAAGAAAGACAACACTTGTGAATTATGGTTTCAGACTTCCTTCGGCACTTGATAACAGACCGCTTAATTTTGAGGAGTTTGAGAGCAAGATTAACCAGATGCTTTTTGTATCGGCAACACCTTCCAACTATGAGGCTGAACATGAGCTTAACAGAGTTGAGCAGATTATCAGACCTACAGGACTTCTTGACCCTGAGATAACGGTTAAGCCTGTGGAGGGTCAGATTGATGATTTAATAGCTGAGGTTAATAAAGAGACTGCCGGGCATAACAAGGTTCTTGTGACGACCCTTACTAAACGAATGGCGGAGGATTTAACCAACTACATGAAGGAAGCGGGAATCAGGGTCCGTTATCTTCATTCGGATATAGATACGCTTGAACGTGCAGAGATTATCAGGGATATGAGAATGGATGTTTTTGACGTTCTGATAGGTATTAACCTGTTGAGAGAGGGTCTGGATATTCCTGAGATTACTCTTGTAGCAATACTTGACGCAGATAAGGAGGGCTTTCTTCGTTCGGAGACCTCGCTTATACAGACGGTAGGACGTGCCGCACGTAATGCGGAGGGCAGGGTTATAATGTATGCCGACATGATTACGGACTCGATGAGAAATGCAATCAACGAGACGAACAGAAGGCGTGCAATCCAGCAGCAATATAATGAGGAGCATGGAATAACTCCGACTACAATTAAGAAAGCGGTCAGAGATTTGATTGCGATATCCAAGGCAGCCAATGAGGGCGGCGTTAAATTGGAGAAGGATATCGAATCCATGAGCGATAAGGAATTGGAGAAGCTTATTAAGGAGCTTAACAAGAAGATGCACAGAGCCGCTGCGGATTTGAATTTCGAGGAGGCAGCAGCTATCAGAGACCAAATAACTATGATTAGAAAGACGATGGATGACAATGGCTGAATTTGAAAGACAATATATCAAAATAAGGGGAGCATGTGAGCATAATTTAAAGGGAATTGATGTTGATATTCCAAGGGATTCTTTTACCGTACTGACGGGACTCAGCGGTTCGGGTAAATCCTCACTTGCATTTGACACAATTTATGCAGAGGGGCAGAGGCGGTATATGGAATCGCTGTCTTCCTATGCAAGACAATTTTTAGGGCAAATGGAGAAGCCTAATGTAGAGAGCATTGAGGGCTTATCTCCTGCAATATCCATTGACCAGAAATCCACTAACCGCAATCCTCGTTCAACGGTTGGAACCGTAACGGAGATTTATGACTATCTGAGACTTTTGTATGCGAGGATAGGTGTACCGCATTGTCCTTCCTGTGGCAGGGAGATTAGAAAACAGACAATTGACCAGATGGTTGACCAGATTATGAAGCTGCCTGAACGTACCAAATTCCAGCTTCTTGCACCTGTGGTAAGAGGACGAAAGGGCCGTCATGAAAAGGTATTTGAGCAGGCTAAGAAGAGCGGTTACGTCAGAGTAAGGGTTGACGGTAATATATATGAGCTATCCGAGAATATCGAATTAGAGAAAAATAACAAGCATAATATTGAAATTATAGTGGACAGACTTGCAGTTAAGGAAGGAATAGAAGCAAGGCTTACAGATTCCATAGAGAACGTTATGAAGCTTTCGGACGGTCTGATGATAGTTGACGTTATTGGCGGCGAGCCGATTAATTTCAGCATGAGTTTTGCTTGTCCTGACTGCGGAATCAGCGTGGATGAGGTTGAGCCAAGAAGCTTTTCTTTCAACAATCCTTTTGGTGCGTGTCCTGATTGCTTCGGACTTGGCTATAAAATGGAATTTGACCCGAGATTATTAATTCCTGACCGTAAATTGAGTATTATGGACGGTGCGATTCAGGCAATGGGCTGGCAGTCCTGCAATGATAAGAAAAGCTTTACCTATGCAATGCTTATTGCTCTTGCAGAGGAATTTAAGTTTTCTCTTGAAACACCTTTTCAGGATTATCCGAAGGAAATACAGGACCTGCTTATATACGGCACCGGAACACGTGAGGTTAAGGTGCATTACAAGGGACAACGAGGCGTCGGTGTATATGATGTAACCTTTAACGGACTTATTAAAAATATGGAGCAGCGTTACCGTGAGACCGGTTCGGAGACAATGAAGGCGGAATATGAGGAATTTATGCAGATTACGCCTTGCAAGCTCTGTAAAGGTCAGCGTCTTAAAAAGGAATCGCTTGCAGTAACAGTCGGCGATAAGAATATTTATGAAGTAACGGAAATGTCCGTAAAAAGACTTAACAGTTATTTTGATGAGCTTTCCCTTACGGAACTTCAGCATCGTATCGGCGACCAGATTCTCAAAGAAATAAAGGCAAGAATCGGATTCCTTAATAATGTAGGTCTTGAATATCTCACTCTTGCCAGAGCGACCGGTTCATTATCGGGCGGAGAGGCACAGCGAATCCGACTTGCAACACAGATTGGCTCGGGACTTGTCGGTGTCGCATATATCCTTGATGAACCGAGTATCGGTTTACATCAGAGGGATAATGACAAATTACTTGGGGCATTAATGCATTTAAGGGATTTGGGCAATACGCTTGTGGTTGTGGAGCATGATGAGGACACAATGTTAGCTGCTGACTATATTGTGGATATTGGTCCGGCAGCAGGAGAGCATGGCGGAGAGGTTATAGCAACCGGAACTGCACAGGAAATTATGGCTAATGAGAATTCTATAACGGGAGCATATTTAAGCGGCAGGATTAAAATTCCGGTGCCTGACATCCGTAAGGAACCTACGGGTTGGATTACCGTAAAAGGTGCAAGACAGAACAACCTTAAGAATATTGATGTTGACATCCCGCTTGGCGTTATGACCTGTGTTACAGGTGTATCAGGCTCCGGTAAAAGTTCATTGGTTAATGAGATTTTGTACAAACACCTTGCGAGAGATTTGAATCGTGCCAGATGTATACCGGGAGAACATGACGATATAGTAGGAATTGACCAGCTTGACAAGGTAATTGACATTGACCAGTCTCCAATCGGAAGAACTCCGCGTTCCAATCCGGCAACCTATACCGGTGTATTCGATTTAATCAGGGATTTGTTTGCTTCAACATCTGATGCGAAAGCCAAGGGCTACCAGAAGGGGCGTTTCAGCTTCAACGTAAAGGGCGGACGTTGTGAGGCATGCTCCGGCGACGGTATTCTGAAAATAGAAATGCATTTCCTTCCGGATGTGTATGTACCTTGCGAGGTGTGTGGCGGCAAGCGTTACAACAGGGAGACACTCGAAGTTAAATATAAGGGAAAAAGCATTTATGATGTCCTTAACATGACCGTTGAGGAAGCCGTTGAATTCTTTGAAAACGTGCCTTCAATACGCCGTAAAATAGAGACACTTAATGATGTAGGACTTTCATATATCCGTCTGGGACAGCCGTCAACCGAGCTTTCGGGCGGAGAGGCACAGCGTATTAAGCTTGCAACCGAGCTTAGCAAGAAAAGTACGGGCAAGACGATTTATATTCTTGACGAGCCTACAACGGGTCTTCATTTTGCGGATGTGCATAAGCTTGTAAATATTTTAAAAAGACTTACCGAAAGCGGCAATACGGTAGTTGTTATCGAGCATAATCTCGATGTTATCAAAACCGCAGATTATATCATTGATATAGGTCCCGAAGGCGGTGACGGCGGCGGAACTGTTATTGCTAAGGGAACTCCGGAGGAAGTAGCGAAGAATAAAAAGTCATACACGGGGCAGTATGTGAAGAAGTATTTATAATAATTACCCGTGGATGAATCAGATGATATTTTTAAAGAACAGATTTGAAAAACTCCGGAATGGTATGCCGGTAATTACTAATTTTGGGTTGACACTTTTATTCTCTAAAATTATAATTATATTCTATAATATTTTAAGGGGAAAAATCTATGCAGAATGAAAAGGTTGTAGTTATTGATTTTGGCGGACAGTATAATCAGCTGGTTGCACGTCGTGTCAGAGAATGTAACGTATATTGTGAAATTTATTCATACAAAACCCCGTTGGACAAGATTAAAGCAATGAATCCAAAGGGAATTATTCTTACGGGAGGACCAAACAGCTGTTATGAAGAGGGTGCACCAACCTGCACACCTGAACTGTTTAATCTCGGAGTTCCGGTTCTGGGTCTGTGTTATGGTGCACAGTTAATGATGCATGTCCTTGGAGGCAGGGTTGAAAAGGCTCCTGTCCGTGAATATGGCAAAACAGAAGTCCATGTTGAGACATCATCACCTTTGTTTAAGGATGTAAATTCGACAACGATATGCTGGATGAGTCATTTTGATTATATTTCCCGGATTGCACCTGATTTTGAAATCTGTGCACACACAGCGGACTGTCCTGTAGCAGCTGCACAGTGTACTTCCCGAAATCTGTATGCAATCCAGTTTCATCCTGAAGTTCTTCATACTAAAGAGGGCACAAAGATGCTCTATAATTTCGTTCGTGGAGTATGTGGCTGTGCAGGTGACTGGAAGATGGATTCCTTCGTTGAGCAGTCAATAAAGAGTATTCGTGAAAAAGTTGGTTCCGGCAAGGTGCTTTGTGCACTTTCAGGCGGTGTGGATTCATCCGTTGCGGCTGTTCTTTTATCCAAAGCAATCGGCAGCCAGCTTACCTGTGTTTTTGTTGACCACGGACTTCTTCGTAAGGACGAGGGGGATGAGGTTGAGGCAGTATTCGGACCAAACGGACCTTATGAGCTTAACTTTATCCGTGTAAATGCCCAGGAGCGTTACTATGCAAAGCTTGCAGGAGTAGAAGAACCTGAGACAAAACGTAAAATAATTGGCGAAGAATTCATTCGAGTATTTGAGGAGGAAGCCAAGAAAATCGGTGCAGTAGACTATCTTGTTCAGGGAACAATTTACCCTGATGTTGTAGAGAGTGGTCTTGGCGGAGAATCAGCCGTTATTAAATCACACCACAATGTAGGAGGACTTCCTGATATCGTTGATTTCAAGGAAATTATTGAGCCTCTTCGTGATCTTTTTAAGGATGAAGTTCGTAAGGCAGGTCTTGAACTTGGTATTCCGGAGAAACTTGTATTCCGTCAGCCGTTCCCTGGTCCGGGTCTTGGCATCCGTATCATCGGAGAGGTTACTGCCGAGAAGGTTCATATTGTTCAGGAAGCGGATGCAATCTACCGAGAGGAAATTGCCAAAGCCGGTCTGGACAAGACAATCGGCCAGTATTTTGCCGCCCTTACCAATATGCGTTCAGTGGGTGTAATGGGCGATGAACGTACATATGACTACGCGGTTGCACTCCGTGCAGTAAATACTATTGATTTTATGACTGCCGAAGCTGCCGAGATTCCATTCGATGTGTTGCAGACCGTTATGAGCAGAATTATCAATGAGGTGCGGGGCGTCAACAGAGTATTCTATGACTTGACGAGCAAACCACCGGGAACGATAGAGTT
>JBGVLM010000055.1:0-15803 GCA_045124255.1 Butyrivibrio sp. | reverse complement strand
AGCTCATGGATTTTGGTATAAATCATCCAATCAATCATCCTTTCTTCACCTCCGGATGACAGTATATCATCATCTCAGTGAGGTTTGATAATTGCTGGAAATTAATTGCCAAAATCTGCTGGATTTAGTTTACCACTTACAACAATCCATATTCTTTACAGTATCGGTCTATTTCATCATTGTAAGCCTTGATTTCGTCTGCTTCTCTAAATCTATCATCAATCTGCTTTTCAATCTCATTCAAGCGTTCAGCACGCGCTAATAGGTGTTGGCGTTCTTGTTCCAACTCACGCTTAATATCTTCATTTTCTTTGTATTCTTTAACTGTTAATTTTTTATCGTGGTCTCGTTCAGGATTGTTTCTTTGTAAGTCCTTATCTGGATAGCGTTCTTTCATATAGTCATAAAATCTATCTTGGAAGCCTTTGAAGTAGTCCTTGCCTTTTTGGTGTTGTGATATATTAAAAGTTTTGGTTCCATCAGCCTTAATGTGTATTGGAAGCATAGAAGTATGCATATGAGGAAGTCCTTGCTCATCATAATGAATACGACTATCAACGATATGAAATGTTGGATATTCTGCTTTTAAGAACTCTAGACCAGCCTTAAAATATTCTGTTTGTTCCGTTCGTGTCATAGTGGAAATTAATTCTTGACTACCAGACATTACAAAGCAGGACAGTACCTTTGTTGCATTTCTATCTGAAGTAGTATCTATATTAAATCTTCCACCTATATCATTATCTTCTTTATATGCCTTTACATAGGCTCTGAAACTCTTGTATTCGTCTATTTTACTATCGTGTTCGAGAATAACATTCTTACACGATTTAGAACTATCATAATTAACATTATCCTTATTCTTAACTGTTAATTTGCGTTCCTGCTCTCGTTCAACTGCATTAGCGTCATTGCAGTTATAATTCTCGCAGGTTAATATTGCTATGTTTATATTATCATCTCCTTATCCATTATATTATAGGCTTAATTTATCCCTATAATATAATTGTATCTCGGAGATTTGACGAATACAAGAGTTCGACAGAGAACCCACTCTATCGAAAACTTTTCGATGTGGGCAAGGAGTTCCCCTTGACTCCTTAATAACCTATGGTTATTTGCATACAATAAAAACTACTCCCGCATAAAAAATTATGATAACCAGATATATTGCTTTTGAAAAATCTAAAAGATACAATATATGTAAACAAGGTGCAGTTGTAGTAATTGATGTTGTCTGCATAAGTTAGGTTGCGAATCCTAATCAAGTCAAAAACAACAAGGGAGTTTGCTCACTCCACATTGTTAAAAATAATGAGCAGAACTGGCGGTGCGTGCCAGATTTGCGTATACTCTAGATATATTAAACAATCTTAAAGAGCAGGAGGAAAACACCAATTTTTAGGTACTGTGTAAAATGAAGTATGCAAGTAAAATTCAAGGGCAGTTGAGAATTATCCATTGTTAATGGTTTTGTGAAAAGGTTTTGAAGAACTCTATACTCCGACGGAATTGTCGAACCTTACCAACCCAACCCACCACATTCAAATTATTATTTGTGTGTGGTGGGTTGGGTTTCTCTGCTTCTCTGCCACCTCTGGAATTGGCCGAAAAAAAGCCCCCTGCAAGTAGCAGAGAGCTTGAAACACTTTACTTTCTAACAATGTTTTAATTGTTACTGATTAACTAAATGCAGAAGTTATAATACATCTACATTTAGATTGTATCATCACACATTATTCAAAATCAATAGACCAATAAAAAGTTACTCAAAAGCACCGTTCGAACTTGTGTTCTGTGTAATTTTGTGATATAATAATTTTAGTAGCTTTATAGCTACTGGCAATCGTGTTATAGGGTGGTTGACCTCCATTTTTACATAGAATGGAGGTGATGCTCATGAAGAATAAATTCGATTTTAAAGACTTAATGTCTTTCGGAATGTTCCTCTTGGCACTACTGACATTCATTTACTTGATTTGTCACTAAAGTAGTAAAGACCTTCCCTGTACTTTGACCGAGATAGGGAAGGTCTCCTTTCATACCAGAGGTCAACCACTCTGTGGCGATTGCCTTTACTAATTATATTATAGCACATAATTTGATAATTACAATAATTAAATTTTCCATACTATCTCCATATCCCCATTAGAAGAAAGTAGTATTTTTTCAATCATCTGTTGACAAATGCTTTTCTTCTCATCTGTAGAAAGTCTATCATATACGATTGGTAATCTGTCAGAAATTCGTAATCTTTCTGTTGTTTTTGTATTCATAAACTCCGTAAGTTGTATTTCGTTTATTTCCTGCTGCAATGCTTCAATTTTACTATGTACAGTTTTTGCACTTTCTCCACCTAATGCCACAAGTTCAAGCAAATTATCAATCTTGGTTTTTAACTCCTTGATATGATTTTCCTTTTCTTTGTCTGATATAATTTCTGTTACAATACTCCCTGCAATTTTATCTAGTTCTTTTTGTACTTCATTTCCAACTTGATTTTGAATGTCTGGAAATCTTATACCTTTTAATGATACATCACAAGTCTTTAATGTGTATCTTCCGTGACATCCTAAATATGGTATACCTTTTGCAGATTTGCTATGAGATTTAATAGCATAACCACATTTCTTGCACTTGATTAGTCCTGCTAATTCTTCTAGTACACTTGGAGCATTAGAACGACTTATTTGTTCATTCGTGGCTAATCGTTCCTGTACCATAATAAAAGTCTTGCTATCTATAACACCTTTAAAATTAGTAAGATAAATGCTTTGTTCTTTTAAGTCGGTGTATTTTCTTGTATTAACATTACCGACCTTTTTACCAACTATATGAGCACTTGTTGAACCATCCCATTCGCATTCATTTAAGAATTTAACCTTGCGTATTTCATAGTATTTCTTTAATCGCTCATCAGCTACGGCATAGACGCTATTTTGAAGCATACGGGCAATCGTTACATTATCCCAACCACCATTTTTGCGCCTGCTCTTATATCCTTTTTCAGTTAAAGCATTGCTTATCTGGTTCATTGAAATGTTAGGAGAATAGGCATATTGATTAAAGCAATATTTTACGATTTCCATTTCATCAGCATTTATTTTAAGTGTTGGTTTTTTATCTTTTGTTTTTCCATTTGTAAAACCATAAGGAGCAGGACCACCTGCCCAACGCCCATCCATACTAATACGAGAGTAGTAATTGTCTTTGACACGCTCTTGGATACTTTCACGCTCCATTTGTGCAAATACAATCAATATTCCCATCATTGCACGCCCCATAGGAGTAGAGGTATCAAAGTTTTCATTTACAGATACAAAGTCTGTTCCGTGTTCCTGCATAATAGAATACAAGTTGTAAAAATCCGTGATATTTCGGCTGATACGGTCTAATCGGTATACAATAACCCTGCTTATTTTATTTGCTTGAATATCATTTATTAAATCTTCTAATTCTGGTCTGTCAGTATTTTTTCCAGAGTATCCTTTGTCCTTGTATATATTTGCTTTACCAGTTGTTATTAACTCGCATTTTTCAATCTGTGTTTCAATGCTCACGCTGTCCTTTTTGTCTACACTCTGTCTTGCATAAATTGCTTCTGTTCTTTTCATTTTGTAAATCCTCCTTGTAATTTAAGTAATCAACAAATTTCAAGTAAAGACTAATTTTTTCTTCTTTCGTGATATTTTTATATGTGTTAATTATCACTTATAAAAACCCCTAAAATTGTTGTCGTAGCAGTATACACAAGTAGGTGCCAAAAATACAACAAATTTTATAAAGTTTTTGAAAAATTTTTTCTTCTCTTAAATTCTTTACTTATATTACAAGTGTATCAACCGACCACTGTATCGGATAATATCCGCACTGTTCCGCTGCTTTAATCAGATTATCATTATAATCCCCATACGGAGGTCTGAAAAGGCACATTGACTTTCCCGTTAGAGCCTCAACCTTATCATGTACCTTCATAATTTCTTCAACACATTCATCATAAGAAATCTTACTCATCTGCTTATGATTCTCGCTGTGATTTCCAAGGTCGTGTCCTGCTGCCGCAATCGCTTTCACATCCTCCGGATATTTCTCGACCCATCCACCCGTCATAAAAAAAGTTACATGTACATCATATTTTGCAAGCAAATCCAGGATTGTCTGCGTGTCTTCATTTCCCCATGCCGCGTCAAAAGAAAGTGCCACCTTCTTTTCCTCCGTCTTAACGCTGTAAATAGGCAATTCCTTACTGCTCTTACCTGCTGTCACGGTCTTTTTTACGGAAAAAATAACTCCGGCGGCTACAAGTCCCATTCCCACAAAAAACAGCAGCGCAATAACTGTTTTATTGTTCTTAGCTGCTGTTTTTATTGTGGATAAAATATTATTTTTCATAGCAAACACCAATATTTTTATATTGGTAAATTATATGAACCTTATTAATCCTACATTACTTTTTATGAGAAATATTTCTTAATAACAAATTTCTCCCTGCCCGACTTCTTAGCCTCATAAACCGCATTGTCCGCCAAATGATACAACTCCTGATATTCAGCGTTTTCAACCATGCTGTAGGCAGCACCAATGCTTGCCGTAACCTGCATTATTTTACCGCCCTGGCTGTAGCTGTCCTTAAGCTTATCCAGTGCCCAATCAAGCTTATCCTCCAAAGTGCTGAGAGGGATATTCTTAACAAAAACTCCGAACTCATCTCCGGTAAATCTTCCGATATAGTCATAATTGGAGAAAATTATCTGTAATTTGCGGGCAGTATCCTTAATTACCTTATCACCCATCCTGTAATCCATGCTGTCATTAAAACTCTTAAAGTGGTCTAAATCAATCAAAATAAATGCGTCACTCTTAGCAGAATGCTCTTTAAGGTATTTGTCGGTTAAGTCCTTAAGTGATTTGGCATTAAGAAGTCCTGTAAGTTTGTCCGTATTCATATCAGTTTCAGGTAATGCCGCCTCCTCCTTCTCAACATTTATTCTGTTCAGCCGGCAGAGAATCGAAATCATTCTGCCCTCACTGATAATCGGAACAGAGGATATTTTGGCCCATACAAAGCTTCCGTCTGATTTCTGTACTCGCACATTACGCACAATTGAAGCATTCTTCTTGAAAATATTCTGCGATGCTTCACCGATTTTAAATCTGTCCTCAGGATGAACGCCCCACATATTCATCATCTTCTCAATTGACATTTTCTCAATGGTCCTGCCTACACTCCAGCCCAGTGTATTATTCTCATTACCGGTTATGTTACAGGTTCCGTCAATCAGATTAAAATCATATATTATTTCGTCATTATTCTCTATCAAAGCATTTATTCTAAGCTGTGAAAGCAATGACTGTCTTGTTTTATACCTTTCAACCTCCTCACTTACATTATCAGTGTCGCATATAATAACAGCAGTGGCAAGCTTTTCATTTTCGTTTTCCAATACCTTAAAGCTTAACATGAACCAGTTCTCATCATCGCATGGGTCCAGGCTGTCTGCTGTAAGCTTTGCCTTAAAATTAATTTTAACATTCTGATTAATATCAAGTCCGGCAAGAGCCCGCATTGACGCTGTTTTCCTAAATTCCTTCACGTCTTCGGCATCCATATACGGGAACATCTCATTCTCACAGAACTCATTCCATGTAATATCAATCTCATGAGGTTCAATAATTCCATTCTCGTTACCGCTAAAGGTATGTATAATTCCTGTTTTAAGATTGATAACTAATGTTATCAGATATGTATCCTCAATCGCATTGTACAGGAAACGCTGTGAATCAATTACCACGTTAAGGAATTCGTCCTTCTGCTCTATGTATGCCTGTTCACGTGCCATAACATCCGTATCATCAATATTTGTAATAATTACGGATTTCTCATTATTAATATCTGCAATACTGAATCTTGTTGTATAGTAGAAGCATTTATCCGTCTTACGGTGATTGTAAATATCATAATTGCTCTTGTAATTATAAATAAAAGATTCCCCAACTTCTGCTTTGGAAAGCACACTCTTCTTGCCGATATTGACAAGTCTCTGTCTGTCCTCAGGAACCATTCCGTCAAGCATTACGTTAAAAATATCATCCCACTCGGCTGAAAGAGGTTTTTCAATTATTTTGCCATCTTTAATAGTATAGAAGAAACCCTTCCAGTTCTTCGTGCTAATCTTCATAACGTCAGTAAGGTTATTCATTACGGCATTACTAAGCAGCTCCTCCAGATTTTCATTTCTGATTGCCGTTTCAGTAAGTCTCTGCTCCTGCTCCTGTAACGCCTTAACATTCTCATCAATGTTTTTAATTCTTCCAACGTATGATATAAGGTTATTTTCTACATCATACAAAGGCATTAATGATATTTCACACCATATATATTCACCATTAACACATCCAAGCAATACTTTATCGGATTTAATTCCCTTAACGGTAAGCTCCTTATTGTATTCTTCAAATAATCTGTCAACATCATCCGGATGTACATGCAGCACTCTCATCAGAGTATCGTATGTCAAATCCTCCACCTGACTTGGAATCTCCCATCCAAAGGTTTCCTTAATTTTTTCGGATGATACGCCTGAATTTCTCTCCAGGCTGATTTCATAAATCATATCATCGGACTTGTCTACAATAATCTGGTATCTTTTTTTCTGCAAACGCATAAGCGAAGCTTCACTGCTGTGCTTCCTGTTATGTTTAATATTAACAAGAATGATATAAATCAGAATACTTATTATTATAACAAGTGAAATTGCTGCAACCACCAATAGATATCTGTATTTATACAGCATATCCCTGAAACCGAACTCATATCTGTATTCAAGAGTATCATTTACCACGATGTTATCAATCTCACTGCTTGAAATCTCCGCAATAGCTTTATCAATTATACTGATAAGTATAAGCTGCTCTTCCTCTGTCAGCTCAGAACCCTCATATGCCATCGTTGCAAAACACAGCTCATCCTCAATGCCTTCTGTAGGAACAACCGTAAAATCCTCATACTTAGGTATTGACATCATATAATCCACGCTGTACTGATTATGTATTAATAAATCCGCTTCACCCTTTCGTACAGCCTCAAAGCATTCCTCAATAGTATTATAAGTAATAATTTTAAAATTCGGATATTTCTGTGATAACACCTGCGGCATTGTTGCTGAGCCTGTTGCAACAGCTACCTTAAACGGCTCATTCTCACTAAACTGTATATCGTTTCTGCCTACAAATACCTTTCTGCTCGATATATACGGTGCACTGAGATGAAGAGAATCTACATTCAGATTGGCACTGTTATACTCTACACCCGATATAAGGTCTATCTTATTATTTTTAAAATATGTACTGTCTATCTTCCCATAGGATATAGGAACATATTCAAACTGCAGGCCCGTAAGCTCTGAAACCCTGTCAAAAATACTTCTTGAAATTCCTGACAGTCCGTTGTCATCCCTAAAAGACAACGGTATTCTTCCCTGAATATATGCAAGTCTTATTGTCGGGCAGCTGTCAATGAATTCCTTCTCCTCTTTGGAATAATTCTGTATTCCATAAGAAGGAAAATACATTTCCTCCATACTCTCCAGCTCGCCTGAATATGTGTTTTCTACATATTCCATTGCCCTGTTAAGCTCATCAATTAATTCATAATTTCCCTTCCATGTAATGTAATACATTAGTGATGAACAGAATTTTGAAATAACGTTATATTTCTCGTTAACAGCCATAAGCGAGGTAATTGAAAAATCAGTATCACCTTTCATCATTGCACTCATTGCCTCGTTAGGAGAACTATAATTAACTACCTCCATTTCAAAGCCCTTAAGCTTCATATATTTAAGGAACTCTTCGGTTATCGGGTATCCCTCCGGAACAGACACACTCTTACCCTCTAAAAGTCCGAAATCATCGTAATCATATTCATTGCCGTCTGCCTTTGATACAATCGCATAGTATCCGGTTCCAAGTGCAAATCCGCTGTAGTCATACCTGTCAAGTCTGGCGGCATCCATCAAAACCGGTGCAATAAGGTCAATTTCCTTGTTCTCAAGCATTGTCAAGCCATTATCAAAGGTCTGTACATCAACGAATTCGTATTTCCACCCCGTATAATTAGCAATAAGATTCAGGTATTCAATATTATATCCCGCATAATTGCCATTATCGTCATAATATTGAAAGCCGTCCACCTTAAAAAAGCCTATTCTGACGACATCTCCATCAGCTGCGTATGCATTGTCGGGAGTTATATTAAACACTCCCAAAGCCAGTACAAGCATTAATAAAATTGAAATGATTTTCTTAGCTGTATTTTTCATAGTACTAACCAACCTTATGAATTATTTACTCATCCTCAGTCTCAATCTCAAGACTCTCTACCGAGAAGCCTTTCCCGGAAATAATATCTGTTTTGACACTCCTGCAATACGGACATCTCATTCTTCCATATTCCATTCCAAACTCCTTATTGCAGTCCCTGCACCTTAAAAGAGTCTCCTCAACCGTAAAATCCAAAACTGCTCCGTAAGCCTTTGTATCTTCGCTTAACAGTGCAAAATATTCCTCTATACATTCAGGAACATATGCCTCCAGTGAACCCATTTTAATCTGTATTCTGTTAACTTTTAAAGCATTATAACGCTCTGCTTCATCCAGTGCTATTTTCAATATGTTTTCAGTAACGGATAACTCATGCATTATACACCTCTTAGTTGCTTGATGCCGACGCCGCCGCTGCTGCATTCGCAGCCGCAATCGAAGCAAGAAATGCCGCCTGTTCAGCTATTACAAGCGAAACAGTTCCTCCAAGAAGAGCAGTATTTATAAGCTGACTTTTGTCACCGCTGACGTAATCCTTTGAAACAAGTATTGCCGCATGCATAATTCTCTGTATCTTATCAATTCCCAAAAATCCATAGCCCTTCTGTTTTGAAAGGAAATTATCTGTTTCTATAATATCATCCACAACTCTGTCCATATCGTCTACCAGAGACAATATTGCAAGAACCGCAAGCTCAAAACTTTTTCCGTATTTGTGCTTTCTGTTTCTTATTCTGTTATATAATTCAATTGTTCTGTTGCAGTTTTCAATAATATCACCACCCAGAAGCACGATTACATGACTTAAGGTCTGAACAGCGTTTCTATCCTTAAACACCTCTCTAAGCTTAACGTATGCCTGTTCCATCTGAGCAACGATAACACTGTCCGGACTGTCCGACAACGCCAGCAGTGCAGCAAAAACGCTGTCTTCAGAGGAAGTAAGGAACGGATGCTCCTGCTTCATAAGATTATATATATTTCTGCTTCTGTCAGATATTTTCTTATAATCACCCTGTGAATCCAGTTCATCCAGTGCCATTGCCGCAACCGGAAGAAATTCTGAACCAAAAAAGTTCTTTCTCAATGCCTTATGTATCTCAATAACTCTTTTCATCTTATCCTCAGGAGAATCGGATACTGCCAGAATTGAAATCATAGGCAGCTTAACATTTCCTCTGAAATTGGAAAACACACCTGTATCAGCTTTAAGAATATCCCTGCATTTCTTAAGATTCTCAGAGCCTGCCAGCATTCCTTTATCCGCAAATATTGTTGCAGCTACCGAATACATATACTCATCCTCAAATGAAAATGTACTCTTAATCATTGTTCTGTTTATAATATAATTATCGCATATTTTCTGTAATTCAGGTCTCATAATCCGTATCCTCCCAAAATATAGCATTATTTTACCATATATTCTTAAAAATATCTTCTTAAATTTGCTAAATATTCAATATTTGTTAATATTATCATTACTCTGCAAAAAAAGAATTTGAAGCAATAAACAAACAAAGCCGCGGAATCCCACGGCTTTGAAAATAATCTTAATATTAATATTTTGAATTTCCGCATGCACAGGTTCCGATATAATTACGGTTTACTCTGTTGCACACATTACATCTCCACTCTGTTGCAGATATCTGAGTTACATTACTGTTGCCGGCACGTGATGATGCAGGCATTGGAATATCAACGTTCTTAGCCTTGTTAGCAGCAGCTGCTGCTTCTTCCGCTGCTCTGGCCGCTGCCACATCATAATCATCTGAATTAAAATCAAGATTCGGAGTCTTTGGCTCCTCCTTAACAGGCTGTGTTGAAATATTATCTTTAGGAGTAAGTCTTACCGTACTTCTCAATGCCTCCGGAGCTCTTGACTGACTGTGGCCTAACGAACCTTCATCTGAACCAAACGAATTATCCGTACGGGCATTTCCACACTCACATGCGCCTACGAATTTCGGATTAATTCTGCCGCACAACTTGCATACCCAGTTAGCACCACCTGTAACAGGTCCTATTACTCTCTTCTCAGACGCTGTTTCATCTCCTAAAACCTCATCATCATCGTCATCATAATTATCCGCAACAGGTCTTGAATACACCTCGTCAACTGAAGGCTTGCTGATTGCTGCTTCCACTGATGGTCTGCTGATTGCTGCTTCCACTGATGGTCTGCTGATTGCTGCTTCCACTGATGGTCTGCTTATTGCCTCTTCCACTGACGGTCTGCTGATTGCCTCTTCCACTGACGGTCTGCTTATTGCTGCTTCCACTGATGGTCTGCTTATTGCCTCTTCCACTGACGGTCTGCTGATTGCAGGCTCCTCAGCCTTAGGTCCATTATTCTCTGAAACATGATTGCCGCAAGCACACATTCCTATATAATTACGATTGATTCTTCCGCAAACCCTGCATTTCCATTCATTGCTGCCAATGGCCACATCCTCTGTTGCTGCAGTCTCCTGTACTACAGGCTTAGCTGCCGGTGTAACAGGCTTTGGAGCCGGTGTCTCAACAACCGGTGCTGCAGGCTTCTGTGTTGCTCCGTAAGCTGATTCTGCTGCAGGTTTCTGTGCTGCTCCGTAAGCTGATTCCTCTGCAGGCTTCTGTGCCACTCCGTAAGCTGATTCCTCTGCAGGCTTCTGTGCTGCTCCGTATACTGACTGTCTTGCTGTATCTGTTGAATATCCGTAAGAAGGCTTCTCAACAGCCGCCGTATCCTTCTTAGCCTCTGCTGCTGCATTTTTCTTAAGTTCATCTTTAACAAGTGCAGCAAGCACTGCCATTAATTCCTCTTTAACAACCTCCTGCGGAATTTCACAGGCCTTTCTGTTGTTCTTATTAACCTCTGCCTCAATTATCTCTTCAACTATGTATTTCTGATTCTGGCTGATTCTTATATTCTTTATAACATTTGAAATACCAACAATACAAAGTCCAAGCAAAAAAGAAATAATCAATACTGTTATTGCCAGTGTCTCTGATTCCTTCATAATTGTTACGCACCATACTGCGGAAGCAATCATAAAAATAATTGCAATTGCAAATAATGCACCGCCCAAACCTGACTTCGCAGCGGTAGTTTTGGATGTTACTACATACTTTCTTTTCGTTTCCATATTATGTCTCTCCTTCTTCGTTCACGTACTCAAATAATATAACTGAACACTTCTATATTAATATCTATGAGTAAAAAAGTCAATATCTGACATTAATATATTATATTAAGAATTTAATGCTTTAATATATTCAGTTAATTTGTCAAAATTACCATTCTCAAATTGAGAAATATCCGTGTTATCCCTGTTAATAAGACAATCCGTAAGAAGAAAACCCTTCATACCGAGCGTTGTCGCCACCATATCCTCTCTTGCATCATTTCCGACCATCAGGCACTCCCCTGCGATACATCCCGTTTTCTCAAGTATTTCCCTGTAATAATCAGGATTAGGCTTACAGTGTGAGGAATTCTCATAGGTTGTGTACAGTTCAAAATCCTCCGGTTCCAGCCCGGCAAGTCTGATTCTTGTCTCGGTTGCAATCGCCGGAAAAATAGGATTTGTTGCACAGATTACCCTGAAACCGAGCTCCTTTACCAGTTTTATTACCTCTGCCGCCTTTTCGGTATAACCACAGAATTGTCCGATACTTTGAAATTCATTTACATAAAAATCATCAAAATACTTCTTATCCGTTTTTAATCTGTCCCCGTAAATCTTTTCAAATACCTCCCAAAAAACCTCCTCATTAAGGCGGCTTCCGTCATTCATAACCATTGCCTTCGTTCCGCTCCAGATTGACTTAATCAATTCCTCCTGCTCATAGCCATAAGCTTTAAGCTTATGAGAAAGCATTCCGAAATACCCCTTTGTAAATTTCTCCTCATCCATCGGAAGCAGAGTCCCATCCAAATCAAACATAATCGTTGTAATCTTCATATCAATGCTCCATCGTATTATTAAATTCAAAAAAACTATATGTATAAGTTCATTTAATCAGGGAAGCCCCAATAAAGGACTCCACCTGATAAATAATAACACAAAAATAATTATTTTACAAAATTAAAAGCACTTTTGCCCGGATATGGGGCAATAATTCCAAGCTCCTGTTCAATTTTTAAAAGCCTGTTATACTTCGCTACTCTGTCGGTTCTGCAAGGCGCACCTGTTTTAATCTGACAACAGTTAAGTGCAACCGAAAGGTCTGCGATTGTCGTATCCTCGGTTTCTCCCGAACGATGGGACATTACCGCAGTATAACCGCATTTATGGGCAAGCTTTACTGCCTCAAGAGTCTCCGTTACAGTACCAATCTGATTAAGCTTGATAAGGATTGAATTTGCACAATTCTCATTAATTCCACGTCTGAGTCTCTCCGTATTTGTAACAAACAAATCATCTCCGACTAACTGCACACTGCTGCCAAGTCTCTGTGTAAGCTTATTCCAGCCCTCCCAGTCAGATTCGTCCAGACCGTCCTCGATTGAATAAACAGGATAGCTGTCACACAGCTTCGCATAGAGTTCAATCATCTCATCCGTAGTTCTGCATACCTGTGTTTTAACGGTATCAGGTGCTTCTGCCCCGGAATCATGGCAGTTTTCCTCCTGTACAAGCCTGCTTTCTCCCGGAAAATAATACATCCCTGAATTCTCCTCATACAGTTCGGAAGCCGCTGCATCCATTGCAAAAACAACATCCTTTCCGCATTCATAGCCCGCAGCATTTACGGCCCTTGTTAAATAATCAAATACCTCAAATGCGTCTTTCAAATCGGGTGCAAAACCACCCTCATCACCAACAGCTGTTGATTTTCCGTCCTTCTCCAGAAGCTTTTTAAGCGTATGATAAATTTCCGCTCCCATTCTTAATGCTTCAGAAAAACAGCATGCACCCACCGGCATAATCATAAATTCCTGAAAATCCACGGTATTCTTCGCATGCACACCACCATTAAGAATATTCATCATGGGAACCGGCATCCGGTTTCCGTTTACTCCACCGATAAAACGATATAATGGCATATTACATGCTTTAGCTGCCGCATTGGCTGCTGCGATTGAGACGGCAAGAATTGCATTAGCTCCGAGATTTGATTTATCCGGCGTATTGTCTGCTTCCCTCATTGCAAAATCAATTCCGTATAAATCAAGTGCATTTCTGCCGCAGACTGCTTTTTTAATCGCAGTATTTACATTATCAACTGCCTTCTTCACACCCTTTCCCATGTATCTTTTTTCATCCAAATCCCTGAGTTCCAACGCTTCATATTCTCCGGTTGACGCACCACTCGGTGCAATTCCCCTTCCGACTGTTCCGTCAGACAGATAAACCTCCGCCTCAACTGTAGGATTGCCTCTCGAATCAAGTACTTCATAACCCTTAACATCCTGAATAATAATATTGTACATAATTTTCCTCCAAAAACTTTTTTATTCTAAAATTTTATCCTCTTTTCCCTGCCTCTATTCAGCAAAAACTTTTATTGCAGGATAGAATTTCAAGTGTTATTATTTTTTAATACATCAGGAGGAAAAAAATATGTCTAAAGATAAAAAAACACTGAGCAGAGCCTTTCGTGCTGCCTTTCCGCACACGATACCGATTATGGCAGGCTTTCTTTTCCTTGGTATAAGCTATGGAATTTATGCCGGTACTTCAGGCTTTTGTTTTATATACCCATTGGTAATGAGCTTTACCATTTTCGGAGGCTCATTGGAATTTGTTGCAGTATCAATGCTGCTTGGAAGTTTTGCTCCGTTACAGACACTTATGATGTCCGTATTAATACAGGCACGTCATCTTTTCTACGGAATATCAATGTTGGAAAAATTCAAAGGAACAGGAATTAAGAAATTCTATTTGATTTTCGGTTTATGTGATGAAACATTCTCGATAAACTATTCTGCCACACCGCCGGATGGCATTGACAGGGGCTGGTTTATGTTTTTTGTTACGTTATTAAATCAGCTTTACTGGGTATTTGGTGCCACAATTGGAGGAATACTCGGTTCTTTAATAAGCTTTGATTTGAAGGGAATAGAATTTGTTATGACTGCAATGTTTGTTGTTATTTTTCTTGAGCAGTGGCTTAAGGATAAGCAGCATTTCCCGGCAATGATAGGAATACTTGCGTCCGTTGTATGTCTTATAATATGGGGCAGGGACAGCTTTCTGATTCCTACAATGGTCTGCATAATTGTATTTCTGACCATTTTCAGAAAACCGATTGAAAAAGGAGGAAACCGGCAATGACTATTGCACAACAGATAATTACAATTGCAATGTGTGTGGCAGGAACAATGCTTACACGCTTTCTTCCGTTCATTGTATTCAGAGCCGATAAGCCAACCCCAAAATACATTCAGTACCTCGGGAAGGCACTGCCCGCAGCAATTTTCGGAATGCTTATTGTATACTGCCTTAAGGACGTTAACATTTTGGGCGGCACGCATGGAATTCCCGAATTAACAGGCATTGCCGTTACGGTATTATTCTATATGTGGAAACGCAATATGCTTATATCCATTTGTGCCGGAACCTTCTGTTATATGCTTATTGTTAATTTTTAATTAAATCCTTTATTACCTCCGAAGCGATTATAAGTCCTGCAACTGACGGAACAAATGCTACAGAGCCTGCTTTGCAGTTTTCCTCCTCGCTTTCGTGAGGTTTCACCGGATTCTCTTTGGAATACACAACTTTAAGCTTACGGATATTTCTTTTCTTAAGCTCATGCCTCATTACCTTTGCCAGCGGGCATACCGATGTCTTATAAATATCCGCTACCTCAAATTCTGTTGGATTCATTTTATTGCCGGCACCCATACTGCTGATAATCGGCACACCCGCCTCCTCGGCCTGCATAACAAGCTGTATTTTCGCTGTAACGGTATCAACTGCATCCACAACATAATCATATAATCCAAAATCAAACTCACTGCTGTTCTCAGGCAGATAGAAGCAGTTATGTGCATTTACCCTGCAGTCGGGATTAATATCTTTAATTCTTTCACTTAAAACCTCAACCTTGTCCCTTCCGATTGTTGAATGAAGTGCAATAAGCTGACGATTAAGATTGGTAAGGCTTACCTTATCATTATCTATCAAATCAATTTCTCCGATACCGCTTCTTACAAGTGCCTCTGCAACATAACCTCCCACTCCGCCTACACCGAATACTGCCACCCGCTTTCCTGCAAGTGTTCTGACAGCTTTTGTTCCGATAAGTAATTCAGTTCTTGAAAATTGATTAATCATAAACATTCTCCCTAAATATAATTTGTCATTTATTATATCCCATGTATTTAATTCTTGCAATTTAACGTATTTTTATTTTGTTATTAACTTATGATAATGTCACCTTATGATTCTCTTGAGATAATGTCACTTTTCATTAAACTATAAAACTATGAAAGAAGGATTAATTACATTGTCTCAAGAACAATTAAAAACATTTAAGGTCATTAACAGTTT
>JBGVLM010000054.1:0-2764 GCA_045124255.1 Butyrivibrio sp. | reverse complement strand
TGAAAAATGGTATCTGGACTACCAAAACCATGGTTTTGAAGGTCTCGTCCCGAAAGGACGGTCAGATGCCGGCATGAGCCGCAAGCTTGACGAAGAACTTCAGGAGAGGATCCGGTATTTCAAGACCAACTATCCACGCATGTCTGCGGCTGCTATTTACAGGCAGCTGAAATCCGATGGCTCTGTAATAAACGGACAGGTATCCGAATCCACCGTCAGCCGTTTTGTGAACCGGCTTCAGTTAGAACTTCGGCAGACCCCGAACAGGTGTTAGAGGCGGGAGAGATTAACCATTTTAAGACAGGTTAAATTAACCATTTTGAGACAATTAGAAATAACCAATGTACCAGTTATTCCTTTCTTAAATTATTCTGATTTTGGCAGCGGTGATAATTCACCAGCTGTTATCGAAACTGTTTGACAGTTCCTACCTCGATAACTGGTTCCTTTAATCATAAATACCATTGCATCATCAAAAATTCGATCAAGTGCACATAATAAAGAGGAGTCTTCCCCAAAGAATTCACCCCATTTATCGGGTGTCTTATTGCTGGTAAATATCATGTTATTAGGTCCTTCTTTGCTGTATCTTCTGTCAATTACATCAAAAAACATTCTTGTGTTTTCCTTATCGAACACACAACGTCCAACCTCATCTATTATTAAGCATGCAGGATTTACAAGATTATTAATGACAGCACTTTCTCTGCCTAATCTTCTTGCATCAGTGAATTTTTGGTTAAGTTCTGTTGCTTTGAGAAAATAAGCCTTGAATTCATTGTCACAGCATAATCGCCCATAAGCCATAGCTAAATGGGTTTTTCCTATTCCCTGCGGACCTATAAATGCCAAATTTTTGTGGGCATATAGCGTTGATAATGATGCCAGATTTTCTAACATATCCACATTTTTTCCATGGATTCGGCTAAAATCAAATGTTTTAAATGTTTTCGGTTCCTTCAGAGGGATACGGCTCATTTGCTGTAACATCCCAACAAGATTGTCATGTCGTTTATCCTTTAAATATTTTAGAAATTCCGAGATAGCATGGATGCTTTCATTAGTGTAGTTGTTTTTAACTATAACATCCGCAATCTCCTGGGAAGATATATTAAGTTTAAGATATTCCGCTGTTTTTTCTATTTCATCAAATATTATGGTATTCATTATTCCAACCCCTCCTCAAAATTAAATTTTCTAAATCCCTGATCATAATCAGGAGGAGAGATTTGGTTTATATGGATCTTAACAGGTACTGATGGCTGTTCTTCCGGCTGAACAGTTGCATATTGATCACGGCAGCTGCTATCACGCCGACTCCATGTTATATCATGGGATGTTAGTGTTTTTGTCATGTTTACATCATAGATGTATAGAACATAACCGTCTCTCTTTACACGACATGTTTTTTCCGTATACCAATAAGGCACTCCAAAACGTCTGCCCTCATAGGTTACAAAACCATCAAAAGATATTCGGCGCTCAGGACACAAATAGTATGATAATTCTATTGTTTCTTCGAGCAATGGAGCAGCCTTTAAACAGCTTGCTGAATGCTTATCATTAGGTATACAGTCAACTGCTCTGTGATAGATTGTATTTTGTCGGTTACACCATTTTATTGCTTCATAATTCAAATCTGTTATTTCATTAAATACTCTGCCTGGAAGGAAGTTGTCTTTCACAAATCTTACAAGTCTCTCTACAGCCCCTTTCGTAAATGGGTGATGCGGTTTGCACAGCTTTGTTTCAAAGCATAGATTATTCATGAAAATTTCATAATCTTTCTGCCATACAGGCTTTCCGGTATTATCACGCCTGATTACAACACTTTTCATATTGTCTGTTAATACATACTTAGGAATTCCTATATAAATGAATGCGTGTATCATTCCGATAAATAAATTTTCTTGTTTTGCATTTGGAAAAAATTCAATATATCTCTGCCCACAATGATGGCATATCATTGCAAAACAGGCTATTTTATAAGATTTACCACTATAAGATTCTACTGAAACAAATCCCCAGTCCATTTGATAGGATTCTCCAGGACCTGTTTCATAACGTCTTCCACGGTTTCCCTGTGGCGCTACAATCTGTCTTCTTGCCGGAACAAGATGCCTGTTTGCATTTATATAGCTCTTAATTGTACTTTGACTGCCGGTGTATCCTTGTTCCCTTACACGCTCAAAGCATACAGCTGAATTGGTAATTCCTTTTTTAAGAAGTTCATCAACTACCCCTGTAAATCCATATAAAACACTGTTGTTAGATCTTCTTCCTTTTAATCCATGTTCTTTTGCTATGAAATTATTTTTCTTAAGAGCCCTTAGTCTGCCTCTGCTTATGCCGGTGCGACGTTCAAGCTCAGCAAGATTCACTTTTTCAATATTAAATTTTGCACCTAATTCATCCTTTAATTCGTTAAGTGCTTGTGTTAAAATTTCTTGTAAGTCATTATATTTATTTTCTTCGCTCATGTTTTTCATAAACTGGTACATTGGCGTATATCAGTTTATATCACAGCCTGAAAATATATAATGGCTTTTTTTAGTTATCTCATAATGGTTATTCTTTTCTGACTCTAGTTGGCTAATTTAACTTATTACTATTTGGTTATTTTCACCTGACTCTAACACTATTGCCTGAGGAAATACCGTTGCCGTTCCTGCTCTGGCAACCCCATGCAGCGCCTCATTCCACCAGTTATACGCCGGAATCCCCAGCCTTTCAATGGTTGGTGCATCAAAACGCAATTGACTCG
>JBGVLM010000053.1:0-6524 GCA_045124255.1 Butyrivibrio sp. | reverse complement strand
AGCTAAGTGCATAAAATAATTAGGAACCATGTATTTTGGCAGTTTTGATGACAGGTATGCCCTTAATGCCTTTTCATCTGCTTCTTTGTCCGCCGTATAATACGCCACCAGATACTGTCTGTTATTCTCATCCCTCTTATCTGTTACGGCACAAAGCTGTATTCCCGCAAAGCTTCCCATAACGCTTTCGATTTCTCCGAGCTCAATGCGCAGTCCGCGGATTTTCACCTGTGTGTCAATTCTTCCGAGATATTCTATCTCGCCGTCACTTCTCCACCTTGCCAAATCTCCCGTCCTGTACATTACTGCTCCGTGTCCGTTTTCCTCTGTTGCAAATGGATTAGGTATAAAACGTTCTGCCGTAAGTTCAGTTCTGTTAAGATATCCTTTTCCCACGCCGTCGCCTGCTATGCAGAGTTCTCCTGCAACTCCTACAGGAACAGGCTTTTGAGCGGAATCGAGGATGTAAATCTGAGTATTGGCGATTGGTTTTCCGATGGTGATGTCTAATAAATTTTCTTTCTCGTTTATCCACTTGAAGCTACACCCTATGGTTGTTTCAGTTGGTCCATACCCATTATATATTTTTGTATTTGTATATTCCGAAATTTTTCTATACAATTCTTCAGTAAAAATTTCAGCACCACACATAAGAAATTTAATATTAGAAACTTTTGCTCTGAATTCTGAATATTGTAATAACAACGATAATTTAGTTGGTGTTATATGTATTACATCTACACTATATTTTTCTATCAGTTCCGCAATAGTATTTGCTCTTTGCATATGTTTTGTTAAAACAACACATAAACCATTTAGTATTGAAATAAAAATTTCAAATACTGATATATCAAATGTAAATGTTGTATCTGCTAACACACATTTACATTCATTGACCATTTTGCTTTGATAATTATTATTATTATTGTTAGCGAAATTCACAAGATTATTATGCCCTATTGCCACCCCTTTAGGCTTACCGGTGCTTCCCGATGTAAAAATCACATAACATAAATCCTCAGAATTGTTTAAGTTATTTACCGGATTAATATTATATCCATAATCAACCTTGTCTAGTTTTAACGTGTTTATTTTCAAAGACTGTTCGTATTCATATAGCAGTGCAATTTTTGCATTAGCCGTTTGAAGCATATATTCAATTCTGTCAACAGGATATTCCGGGTCTATCGGCATATACGCTCCACCTGCTTTAAGTATGCCTAACATACCAACAATTACATGCCAGTTTCTTTTTGCAATAATCGGAACGACATCATTTCTGCCAACACCTTTTTCCCTCAGCAGGTATGCCAGTGAGTTTGCCATCTCGTCCAGCTGCTTATATGTAAATTTCTTATCCTCAAACACAAGTGCGGTCCTGTCAGGCGTACGGCTTACCTGCTGTTCAAATAACTGGTGGACACATTTATCCTTTGGATAGTCAACGGCGGTGTTGTTGAAATCACAGAGCAGCATTTTCTTCTCTGTATCAGGAATGACGGATATATCGCTGATTTGTATGTCTGAATTATCAATCGCCTGTCTTATAATATATTCCAATCTGTTTATAAGAAGCTTAACCTCTTCTTTTTGCTTAAATATCTCAGTCTGGTAATCAATGGTAAGTGTGTAATCATTCTCGCCGTCCCTGTCATCAATATGAATTGCAAGAGGCACTTCGCTATAACCATTGCTGTACCATTTCGTATAAGAAGCCAGGTCTGTTTTTGCATTCTGAAAGCTTACCATTACATCATACAGATTGCCGGAAAATTCCTGTTTCTTACGAATGTTTTTAAGAATTTCACTATACGGATATTTCTGATGTCTGAACAGTTCCATATGGGCTGTAGTAATTTTCCTTGCAATGCCAATTACACTGTCCTCTGATGAAATATCTATTGTAAGCGGCATGGTTGATATAAACATTCCCGCAGTATTTTTTTCCGTAACATTGCTTCTATTTAATATCGGAACTCCGATTGTAATTGTGCCGTTTTCACTATTTATTTTGGACAAATAAATATTAACGGCTGTTTCAAACAATACCGCAGGAGATACCTTATTTTTATGACAGTATTCTTTAATATCAATTGTAAGTTTTTTATCCAGTTTCCTGATAATACGTTTTGCTGATACTGTCTGGGGCGAAACGGCACAGAGTTTAACCGGTGATGGTTCCGGTTTGCCTGCATATTTTTCTTTCCAGTATTCTTCATCCTTTAAATATTTATCTGATTCAGTATATTTCTGTTCTGAATTTATGTAATCCGTATAATCATAGTTTAATGCTTCAATTTCTTTTCCGTTCAATAACTGACAATATGCATTGTCAACATTTTTTGCAACAAGGCTGTATGTCCATGCGTCCGCAATTATATGATTAAGTATACAGAGAATTCCGCTTTCTCCGTTAATATCTATTATTTCAAAATGATATAACCGTGAATTGTTAAGCTGCATTCTTCGGGTTGCGACAGTCTTGACATATTCCTCGAATTCATCATAAACCGCGAAGCTTTTGACTGCTATTTTTTCATATTCATATTCTTTAACATATTGAACCGGCGTTCCGTCAGTTTCATTAAGCTGAAGTCTGAGTCCTGCCTGTGTTGCAATTACATGATTAACAGCCTGTTCCAACAGCTGCTCATCTCTTTTTTCTCCGTAAAAAATTGCCCCGCATAAATTTGAAATTGATGTTTCACTATAATATTGCTGCAGGTTCCAAATGTTTTTCTGTGGTGTTGTTAAATTATAATCTTTCATGTTCGTTACACTCCTTTGTATACTTTTTACCATATTGTGAAACACAACTTATCCAAAACAGCAAAAACAACCTTTTTTCCGACAAAATCTGTTTAAAATCCAAACTGTTTTTTATAATCGTGCTAAGGCAAAAGATATTACTTTTAGTGATATATCACTAATATACTACCTGATTAGTGATTTGTCACTAACCAAATTTTCCTATGTGATATAAGATTAATAAAAGTATTTTGCCGCATAATATTTACAGGAGGGATGAGATATGCAGGGAATCTATCCCGCTGTGGTTAGACGCATAAGACAATTATGTGAAGAGAAAAAAATAACGCCCAACGCACTTAGTTATGCGTCGGGCATTTCACAATCTACTGTCAAAAGTATTTTAAATGGCGAAAGTGCCAATCCCGGAATTGTAACAATAAAGAAACTCTGCGACGGTTTTGGAATTACCATTACAGAGTTTTTTGATACAGAGGATTTTCGTAATCTGGAACAGGAACTTTATTAAATTTAATTATAAATAATATGGGAGTGAATCAAATCACTCCCTTTTATATTACTTTACTCCACATTTTTGCCAAATGTTCAAAATATAATTTTTCACAGTTAATCCCCTCAACTGAAATATTAAATTGTCTGGATTCTTTCCTCTCTCTCCCCATACTTATGCCTCCTTATCATGAGACCCATCCTCTGAAAGCAGTTTCATTACAATATCAGTAAAATCAATATTTTCTATTGCACCATATCTGTTTACAAAATAGTTTTTCATATAATCACTTGTTTTACGGACACTTAATTCACCATTTGTTTTAAAATCTGACAATGCATACAAACAACTTGACTTTGTATATTTGTCCCGTTCAACAAATTTTATTTCATCTCTTCGAAGCAGTTTTCGATTTAAATAAATAGGATTATGCGTATTAAAAATTAACTGTGCCTTATTTATATTCACTTCGTCATTATGAAATAATGAAATTATATTCATAATAATCATTGGATGAAGTGAAGCATCCATCTCATCCATAACCAATACAGCACCTCTTTTTAATGCTGACAAAATAACCGGCATAATAGAAATCAAACGCATTGTTCCGACTGATTCTATCTGTTCTGACTCTATTCCTGATAATGTATCCTTATCTTTATTCAATATAGAAACCAATTTTACATTATGTGTTTCAGAGTCAGGTGCATAAGCAAAGTCACTTCCAATAATTCCTGCTTCCTTTGCTATTTCATTAATATAAAAATCAATCATAACCTTCCCCTCATCTTCCGGCATATGAGGAAAAAAACCTTTTCTATCAGATGAATTAACAACTATAAACTGTTTCAAAAACCATTCTTTTATATTTGTAACTATTGCTTTACTACAGAAAGAATTAAAATCAGTTACCAACAGCAACCCCATAGGAGTTACATTGTTAGCCATAATTATCCTATATTTCTCCACATCTTCAAGTTCACATCCTAAATTAAGCAGTGACCCAATGCTATCTAAACTTAGTTTTTCAACAGAACTCTCCGTACGATTAAAAATCAATTCATCATTAACAAACAATTGCTCTTCGTTAATGTATCTTTGAGAATCATCATTCAGGAAATTTCCAATAACAATAGAAAGTCTGTATCTGTATTTTACATTTTCATGCGTGAAAGCAATATCAAACTCTACCGGTTTCTTCTCATCCGCAAATCTGAACGGTATCAATTTCATATTGGCACTTACATGATCACCTATTCTATCATCTTCTGAATCTTCAACACTACCCTTTAAAACAATTTGTCTAAAGCATGACATAGCATGAACTAATGTTGTTTTACCGGCAGCATTAGGTCCATAAATTACTGATACAGAAAGAGCCTGAACATCTTTGCCTGCAACATTCTCACTAATCAAACTATGTTTTAGCTCAGTCAGTCTCCTGTTTGGCTGCATTTCAAACTCAAACCCTTCTTGAAAAGCTTTAAAATTCCCGCAACTGAATTTCAGCAGCATAGTATCACCTCCGTGCCATTTAATTGCAACTTATTATGCTATTATAACATATTTTTACTGTTTTTCAATCATCTTATGCTATTTTATTGCATTTATATTATCAAATGCAGGCATAAAAATACAGTATCCTATTCTTAATATAACACCGTAATAGGATACTGTATTGTAAATTTTATTAATACACCAGTCTCTCCACTTTCGGATATACCGCGAGGAACTGTGCCAAAGTGCTTCTGGTGCTGCTGTCCGGGTCATTGATTATAAAGTCTGACGGACTATATATTCCGGACGCATTTCCGTTATACCCCGTTATTACGACCCAGTGCATTCCGCCGGTGTCATTGGTTCCCCCGATAACTACAGGTCTTCCAAGTTTAAGCTTCTGATAGATTGTATTCATTAACGAATTCGTTATTGCACATTTGTATTTTTCAGTGTAATAAAATCCGAGATGACTGATTGATGTCCATTCAAGGAGATTAACCGAAAAGCTCAGTTCACTTAACATTGCGTCAGGGTAAACCGTGGTTCCCGTATGATAGCTGTACTTCATGCTAAGAGCCGTCACAAGGCAGCCAATCTGTCTTAAGGTCTTGGTTGCAATGTATTTATCTCCCCAGCGTGAATCATACTGCTTATAGCTTGGAACCTCCAATTTGACGGCTGATATCGGATTTGGAGGAGGCGTATAAGTTCCTGCCCATTCCTTAATTGTAATCTCAGGTCCCATATAGGATGATATAACCTGATTACTCATATTTACTGCCAGTTCGTACTCTTTCAGATACAGGTTAAGTCTGTAAGTTGAATTAACTGTATTAGTGGCTTTTTCAATACTGTTATTAAGACAGTCTATTTTCAGACTTCCCTCAGTTCTGGCACCGAGCTTTGAAAGCTCAAAATCCAGCACATCCATATTAAATATGTTTATTGAAAAAGAATTGCACAGATATGAGTCTGCCGTTCCGCTCGATTCCGTTTTAAAACCTATATTCTGTAAAGTTTTTTCTTCTGAATCAATATCCCATATCCATTCACCGTTCTCAACTATACAGCAATTATAATCAAAGCTCTGTCCAAGACAAAACCGTGCGTCAAGGCTCTGATATACATTGCCCTCAACATCGGCGTATATAAGCATTCCGACCGTTATCGGTATCGTACCTGCCATTGAATGATTCCTGTCGTCATAAAAGAACATGGTGTCTATTTCACTGTTAAACTCAACAAAGGCAATAGGAAAAACACCAGAATTATTGTTCTTGACTTGGGCAGTAACGCTTATGTCCTCATACATATTTCCGTCTGCAATGACAATTAAATTTTCCATTCCGTTACCGCTCAAAGAATCATAGTCAAATCTGACATTAATATTAATATTTTCCAAACCGATTGTTCCGGAAAAAGAAAATTTGCTGTCAGAATTACCCGATAATAAATCCGCATTAAAATTAATTATCAGACCCGATTCGCTGTCAGTAACATATTCAGGAAAATATGCAGACATATTGTCAGTTGACAGAATTCCGACTCCATCTGTTACTGCTGTAATCCGTACATCCTCAGAAAGAAGTGGCTGCCTGTATTCAAATTCCAGCACCTCAAATACTTCATCGAATTTAGGAGCCGTAACATTAAAGCTTGTATATCCGTCACATTCCGTTTTAGAAATCATTTTAACAAAACAGCCGTTTTCAAATGACGGAAGCTGCAGGCCATCCAGATAGAAAATTTCATTATTCTGTATTGT
>JBGVLM010000052.1:0-29199 GCA_045124255.1 Butyrivibrio sp. | reverse complement strand
GGTATCAATAGAGGAAGTCGCCTCATCCAGAATCATAACCGGTGGATCTGCAACTGCTGCTCTCGCAATAGAGATGAGCTGTCTCTGCCCCTGAGAAAGGTTATCACCATTGTTCTCAAGAAGAGTATTATAACCTTCCGGAAGACGAGTGATAAAGTCGTCTGCACCGGCAAGTTTTGCTGCTTCGATACATTCTTCATCGGTAGCATCCAGATTACCATAACGGATATTCTCCATTACAGTTCCGGTAAACAGGTTAACTTCCTGAAGTACCAGACCTAAAGAACGACGAAGATCCTGTTTCTTAATCTTGTTGATGTTGATTCCATCGTAACGAATCTTACCATCTTCGATGTCATAGAAACGGTTAATCAGGTTCGTAATAGTTGTTTTTCCTGCACCTGTCGAGCCAACAAAAGCAATTTTCTGTCCCGGTGTTGCAAAGAGGTCAACATTATGAAGTACCATCTTATCATCAGTATATCCAAAATCCACATCATCAAACACAACATCTCCGGTTAATTCAATATAATCCGTTTCTCCTGTTGCCTTATGAAAATGCTTCCAAGCCCATACTCCGGTTCTCTCATTGCACTCTTTAATAACGCCATTTTCTTTTGTTGCATTAACAAGAGTAACATATCCGTCATCAGTTTCCGGCTTCTCATCAAGGAGCTTAAATATTCTGTCTCCTCCTGCAAGTGCCATAATAATACTGTTAAGCTGCATGCTGACCTGATTAATCGGCATATTTAAGCTCTTATTAAATGTAAGGAAGCTAGCAAGCGAACCAAGTGAAAAACCGCCTATTCCGTTAATCGCAAGAGCACTTCCCACAATCGCCATCAGAACATAGCTGATATTTCCAATCTGTGCATTAACAGGCATAAGTATGTTTGCAAACTGGTTTGCATTATATGCACTGTCAAAAAGCTTATCGTTTAATTCTTTAAAATCTTTCTTACACTCATCTTCATGGCAGAAAACCTTAACGACCTTCTGTCCGTCCATCATTTCTTCGATATATCCGTTTAATTTACCTATATCCCTCTGCTGTGCAACAAAGTAAGTGCCGCTCTTCTTTGAAAGCTTACCTGTAACAATAAGCATTACGCCTACCATTAAAAGGCTGCAAAGTGTAAGCGGAACACTTAACATAAACATTGATACAAGTACAAAAATAATTGTTATCACACTGTTAATAAGCTGCGGAATACTCTGGCTTATCATCTGTCTTAACGTATCAACGTCATTAGTGTACATGGACATGATATCTCCATGTGCATGTGTATCAAAATATTTAATAGGAAGAGATTCCATATGATTAAACATGTCATCCCTTAAGTTTCTTAATGTACCCTGTGCAACATATACCATTAACTTGGCATTCGCAAAGCTTGAAACAATACCAATCGCATAGATAACTGCTACTCTGATTAATTCGTGAATCAGTTCAGTATAATCCGGAGCAATTCCGGTATTTTTTAAATCAAGCATTGGTTCAATAAATCCGTCTATCAGGGTTTTCATAAACATTGTGCCCTGTGCTGATGCAAAAGCACTTACAATAATGCAGATTAACACAATAATGCAATGTGGAAGATAATTTTTAAAAACATATTTCATTATTCTTCCGAAAACCTTCATTGGCTTATCTACAGTAGGTTTCATTCCTCTTGGTTTTGGTCCCGGTCCCGGCATTATGCTTCACCTCCATCCTTACTTTCATCGAAATCACCGCTGCCGCCGCCAGTCTGTGACTCGTATACCTCACGGTAAATCTCATTACCTGCTAAAAGCTCTTCATGGGTTCCGAAGCCGTTAATGCTTCCGTCCTCCATAACTATAATACGCTCCGCATTCATTACACTTGAAACTCTCTGGGCTATAATAAGCTTCGTTGTGCCCGGAATCTCACTTGCAAATGCTTTTCTAATCTTTGCGTCCGTTGCCGTATCAACAGCACTTGTGCTGTCATCCAATATAAGAATTTTCGGTTTCTTAAGCAGTGCCCTTGCAATACATAAACGCTGCTTCTGACCGCCCGAAACATTGCTGCCTCCCTGTTCGATATAGGTATTGTATTTATCAGGAAATCTCTCAATAAACTCATCCGCACAGGCGAGCTGACATGCATGCTGACATTCCTCATCAGTTGCATTTTCATTGCCCCATCTTAAATTCTCATAAATCGTTCCGGAGAAAAGCACGTTTTTCTGGAGAACAACACTTACCTCATTACGGAGTGTTTCGATGTCATAATCCTTTACATCGACTCCTGCAACTTTTACTGAGCCCTCCGTTGTATCATAAAGACGGCTTATAAGATTAACGAGACTGGATTTTGCACTTCCGGTTCCGCCGATAATACCAATAGTCTCTCCTGATTTGATTGAAATATTGATATTTTTAAGAACCATCTGCTCGCTGCCGCTCTTATATCTGAAATTAACATTGTCAAAAACAATGCTTCCGTCACCGACTTCCATAACAGGATTTTCAGGATTAGTTATGTCAGGCTTTTCATTAAGTACCTCTGCAATTCTTTCCGCACTTGCGACACTCATGGTCATCATTACAAAAATCATTGAAAGCATCATAAGGCTCATAAGAATGCTCATGCAATAAGTAAGAAGATTCATCAGCTCACCCGTCTGTAAAGAGGTTGCGCCTGAATTGACAATCATATTAGCACCAAGCCAGCTTATAAGAATAATACAGGTATATACGGTAAGCATCATTACAGGAGAGTTAAATGCAACTATATTCTCGGCCTTAACAAAAAGCTTATAAATATTATTGCTTGCTTTGCCGAACTTTTCTTTTTCATGTTCCTCTCTTACATACGCCTTAACAACCCTGATTGCAGATACGTTCTCCTGAACGCTTTCATTGAGGTCATCATACTTAGGAAATGCTGTTTTAAAATATTTTGTCGCTGTTTTTATGATAAAAAACATTACTATTCCAAGGAAAATTACTGCTCCGAGATAAATAAAAGCTATTCTCGGGCTGATTGTAAATGAAAGTACCATCGCAAATATAAGTGTTGACGGTGCCCTCATACACATTCTCAAAAGCATCTGATATGCCATCTGTACATTGGATACATCCGTTGTAAGTCTTGTAACGAGTCCCGCAGTACTGAATTTATCAATATTTGAAAAAGAAAATGTCTGAATATTGTTATACATTCCCTCCCTGAGATTGCGTGCAAATCCGGCAGAAGCCTTTGCTCCGAATTTACCGCTCAAAACACCTGCAACAAGACTCAGTACCGCAAGAATAATCATAACGCTTCCGACCCTTACTACATGATTCATATCTGATTTGTTAATTCCTTCATCAACAATTGAAGCCATCAGATATGGAATAAGAGTTTCCAGTATAACCTCAATAATCATACAGATTGGAGTAATAATTGATACTGTCTTAAACTCTTTAATATAACGTGATAATGTCTTTATCATGTAATATCCTCCTTTTTGTTCATAATATTTATGTTATTTTCCATTTTTTGAAGGATTCTTTCAAACTCCCTCTTCTCATCATCCGTAATTCCATTCTCTAACTCCGTATGAATCCGGTCAATTATTTCTATGGTTTCCAGATGAGTTTTAATGCCTGCTTCGGTAAGCATAAGCTTCTTAAGTCTGCCGTCCTTCATGGAATTAAGTCTCGTAAGATAACCTTTTTTCTCCATTAATTTGAGAATGGTTGCAACCGTTGACTTCGTAATACCAAATTCCTTCTCTATATCCCTCTGACATACACTTTTATCCGAATTCTTATACAGATATCCAAGGATATACCCGTGCATTATCGTCACTTCATCATGACCGTTTTCAATCATTCGTGATTTCAGGCACCGGAGAATCAGCTTATCAATCTTCTTCAATTCGAAACCGAGCCTCCTCGGCGTTTCATAACAATCCATTTACATCCCTTTCTTTGTCATAAAATTAGTTTGACTTCAAACTATTCTACTACTATTTTGGGCAATGTCAATAAAAGTAATTGTTAAATTTTTATAAACATTATATCCTGCAAGGCAAAAAAATCCTGAATGGTATCTTTAGAGATTAACATTCAGGATTTCAAATTCAATTATCTGTTTGCATTTCTATACTGAACAGGTGTCATTTCATACATTTTCTTAAATGTACGGTTGAAATGCTCCACATTCTGATAGCCAACGGAATATGCTATATTCTCAACTGTCATATTCCCGTTCTTTAACAAAACCTTTGCTTTCTTCATTCTTACATTTGCAACATGCTCGCCAAAGGTCTTTCCGGATTTCTCTTTGATATATTTTGAAATATAAGGCTCTGACAGATGGAACTTCTCAGCGAGCTCATCTAATGTTACACTCTGATAATTAGTCTGAATGTAATTTAAAATATTAATGAGTCTGTCATCCTTTTCTTCATCATCTGCATTTATCTGCGGCAGCTTATTTGCTGCAACCGTAAGAGCATGAATTGAAGCTTTAATAATATCTTCATCAAGACCTGCACCCCAGTACATCTTACCATCACAGGTAATTCCCACATAGGCCATAGCCTTAGAAGATGAGCCTTTTGAAAGTGCATGCTCCTCATATTCAGATAATTCATAGCTTATTCCAAAATACTGCTTAATAATATTGCTTACTGCATCAAGACGTCCGTTGCCGTTTGCATCAACTACAGCCTTCTTGCCTCCGCAGGAAATCGTAGCCTCTGCCATAATTCCTTCATTCTGCTTGAAATGACATTCGGCAATTTTAAAATGAGGTGTATATTCAAGATAGCTGTTTTCAAAAATCTCATATACCCACTGAGGAGATAATTCCTTATGTGCCTCGTCAGAAACATGCTTAACAGCATATCCAACCTCTTCCCTCATCTTCTCAGGAAGCTGAATACTGAAATTCTGTTTAAGGATATAGCTTACGCCGCCCTTTCCTGACTGGCTGTTAATTCTGATAACATCTGCGTCATATGTACGTCCGACATCAACAGGGTCAATAGGAAGATACGGAACCGTCCAGTTATCACAGTTCTTCTCCTCACGCCATGTCATACCCTTTGCAATCGCATCCTGATGTGAGCCTGAGAATGCAGAGAATACCAAATCTCCTGCATACGGCTGTCTCTCATATACATGCATTCTTGTGAGTCTTTCATAGCGTTCCCTAATCTGTGGCATATTAGAAAACTCAAGCTGCGGGTCAACCCCGTGTGAGAACATATTCATTGCAAGAGTGATAATATCAACATTACCCGTTCTCTCACCGTTTCCAAATAATGTACCCTCTATTCTGTCCGCACCTGCCAGAAGTCCAAGCTCAGCGTCACTTACGCCGGTACCTCTGTCATTATGAGGATGTAAGCTGAGAACTACATTATCCCTGTATTTTAAATTATGGCTGACATACTCAACCTGTGTAGCAAAAACATGTGGCATTGCTGTTTCAACTGTCGCAGGGATATTGATAATTGCTTTATTTTCTGCCGTAGGCTGCCATACATCAAGCACTGCATTACACACCTCAACTGCATAGTCAACCTCTGTTCCATGGAAGCTTTCAGGACTGTATTCAAAAGAAAAGTTTCCATCTGTTTCATCCGCAAGCTTCTTAAGAAGCTTTGCACCCTCGATTGCGATACTCTTAATCTCTTCCTTGCTCTTACGGAACACCTGCTCTCTCTGTGCAACAGATGTTGAATTATACAGATGAATTACCGCATGAGGTGCACCCTTAACTGCCTCAAATGTCTTTTTAATAATATGCTCTCTCGCCTGGGTAAGTACCTGAACCGTAACATCCTCAGGAATCATATTACGCTCAATCAAAGCTCTCATAAAAGCATATTCGGTTTCAGAAGCAGCCGGAAAACCAACCTCAATCTCCTTAAAACCAATATCTACCAGCATCTGGAAAAACTCGATTTTCTCTTCAAGGCTCATCGGCTCAATCAAAGCCTGATTACCGTCTCTTAAATCAACTGAACACCATACAGGCGGTTTCTCAATATAATCTTTTTTAACCCAGTCATATTCACAGACCGGCGGCATAAAATACTGTCTTATATATTTGTTGGAATTTTTCATAATAATCTACCTCCGATTACTGTGCTATAATAACACTTAATTGCCTCTTTTAAAATGATTAAATTTAATCACTTTGTTTGATTAATTTTAATCTCTGTAATCAACATTCCAATATGCTCAGGTGCTTTTGTTCCATATTTTTCAAGAAGAACCATTACATCCTCTGAAGCAGCCACACCGTCAGCCAAATCAGACACCTTTTTCATCTGCTTCATTCCACCCGTTCCATAGCTGATTATACACGGAACATCTGTTACCTTGCGGATTTTCTCCACAACAGCAGGTGCTTTTTCTTCCATTTCCTCTGCAGAAGAAGACATCACATAGATTAATTCCTTTGCTTCTTTTGCAATCATTTCAACTCTGTCCTCTGAATTCAATGCAAGGGCTGAAACCAATTCAATACCATATTTATCACATACCGGAAGGAAATCCTCTCTCTCTTCAAAAGGAAGGTCTGCAACCAGAATTCCGTCTGCACCGCAGTCCTTGCATGCAGCCATAAAACGTTCTGCACCATAGGAGAATACGACATTTGCGTATGTCATGAAAATAATCGGTTCATCGATATCCCTGCGGAGTCCTTTTACATAATTAAAAATATCATCGGTTGTAATACCTTTTGACAATGCACGAATGTTAGACTCCTGAATTACTGTTCCTTCTGCCGTAGGGTCAGAAAAAGGAATTCCCAGTCCGATAATATTCATACCATTATCCACGGCTCTGCGGATAATTCCTGTTGTAGTTTCCAAATCAGGGTCACCACAGGTAATATATGTCATTAATGCCTTTCCGGCTTCAAAAACCTTGCTAATTCTACTCATAAACCTCTTCTCCTCTATATCTTGCAATTGCTGCACAATCCTTATCACCGCGTCCTGAAATCGTCACTACAATAATCTCATCTTTGCTCATTGTAGGAGCAAGCTTTCTTGCAAAAGCAATTGCATGTGATGATTCGATTGCAGGAATAATTCCTTCCATTCTTGAAAGATATTCAAACGCCTCAACTGCCTCATCATCAGTTACAGGCACATATGTAGCTCTTCCCGTATCATGCAGATTAGCATGCTCAGGTCCGATTCCCGGATAATCAAGCCCTGCAGAAATAGAATAAACAGGCGCAATCTGTCCAAATTCATTTTGACAGAAATATGATTTCATTCCATGGAAAATACCAACGCTTCCTGTATTAATGGTTGCAGCAGTTTCAAATGTATCAATTCCCCTGCCTGCTGCCTCGCAGCCATACAGTTTAACGTCCTTATCGCCGATAAAGTGATGGAATGTTCCTATCGCATTGGAGCCGCCGCCGACACATGCAATAACCGCATCCGGAAGACGGTTTTCTTTTTCAAGAATCTGTTCTTTAATCTCTTTAGATATTACAGCCTGAAAATCTCTTACAATCATTGGAAACGGATGTGGTCCTACCGAAGAACCCAGGCAGTAATGAGTATCCGTAATTCTCTTTGACCATTCATTCATTGCCTCGGAAACAGCGTCCTTAAGCGTTGCTGTGCCGCTTGTAACGGACACAACCTCTGCACCGAGCAATTTCATCTTATATACGTTGAGTGCCTGACGCTTAATATCCTCCTCACCCATGAAAACAACACATTCCATATTCATAAGTGCCGCTGCCGTAGCTGTAGCCACACCATGCTGACCTGCCCCGGTCTCAGCAATAAGTCTGGTCTTACCCATTTTCTTGGCCAAAAGAGCCTGACCGAGAACATTATTAATCTTATGTGCTCCTGTATGATTCAAATCCTCTCTCTTAAGGTAAATCTTTGCTCCGCCCAAATCCTCAGTCATCTTCGCCGCATAATATAAACGTGAAGGTCTTCCTGCATAATCATTGAGAAGGTCCGTCAGCTCCCTGTTAAATTCCTCATCATTTTTATAATACTCGTATGCTTTTTCCAATTCTACAATTGCATTCATAAGTATTTCAGGAATGTACTGTCCGCCATGAATTCCGTAACGTCCCTTTTTATCTGCCATTTTAATCCTACCTTTCTCTGTCGAAATTTTTATAGTGTTTCCGTGGATTTCCCCGGTAAACAAAAAATCCCTGACAGAATAATATATCATCTGTCAAGGACGAATAATTAATGTTATCCGCGATACCACCTTGCTTCGTAGTCATAACTACGCTCTCTACTGAATACTAACATATCCATGCCAATTAACGCTTGCCCAACGTCATAGAATACTCAGTATGATGCATATACTTAATACGCATAATCCATACCTTTGACTATGCCCTCCGCGGTCCATTTGAAAATCTGTGTTACATCCGGCTCTCAGCCCCCCGGACTCTCTGTGCTATCATAATCAACGTTATCTCCGCATCAACGGTTTAATCTTGTTAATTCTAACTCATAAGCCGTTATTTGTCAAGGAAATGCCGATTAACTCCCTGAATTTCCTAAGCATAATCTCATAATCTTTTTCCGCATAATAAAAATGTGTTGAATTCTCCAGCATCTCTACATGAAAATCCGGATTCGCCTGAAAATATTTTATTCCCGTTACGCTTACCATTTCATCCTTCGCAGACTGAAATACATATACGGGTACACCAATACCTCCTATAACTCTTCTGGTTCTCGGAATCTCTCTAAACAGCTCCATAAAACGCGGAATCCAGCCAAAATATTTCCACAGACATTTGTCACGTTCAATACTGTAGGCATCACTTGCAGCCCTTGCCACCACATCACCCGGTTTAATGTTGTCATACAGAACCCTAAAAAGAATACCGATTAACCTTGGTTTAACAACTAATTTTATCGGAGACTGCAGAAAAAACATTGCCTCTATTCTGTCAGAGAACTCTTCAAATGCCTGCATTGCAATCAGGCTTCCCATTGAATGAGCCACTACAATTATCCTGTTATGATTTCGTGATAATTCCGAAAGCTTATTATTGACCTGTGCCTTCCATTTCTTCATGGAGCTGCGGCTGAAGGCTTCAACCCGTCCGCCATGTCCGTCCAAAAGTATATTGTATACAGACCAGTCTTTAGGAACCATAGGAATAAAATCCTTAAAATGGCGCGGTGTGCCGACTATTCCGTGTACAAACAAAACAGCATATTCACTTTTGTCATTTATACGGGTAAATTCCTTATGCATAGCCAACACCTCTCTTCAATTGTAAGAACCACATCACCAATTGAAAATGTATCAAATTCTTCCTCAGTAACAAAATAAGAATTTAATGTTACAGGATATTCCCTGCCATTTACATTTACGGAATCAAACATCATAAAGTATTCCGGATAAAAATATACAGAACCTTCGCAGATATATGAAACCTTTGTAATGATATTATAATAGCAGTCCTTTCCCTTCATAGTATATATTAACGCAACCTTTTTGTCACCGTCATATACGCTACGGTATTCATAATCCTTAGTATGTATGCATTTATTATCTGCCCAGTCCGGTCCTGCTGCCATTTCAGTTGAACGATGTACCATTTTTAACGGGTCATTCAACTCTGGATGATAAGGATGTTGTCCCTATGAGTGCAGGACATCATCATGTGGATGTGGCGCTTAATGAAGTACTTATTTTCATCCGCAAGGGCGCAGTTCTTCCAATGGGCAAAGCCGCACAGTCGATTAATGAAGTTAGTACCGATGGTTTCACTCTTTATCACGCTGACAATGCACACGGAGAATACACTATGTATGTCGACGAAGGTGTAAAAGAAGTAATTAAATACTAATCTGCACAAAGCAGTTTTTACAAAAAATATCCTGTATTATTTCCGGTTATTGTATTCTTATTACCTAAAATTGTTCATTCTATTCATCTGATTTACCATAGGACTTGGAGCATTCCTCCATGCCATGTCTAACTCGCAGGCAATATTATGTGCATTTTGTCTTGCTGCAATTATGTTTGGATGATTTGGTGGAAGATACACCTTTGCACTTGATTTTCCTTTTCTTTGATTATAGGTATCAAACTTTTCTTCCCTATTATCAACAATAAACCGCACTCCAACCGTACCAACATACTGATTCCACTGACATATATCTTCATAAATCCAAATCTTTTGGATTCTTTTTGCTGAAAATAAATAGGGAGCGGCCGGATTAAATGAATAGATTATGGCTGCCTTTCCCCCACTGATATCTATCAGCAAAGAATACGTATAATTTTTGTAAACCTTTTCCATTTTAAAACCATTCGCTGCAAGTTTTTTGTATGCAGTATTTCTAAAGACCGATGGTGCAATAATTGGAACAAGCGCAAACCATAGTACCATAAGCACGGAAATTAAAAATATTGGAATAAAAACCAAGTCGTTATTGCTTACAGCCCCAACAATGGAAGTTAGTATTACAGAAAAAAACAACATTACACCTACCAATATATAAGTTAAAAGATATGCAATATTTACCCTTTTTCCCAATCCTACTGCCTCCCCAGACACTTCTGATATAATATAGCGGTTCAATTTATAACCACTATATTGCTGATTTAAGATAAAAAATTTCCGGAAGCAATTTTTCGTCTTTTAAAAAATTAAATAACAAATTAGCGCCGACGCAAGCCAATACAATTATCATTATAAAAACCACCACACTCAAAATAATTCCTATAATACCCGTTATAAAGCCTGCTTTCGTTTCCGAATTGTCATTACCCCCATTTCTGTTTTTGTAAACAGCCCGCATTACCAATGCCACTATTCCCAACAATATACCCAATGCACCCGGAAATACAACACTGACTATTCCGCACGCCATTGAGGAAATTGAAAACCCATTTGATTTAGATCCGTCCATAAATAACCCTCCCATATATTCATAATTATATATAAATATTATAACACCCGGCAGATATTCATTCAATATAAAAACACACCGCAACTGCGTTCTGTCCCTCAGTTCAAGTTTTTCAAGAATCGTACTTAAATAATTTCTGACCGTTCCGTTTAATTTAAGTTGAACGATGCACCATTTTTGACGGGTCATTCAACCACTATATTTAGTGCAAAGTTTTATTAACTCCCCCAATATAGATAAGTAATCTGTTACAAGCCGTATTATAACATAATATGACTGTTTGCACCAACTACTTTTTCCTGATAATCTGCTTCACCTGTCACCATGTATATATTATTATATTGATTCTCTGTCAAACGCAAAAATCTTACTGTTCCGGTTTTAGGTGCGTATTCTTCTATTCATCTGTAATGTTTTTCGGATGCTTTCCTATTTTGCACTATCCGCATATACACTTCCGGTGCAATTCGCAAATAACCATCTTTATGTAAGAACTTTCTAAGCCTTGTATACTCTGTTTTAGTTCCCCATCTCTCTGTTGGACTAAGAATAACAAATAATCTCATTCTGTAATCCCCTCCATGCTTTCAATCGGCTGAATCATTGGTAACTTCAGTTTTTCTGTTGAAGTATCTAAAATAATTCGCTTTAAACTTTCCACCATAATATCAATTGCTGACATTACATTTACCTTAACTCCATCGTCGATACAAGCATTATGTAATACACTTTCTTCCGGGCATTCCCCCTACAAGTGACCAAACTTTACTTCTTATCGAAGTCTAAGCTTAAGATGGTGTAGTCCATACCCACTATTGGTTTCATATTCAGTTTTTTGGTGCCTTTCTTCACCAATTTTACCGTAACTGATTAAAAAGATATAGTTGAACTAACCTCTGAAGTGCCCTATTTATAAGGCTTTCTTAAGCTTGTCTTTTAATTCCATATCAAATCCTCCCACAGCAGCTATACCATTCTGTATGCAATTTGTATTGTTACTTCGCATTTAAGAGGATGTTACTTTTCATATATGCTACTTTTTATTATTTTACCACCTTTGCTCCGCAATAAATGCAGAAATTATTATTATCGTCTATCTGTTTTCCACAATTAAAACAGAATCTGCTTTGTTCAATCGGACTCGGAGGAACATTTGCCTGTACAGGCATTCTCTGCAATACAACCTTATTACAATCCTTTGTAAATTCCTCTATATCAAGTCTGAACTCCCGTGCCGGGATATTGAGAATGCTTACAACCGTATTAGTAAGGTCTTTGGCATATTTTCCATATCTTGCTCCTGCCAGCTGAACGATGGAGAATCTCAAATCGACGGCAGTTCCATTCTGGTAAGGAATAAAATGTATCGTACAGGAACCGCCATTCATATTGTACTTCATAGAAAAATTAAGTCCAAAACTCAATGTATGATATGGTTCCTGCCTGCACTCCCTACGGAACTGCTGGTTTCCGGCAGCCATAAGATAGGCATTATAAACAGAACAAACATCTGCCGCAAAATAATAACATAAATCTCTTCTCATCTGACAATCTCCTTTTTAAATCTATATAGGTAATTTTAACGAAATTTCCTATAGAATATAAATAAGCCTGAGTCCAAACAACTCAGGCTTACAAAATATAGCAGGGGCAGTAGGATTTGAACCCACGACATTTGGTTTTGGAGACCAACGCTCTACCAGCTGAACTATACCCCTATTCATTATCGGCGGTCTTAAAACCGCCGATATTATTTATACCACATGGCAACAATAATTGCAAGTATAAATTTTATAAATCTGAATATTTATCAAGAGTTGCTTTTGCACTGTCTGTAATATCTCTCTGATATGCAATTTCGTGCTCCATTCCTCTTGACTCATCATTAGCAACTTTTGCAGCTTCAAGCACCTTATTAAGAAGTGTGCTAATCTCAGAAGCCTTATCATGCTGCTTAACCGACATCTTATGAATATCATTCATTGAATCAACCATTGTCTCAACAAATCCCTGTACCTCACGAACGGTATCGGAAATATCCTTTGAGGATTTGGTTGACTGTGCTGCAAGTTCTCCAACCTGCTTGGCAACAACTGCGAAGCCTCTTCCCTGCTCACCTGCTCTTGCTGCTTCAATTGAAGCATTAAGTGAAAGCATATTGGTCTTAGATGCAATCTTAGAAATTGATGTTGCAAAATCCTCAATTAATTTGGAAAGCTGTTCAAGCTTCTTAATGTTCTCTGTTGACTGCTCAACCAGCTGATTAAGGTCATTAATCTGACCTACCACCTCTTCAATGCTTGTTATACCTTCTTTTACAAGGTTGAGAGATGTGTCTGATGAATTAATAACGTCAAAGGTATGTTTCTCAACCTTCAACTGTGATTCATCAAGATTTCCAATGATTTCTGTCATTTGGGTAATAAAACGTTCTTCCATGTATGTATCCTCCTCTATCGATTACATAGTTCCGAAACGGATTGTATTCCGATTAATTTAATTCGTTTCTCTTCTCCTATGGATTTAAGACATGCATATGGTAAAATACATTCCTCAAATCCTAATTTAACAGCTTCTGCCACCCTCTGCTTAGCCTGACTGACTGCTCTTACCTCGCCTGCCAGTCCTACCTCGCCAAATACAATTGTCTTCTCTCCAATTGGTGTATTTCTAAAGCTTGAAATAATTGCCATAATCATCCCAAGGTCCAAAGCAGGCTCATTAACCTTAAGTCCGCCGGCGATATTAAGATATGCATCACAGCCCGACAGCTGCATGCCCATTTTCTTCTCAAGCACAGCCATCAGAAGATTCATTCTGTTATAATCAGCTCCTACCGCCGTTCTTCTTGGGAGTCCAAAATTAGTATGACACACTAACGCCTGAATTTCAACAAGAATCGGTCTTGTTCCCTCCATAAGGCAGGCAACAACCGACCCCGGTGCGCCCTTAGGTCTTCCACTAAGCATGTATTCCGAAGGATTGAGCACTTCCTTAAGACCTTCCTGACACATCTCAAATACACCGATTTCATTCGTCGCACCAAAACGATTCTTAACAGCTCTTATTATACGATAGGACTCGCTTCGTTCGCCTTCAAAATATAATACCGTATCAACCATGTGTTCCAAAACTCTCGGTCCTGCAACAACGCCCTCCTTGGTTACATGTCCTACGATAAAAACCGTAATTCCAAGTCCCTTTGCAATCTGCATAAGTATGTTGGTGGATTCCCTTACCTGTCCTACACTTCCCGGTGCCGAATCCGAAGACTCGCAGACCATTGTCTGTATCGAATCAATAACTACCATATCAGGCTTAATCGACCTGATACCCTCATCAATAACAGATAGATTTGTTTCACACAGCAGATAGAAATTCTCCGGCATAACACCGATACGGTCAGCACGCATTTTAATCTGCCTTAGGGATTCCTCTCCCGATATGTATAAAACCTTTCTTCCGGCTGCAATATTCCTGCATACCTGAAGTAAAATAGTGGATTTGCCTATTCCTGGGTCTCCGCCCACCAGAACCATGGAGCCTGCAACAATTCCGCCGCCAAGCACCCTGTCTAATTCAGCAAATCCGCTGGTGTATCTGTCCTCTCTGGATGTATCGACCTCCGACAGCTTAACAGGTAAATTCTCACTTCTCTGAATGCGAACCGCTGTGCTGTTCTTCTTAACCACAGGTTCCTCTACAAAAGTGTTCCATTCCTTACAGCCGGGGCACTGCCCCATCCATTTGGCAGATTCATAACCGCATTCCTTGCAAAAGAATACGGTACTTCTAGCCTTTGCCATATAGTCCTCTCTTAAATCATAACGGGACCGTGACTACACAGTCCCGAATAAATTACATCCTGACGATTTTAATGTCCGCTGCTGAATCTGCAAGTTCAACACTGACACTGAGCTTACCGCTTATATTGGTCTTCATGCTTCCGATTGTAACATCATTAACATATACCTTATACTCCGTAGCCGGCTCAAGCTCCAAAGTAACCTGTGAATCCTTATCACCCTCAACCTTAAATACCACAACGCCGTCATCCATTCTATAGTTATGAACCGTTGTTCCAGGTACTGACTCATATACAAACATACCGTTACGCTCTAACTTGGTAATCTCATTATAAGTCTTAACCTTGTAAATATCTCCATTGTACTCTACGTTGTCTAATTTGGTCTTGGTATCCAGTAAATGATTGCCGAAACTAATTGTTCCGTCATCTTCAATACGGATTAACCCTTCAATAACAGCCATTTCCGTTCCTCCTGTTTTTCAAAAAATTGAAAAAGTATTTCGTGTAATAATTATAATATATTTTGTATTTTATTGCTACATCATTTTGTAGAAAAAACAAGTTTTTTATCCTCGCATCCGATGCTGACACTGTCACCTGATTTTATCCTGCCTTCAAGAATCTCCTCAGCCAGTCTGTCCTCAAGCTTATTCTGGATTGCTCGTTTTAGCGGTCTTGCACCGTATTTCTCATCATAACCCTCAGAAACTATATATTCCTTAGCTTCATCAGAAAGTTCAAGCGTAAGGCCAAGCTGTTCCCCGAGCCTTTTGTTAATTGCCTTAAGCATAATATTGAGAATCTGAAGAGTTTCGTTTCTTCCAAGCATATGAAATACAATCATTTCATCAATTCTGTTGATGAATTCCGGTTTAAAAAGACGTTTAACCTCATCCATTACTTTATTCTTCATATTCTGGTAATCCCTGTCAGGGTCTGTTGAGGTATTAAATCCCAGATTCTTAGGCGAAACAATATTCTCCGCTCCGGCGTTACTGGTCATAATGATTATTGTATTTTTAAAATCTATTTTACGTCCGGTCGAATCCGTCACCATACCATCATCAAGAATCTGCAAAAGTATATTGAAAACATCAGGGTGTGCCTTCTCAATCTCATCAAAAAGGATTACCGAATATGGATTGCGGCGTACTTTTTCGCTCAGCTGTCCGCCCTCCTCATAGCCTACATAACCCGGAGGCGAACCTATCATCTTAGATACGCTGTGTTTCTCCATGTATTCTGACATATCAACCCTGATAAGTGCATTTTCATTGCCAAACAATGCGTCCGCAAGGGTCTTGGAAAGTTCCGTTTTACCGACACCCGTAGGTCCGAGGAACAGAAACGAACCAATCGGACGTTTCGGGTCCTTAAGGCCTACCCTGCCTCGTCTGATTGCCCTTGCAACTGCCTTTACCGCCTCATCCTGTCCGACAACTCTTTCATGCAGGGTTTCTTCAAGCTTTATAAGTCTCTCAGATTCCTCCATTGCAAGCTTTTTAACAGGTATTTTGGTCCAGTCCGATACAACTGCGGCAATCTCTTCCTCGCCGACAATCAGGTTTCTGTTCTCTTTTGCCTTCTGCCACTTGAACTGCAGTTTTTCAAGTTTCTCAAGCTTCTTATTACGCTTTGTCTTGATTTCTCCCGCCTTTTCATATGCTTCCGCCTTGATTGCCTCTTCCTTTGCAAGCTCTAACTTCTCTATCTCTTCTTCAAGTACGGTAATCTCCTCCGGCTTAACGTAGGTTCCGAGTCTGGTCTTTGACGCAGCCTCATCAATAAGGTCGATTGCCTTATCAGGAAGGAATCTGTCATTAATATACCTTTTGGAAAGCTTAACTGCACTTACGATTGCGTCATCCCTTATTGTAACTGAATGGTGCTCCTCGTATGCTTTTCTTAAGCCCTTTAATATCTCAACTGCTTCCGCCTCGGACGGCTCGTCAACATTAACAGGCTGAAAACGTCTTTCCAAAGCTGCATCCTTCTCAATATACTTACGGTATTCATTAATTGTGGTTGCACCGATTATCTGCACCTCACCCCTTGCAAGGGATGGTTTTAAAATATTCGAAGCGTCAATTGCTCCTTCTGCTCCTCCGGCACCGATAATTGTATGCAGCTCATCAATAAACAGTATAACATTGCCTGAGCTTCTGACCTCGGCAATTACTCTTTTTATGCGCTCCTCAAATTCACCACGGTATTTGGAACCTGCAATCATTCCGGATAAATCAAGTGTGAGCAGCCTCTTATCCTTAATTGTATCAGGTACATTACCTTCTACTATCTTAATGGCAAGTCCTTCAACAATTGCTGTCTTGCCGACTCCCGGTTCTCCAACGAGGCACGGATTATTCTTGGTCCTTCTGCTGCTAATCTGAATTACCCTCTGAATCTCCTGTTCCCTTCCGATTACAGGGTCAAGCTTTCCCTCAGCAGCAAGCTTTGTTAAATCCCTGCTATACTGGTCAAGCGTTGCCGTTGCCGATTTCCTGCGGTTATTCTTGCCCGGCACTTCATCTTTATATGCCGAACTGTCCTGCCCCATTGACACCATAAGGCTGATGTAAACCTTCTGTAAATTAATTCCAAGAGTTGACATCAGTCTTGCTGCCACACTGTCAGGCTCCTTGATTATACCAATAAGTATATGCTCACTTCCGATAAGATTAGCACCAAAACGTTTCGCCTCTCTTCTCGCATTTTCAAGAACCTTTGCGGCTCTCGGTGTGTAGCTGTCAGGCTCCCTTAAACCCACTGCACTGCTGTTAATTACCTGATGAATAATTTCGATTAATTTATCCTCTTCAAGTCCGGCGTCCAGAAGAATCTCCCCCGCCTGACAATCCTTTGTTCTGATTAAACCAAGCAGAATATGCTCACTGCCAATGCTGCCATGACCGAATTCGGTTGCTGCAACTGCTGCATTACGCAAAACCTCTTCTGCTTTCTTTGTAAATCCACTCTGCATAATTGCCTCCTGCTCTATATAATGTCCGGACAGTTATTTCTAATATACTGTGCCCTTATAATATCCGTTTCATCCACGGAAATAGCCCTGTTAACAGTATTATTAATTACTGCCGGCTGTATATCCATAATCATTTTATTAAGACTGAAGCTGCCTGTTCTGTCAAAGGTTATAATACCGAGAGAGCTGCCAAGCATTATCTCAGATAATAAAGTCATTGCATCCCTTAACGGAATCTTTCTGGCATATTTTAAAACTCCGTAGGATTTGTAGACCGTGTCTTCCATCTGAACTTTGTCTTTTTCATAAATATAGCGGCGCTGTTCTCTTTCCTGACTGACAATCTGATTAACAATATCATTTAAATCACTCATAATTTCTTTCTCAGTCTGTCCGAGAGTTTTCTGTGTTGCAATCTGGTATAAATTACCATACCCCACATCATCTCCGTACAGAACCTTAAGCTTCATTCCAAAACGTCCGAGTTCCGTGCTAATCTGAGAAATCCGCTTCGCCTCCGTAAGTCCCGGAAGGTGCAGTGTATAGCCGGCTCTTAAGCCGGTTCCGACATTGGTTGGAAAGGTTGTTTTATAGCCGTATTTCTCTGAAAAAGCATAGTCAAAATTAGAATCAATATAATCATCAATTTCATTGGCACGTTTAAAGCATGACTCCAGATTCATGCCGTTTGCAAGCACCTGTATTCTGACATGGTCCTCGGCGTTAAGCATTATTGCCGCCGATTCATCCTTAGATAACAGCACTGCTTTATTGCTTCCGTTAAGAAGCGCATGACTTATCTGCCTTCTCTCCTTAAGTGCCTTTTTCTTTCTCTCATTACAGTTATTCATATATATGCAGTCGTATTCATCTGCATAATCACTCTTAAATCTGTCCGCTACAGAGTTAACCATCCGTGCTGCTGCTTCCTCGGAAAGTCTGTCCGCAAATACATAGTTTGAAAAATTTCTTGCAAGACGTATTCTGCTTGAAAGGACTACATCATCATTGGCTCCTGTTTTATCATACCATTTATTCATTGCAATCCTCCCTCGCCTTAAGTTCTGCTATTAAATCCCTAAGTCTTGCCGCTTCTTCAAAATCCTCAATATATACGGCATCCTTAAGTTTCTTAGACAGAAAATCAATTTCCTTCTGTAAATCTTTTTCCGTATCGGCGGCAGTTTCCGTTATCATATCGTCTTCATGTTCTCTGTTGTAGAGCATCGGACGTTTGCCCTGATGTATATTGCTTCCCTGAAGTTTCTTAATCTTGTCTTCGATAAGCGGACCGAACACATCATAACAGTCCGGGCAGCCAAAACTCGAATTCTTCACAAACTGTCCGTAAGTCATCCTGCAGGTCGGACACTGGACATTCCCTGCCGGGTCCGCCTCCTTCTCTCCTGCAAAAAGCTGGCCTCCCAGAATTCCCGACAAAAGTTTGCCAAACTGGTCATTATCAAAAACACTTGAATAATAGCTTATATCTGTATTTGCTGCACATTCACTACAGAGATGATGTTCATTCTTAACACCGTTAACAACCTCTGTATAATGAAAAGTCGCCTGATTCTTTCTGCATTTCTCACACAGCATAGTATATCCTCCTATATATTACGCATTAAATTCTTCTATTATATCATCAACAAGCAGATGTATCTCTTCGGTTGATACATTTCTGCACAACGCTCTGGCAATAATAACCCGAAGTGATTCCGACAGCTCCTTCAATGCTGAAAGTCTGTTCATATCAACCGCAATTACTGCACCATGCCTTCTGTCAAGCTTAATATATCCCTGCTCACGCAGAACGGAATACGCCTTATTTACGGTATGCATATTAATGCCGATTGTGTCAGCTAACTGTCTCACGGACGGAAGCGATTCTCCCTCTTTAATCTGCTCGGTAGCAATCTGAAATATAATCTGATTGCACAGCTGCAGATAAATTGCTTCATTACTGTTAAAGTCTATTGTAATATACATTACATCACCTCTTCTGTTATATAACCACTATAACAAAAAAATGTAGGAAAAGCAATATTCCGCTCTTCCTACAATAATAATATTTCTATAAACTTTTTATTTATTCTTTATAAAAAATCTTCGTCCTCTTCAAGAGAAACTTCTTCAACCGGCTCTGCTGCTTCCATTCCGTCAGCCTCCCTGTTAAAAGAGTCAATTTCATCTCTTGTAGGCTCTGTATCAGAGACAGCGTTATCAACATCTATCTCCTCAACCACTTCCTCCTCCATCTCTTCGATTACAGGCTCCTGTGGTTCTTCATCAAGTGCCGCAGACATTTCCTCCGCAGCGGCCGCGATTTGTGCCTCAGCGTCTGACATATCTTTGTTATCAGCCGGTTCATCTGTCAATTCTTCCGTATTCTCATCAACTTCCGTCTCGGACTTTTCCATTTCATCCTCGATTTTGCCATAATTAATTTTCTCATCAGAAATAGCATGCTTCTTCTCAGATTTATGTGCAATGAGCACTACAATCAGACCAATCAATACTACAAGAAGAACTCCCGCAACTGCAATCGCAATATTTCTGATTTTTATAAGTCCCTCATTAGCGTCCTTTAAGGATTCATTCTCAGAGGAATAATTCTGCGTGCTTTCCAAAACTGTGGTCACAGTCTCTTCTGCGGCACTGGTTGTTTCTTCCTCAACTGCATTCATATTGGTATTCGCAACTCTCTGTATTGTTTTCTCTACATTATCATAACAATACCAGCTGTATGTACCGTTTTGGTTTACTGCATAGAAATACGCAAAACCTGAATCCTCTGAATTGATTAATGCTTTTATTTCCTTCTCGCCAATTGTAATCGTGCCATTCTTTGTATCTGAAGGCATTACATCAGCTTTATCAGTATCTATTAAAATATATCTATTCTCAACAAAGTCAATATATGTAAACAGATAAAAGCTTTTTTCTTCGGAATCGTATATATAGAAGTTTCCGTTTGATTCCTCATCAACAAGGTAAAGCAGCTGCATTTTCAGCTTACTGTTCGTTGCTGCAAGCACTTCATTTTCACCATATTCAATAACATTGGCCTCGAAGCCCTCAGGAACCATCTCATTGGAATAATCCGAACTGACATGGTATGTTGAACCGTTAAGCTTTACCTCTGACCACTTCGGCGGCTCGGTTGGCGGCTCGGTGGTTGGCGGTTCGGTTGGCGGTTCGGGTCTGACTACCGTAATTGTATACGTCATTGTTTTGCCGTTTGGCGCATATGAGGTAACGGTTATTACATTATTGCCATATACAAGATTCGATGTATTCCCGTTAATCTCCGTTCTGCCGCCCTGCGAAGCTGCTGCCACAACATCAACGGACGTAACCTCTGTTCCTACATACACGGTGTACTGCATTGTCCATTTTGCAAAAGCAGGACTGAGTGCTGCCCCTGCAACCTGTAGTGTACTGAGTGTTGCGTCATCTGAACCCTGTGCCCATACCTTAACCGAAGCATTCTGATATGATGGAGTAAATCCTGCAACATTCTTATCAATAAATGTGTCCCCTGCTATTGTGAATCCACCGGTACCCGTCTTAGCAGCCCTGAATGTAAAATTCCATGTTACACTTGTCGGCACACCGGATTCCATATAATTAATCGGTATGCTTCCCGAATATGAACTTCCGCCTGCGTCACCACTCACATAGGTAAACATTGACGCATCATATTTAAGTTCAAACATTGCTGCATATAAGCCGGTTGGACAGTTCAGGGTAACTGATACATTAACGTCCTTGCCGACAATAACATCCGTTGTACTGACTGTAACAATCACGCTCTCTCCTGCGGCCTTTACGGTATTAACATTCATACCTGCCATCATAAGAAATGCCATTATTCCGACCAACACATACGATACCATTCTTTTTATTTTCATTGTGCCACCTCCCTAATCTGTGGTATTGGCTCTTTTTCAAGGATGTATTTCTTAATTATTGCAAAATCAAACAGGTTTATTCCCTGTGACTGCTGATAAGCGTCTCCTGCAATAAGATAAACTCCCGAAAGGCCGCTATTTTCAAGAATCACCTTTTTAACGTAGGCAAAGTCGAACAAATCAATCTTGCCGTCTCCGTTAACATCACCATAAATGATTATTGTATATCTTGCATACTCAAATCCATTTCCATCCATGATACACAACAAATCACCCGTTCCGATAACTGCGTCACCGGCCTTTACATTGCCCTTTGAATCCTTGATAACAACTGAACCGTTAATAACCTCAAGTCTCGCTGATGCATTAGTAACGGTATCTCCCAATGTAAATCCATTTACAAGCTTATTGGCTGTATCAGCCTGTAATGACTTGAAATTAACAGTTATCTGCGTGTATTTGGTTATTTTGACCGTATAGGTTCTCTTCGTTGATTTATCGGTTGATGAAGGATAAACATTTATTGAAACAGTATTAAGTCCTTCCTTCAGTTTAATTCCTGCTATTGTTCCGCCGGTGCACTGTGCTGCCGTTCCGTCAATAACATATTCGGTATATGCTATTGAAGATTCCGTACCATAGTACAAATCAATAGTTTCAACCTTATTATCTACTGATATTGTATATTCATTTTTAAGCTTATCAAAGCTTTCTTTAACACTTCCGCATGAGGTACTCAGGCTGGTAAGGTATGTACTTCCCTCACTTCTCGTCACATTGACAGTGTAGGTCTTAGATACTCCATACTCCGACTTGCATACTATTTTAAAGGAATTCTTACCGACATTCAGGTTGTGTGTTCCCGTTCCCGATATCGTGGAAGTAGTGGAAGCAATTGCTGCCGCACTGATATTGACCTTAATTGTTTCGTATGGCACAATTACCGAATATGTGTCCGTATCAAGATAAAATGTAGGAGTAAGACTTAAATTAGATGTCTTTCCCTCAATTGTTGTTCCTGTAAGTGAAATACTGCTAAGCTTATAGTTAGGATTTCCATCCCCTTCCGGCATTGTACATGCGGCAGCCGGCATATTATTGTAAATCGGTATTCTGAAAACAAAATTGGAATCCAAAATTCCGTTATTCATATATGCATTACGCACATTGTAGCCCTCATTAACAGGAGCAAGCAGATTCTGCATATACTGCTTCCAGTAATAATATGAAGGGTTAACAACACTGAATTTCTGGAAATATATTGTATCCTGACCTATTTTAATATAATCGGTTGATACCTTTTCGGCACCGCCCATAATTGCCTTATACTGGGTAGTCCAGCCTGACTTCTGTGCTTCTGCAATACCATTCTTAAGTACCGCCTCTGCTGTACTTCCCGAAGCTCCTATATTAAAAAAATTATAGTATGTAACACCATCTGTTCCCTTCTGACCGGACGCAAGCTTATCCGTTAACTCAAATTTTCCGGTTGTGGAATTATATGTACCCTTACCCTTTTCCTGAATAAGTCTCGCACATAAATGAATCGGACTTACGCCGTAGGTCTTGCCCGCTTCCAACAGAACCGCCGCATAGGTTTTGTTATCGGTCCCCCCCACAACAGCATAATCGCAATCCATAAAGGTGTCATCCATCATTTTCTTAAGAACATCATATGTCTGATATGTTTCATTAAAACTTAACATCTCAAACTGAAAAATATTCTCCTCCGTCAGCCAGTTTCTCGGATCCATTACATAAGCAACCGCTTCCTCTGACGCCTGAACCCATCCGCCGCCGCACAGCTCAACCCAGTCATTACTGGTCCAGTTAAACGCACCTGACATTTCAAAGTCCTTCCACGCCGTAGGAGTTTTAAACCATTTACCGTTAATTCCCATTGTTTTATTAGGCATGAGATTTTTTGCTAACTTCATTTCATTCTTAAGCACATCATTCGTCCAGTCAAGCCCCGTATTAAATGCAACGAACTGCCAATTAGGATGTGCTTCATGCAGTGCCCTCAGCAATGTCTTATAGGATTCAGGGAATGCCGCAATTGACTGTTCAAATCCGGTATCCTGCGTAGTTGTCTCCGGCTGCGTTGTCTCTGCTTCAGTAGTTGTCTCTGCCTGAGTTGTACTCTCCGTCTCATCAGCATACACATCAACAGCAATACCGCCGCAGAAACTAATGCTCATTGCAAAAAGCAGAATAAAGCATATAAATCTTTTTATTGTGTTAATTTTTGTATTTTCAGACATATTCTTCTTCCTTTGTTGATTTTTTACAACAAACATATTATAAAAAATTGCAGTCTAAAGGTCAACCTTTTGACTGCAATTCCATGTATTACCATTTATGATTTTTTTGTGAAAATTATGCTTCATCAATGGCTTTGCCAATGTCATTACGCATATATTTGTTCTCAAAGCTGATCCACTTAGTCGCTTCGTAAGCATTAGCTCTTGCCTCTTTAAGGGTTGCACCCTTTGCAGTAATGCCAAGAACACGTCCGCCATTGGTTACAATTCCTTCATCAGTAAGCTTTGTGCCTGCATGGAAGCAATAATAGCCGTCATTATTTTCAAAATTCTCAAAGCCCGTAATAAGCTTACCCTTCTCATAAGCAAGAGGATATCCGTCTGAAGCAAGGACTACACATACACATGCATTGTCCTCAAACTGTAAATCAAGCTTATCAAGCGTTCCGTCAACACATGCCTCAAAAACATCGATAATATCGTTTTTAAGTCTCGGAAGGACAACCTGAGCCTCAGGGTCACCAAATCTTGCATTATATTCAAGCACCTTCGGTCCCTTCGGTGTAAGCATTAAACCAAAGAAAATTACTCCCTTGAATTCTCTGCCTTCAGCCTTCATTGCGTCAACTGTTGCCTGATAAATATATTTATGACAGAACTCATCAACCTCTGCTGTATAGAACGGACTTGGTGAAAAAGTACCCATTCCGCCAGTATTAAGTCCTTCATCGCCGTCCTTTGCACGCTTATGGTCCTGTGCTGAGGACATAATCTTAATCGTATTACCGTCTACAAAAGACAGAACCGATACCTCACGTCCGACCATGAATTCTTCAACCACAATCTTATCCCCTGCTGAACCAAACTGTTTGTCAAGCATAAGAGTCTTAACGCCCTCCTGTGCTTCCTCCTTGGTATTGCAGATTAAAACACCCTTACCAAGTGCAAGACCGTCAGCCTTAAGAACGATTGGGAATTCTGCCGTTTCAAGGTAATTAAGGGCGTCATCAGCGGATGTAAATGTCTCATAAGCCGCTGTAGGAATATTGTATTTCTTCATTAAATCCTTGGAAAATGCTTTGGAGCCTTCAAGTATTGCTGCATTTTTACGAGGACCGAATACCTTTAAGCCTTCTGCCTCAAACACATCAACAACGCCGCCAACCAATGGGTCATCCATACCGATTACGGTTAAATCAATTGCATGCTCTTTGGCAAAGCTTACCAATTTATCAAATTCCATTGCACCAATCGGAACACATTCTGCAATCTGACCGATTCCGGCATTACCCGGAGCGCAGTATATTTTATCTACTCTTGAGCTTTTTGAACAGGCATAAGCAATCGCATGCTCACGTCCGCCGCTTCCTACAATAAGTACCTTCATATAATTCTCCTTATATTTCGTTGTTGGCAATCATATCAATTGCTTTTGGAAGGATAATCCACTCCGCCTGCTCCATAACTCTTTTCTGGAGAATTTCAGGAGTATCTCCTTCTTCAATCATTACAGGCTTCTGCAAAATAATTGTGCCTGTATCAGTTCCCTCGTCCACATAGTGAACGGTTGCACCCGTTACCTTAACGCCTCTTGCAAGTGCCGCCTCATGTACCTTAAGTCCGTAAAAGCCTTTTCCGCAGAAGGACGGAATTAATGACGGATGTATATTAATAATCCGGTTTCTGTATGCCTCAACCATTGCCGCAGGAATTGCTACGAGGAAGCCTGCAAGAACAATCAAATCAGGATTATATTTATTAACACCGTTTAAAAGTGCTTCATTAAAAGCTTCCCTGTTTTCGTAACTCTTAGGCGAAATGCACTCTGCCGCAATGCCATGCTCTTTTGCTCTTGTAAGGGCATAAGCACCTGCATTATTGCTGATTACAGCCTTAATTTCCGCATTTCTTATTGCTCCGTTATCAATCGCATCAATTATTGCCTGGAGGTTGGTTCCTCCTCCCGATACCAAAACTAAGATTTTCAGCATATTGTTACACCCTTTTCACCTGCAACTGCCTTACCGAGAACAAAAGCTTCCTCTCCTGCTGCGTTAATTGCTTCAATTGTCTTATCTGCGTCCTCAGGTCTTACTGCAAGGCACATACCTACACCCATGTTAAAGGTGTTGTACATCATCTCCTCTGCAATATTTCCTTTCTCAGCCAGCATTTTGAAAATTGCAGGAATTTCATAGCTGTCCTTCTTAACCTCTGCTCTGATTCCGTCAGGAAGCATTCTAGGAATATTCTCATAGAATCCGCCGCCTGTAATATGGCTGCAGCCTCTTACCCTTACGCCTGCGTCCTTAACTGCTTTAAGTGCCTTAACATAGATTCTTGTAGGCTCTAAAAGTGCTTCTCCGAGAGTTCTTCCGAGTGAATCATAATATGTATCAAGAGTCTCTTTATCCATATTGAAAACCTTACGGACAAGTGAGAATCCGTTGCTGTGAACGCCTGATGACTTGATACCGACAAGTACGTCACCGTCCTGAATTTCCTTACCTGTAATTAAGTCCTTCTCATCAACAACACCAACCGCAAAGCCTGCTAAATCATACTCATCCTCAGGCATAAGTCCCGGATGTTCAGCAGTCTCTCCGCCGACAAGTGCTGCTCCTGCCTGCTTACAGCCTTCAGCAACACCCTTAACGATTGTTGCAATCTTCTCAGGATAGTTCTTGCCGCATGCAATATAATCAAGGAAAAACAATGGCTCGCCGCCGGCACATGCAACGTCGTTAACGCACATTGCAACTGCGTCAATACCGATTGTATCATGCTTGTCCATGATAAAAGCTAATTTAACCTTAGTTCCGCAACCGTCAGTTCCGGATAAAAGAACAGGATTCTCCATATCCTTAATTGCATTCATTGAGAATGCTCCTGAGAATCCGCCAATGCCGCCCATTACCTCAGGACGCATTGTTCCCTTAACATACTCTTTCATAAGTTCTACTGACTTATAACCTGCTTCAATATCAACTCCGGCTTTCTTGTAATCCATTTTACATTTCCTCCATGTATTTTTTGTAACCAACGTTTTCAATCTTGTCTTTCTTCTTCATAACGCCGGCTTTTAAATCTTCTTTGTATTCTTTTAATTTTGTAAGAAGCTCATCATCTGAAACAGCAAGAATCTTTGCTGCCATAAGTCCTGCATTGGCACCACCGTTAATCGCAACAGTTGCCACAGGAATTCCGCTTGGCATCTGAACAATTGAATAAAGTGAATCAACGCCTCCAAGTGACTGTGTATGAATAGGCACACCTACAACAGGCATTGGGAAAATAGCCGCACACATACCCGGTAAATGAGCTGCTCCGCCCGCTCCGGCAATGATTACCTTAATTCCCTTCTCTTCTGCCTTATTTGCATAGTCAAAAAATACATCCGGCATACGATGAGCTGATATAATTGTCATCTCATAATCAATACCGAATTTCTCCAAGATTTCTGCAGCCTTACTCATTACCCCAAGGTCTGAGTCACTACCCATTACAATTCCTACTTTTGCCATTTTAAAAAACTCCTTTTCTATAATCCTACAACAAATAACATAAACATAATAATCGACATAATACCGTTAAGTAAAGACCCAACAAAAGAAAATGTGTAATATCTGTCAGATTCTTTATAGCTTAACATTCCTATTATCATTCCAAAAAAAGCAACTGCAAATGATGTAAGGGCTATTTCACCGACAAGACTTCCGCCCTTACCGTTTGCCTGATACGAAACAACAACTGCCCATATTAATAACGCAGCCGCGCCCGCAAACATAATAGTGGATATAACGCCTCCAATACTGTGTTTTCTGGTGGAGAATTTATATCTGTATTTTGCCATGTGATTTATTCCTTTCAATCTTAATGTGCATTGTATATATTCCTGCTCCAATCAGACCACCGATTGTATTGAGAATCAAATCATCCACATCAAAGCTTCCGACCTTAGTTATAAGCTGTATAATCTCAACACAAAGCGATATATCAAAGGTCATTACCGCTGCCTCCAAAAAACCAATCCGCCTTCCCGTTACAGGGATTATAAATAATCCAAAGGGTATGAATGCCGCCACATTACCGGCTATATTCACCCAGACTGCATAATTTCCCAACGTATGCCTGTTGACAACAAATCTCCTAATCTCATGGAAGGGTACAAGATTAAGGCTATAATCCCTCACTGTGTTTCTGCCCATATTCTCTGCAAAAAACAAAAAATATATCAAAACACAGCCATAAATTATAAACAGAACAATACTTATTACTCTTCTGGTATTACTATCCTTAATAAATCCGGACAAGTAAATTCCTCCAAATCTTACTGTTCTGCACCATACTGAGCATAATAATCATCAATGGCAGCTTTAAGTGTATCATCAATAATTACCTGACCCTTATATGGCCTGTTATATAAATGCTCGATAACATCTGCCATTGTTACAATTGCAGTTGTCTTAATTCCGTATTTCTCTTCAATCTCCTTAAGAGCGCTCTTGCTTCCCTTGCCTCTTTCCATTCTGTCAACGGATACAACAAGGCCAACCACATCAACGTCACCCTGTGCCTTAATAATCGGAAGTGTCTCTTCAATTGAGGTTCCTGCCGTTGTAACATCTTCAATAATAACAACCTTGTTGCCATCCTCAATAGGACTTCCGAGAAGGATTCCCGTATCTCCATGGTCCTTAACCTCTTTACGGTTAGAGCAATAGCCTACCTCAGCACCATACATCTCATCAAGTGCGGCAGCAGTTGTTACTGAAAGAGGAATTCCCTTATATGCCGGTCCAAATAAAATATCAAAATCAGTACCATACTTCTCTTTAATTGCTGTAGCATAATACTGTCCAAGTTTTCTTAACTGTGAGCCTGTACGGTAAAATCCCGTATTGATGAAGAAAGGTGTCTTTCTTCCGCTCTTTGTAACAAAGTCTCCGAATTTGAGGACCTTGCAGTCCACCATAAATTCTATAAATTCCTGTTTATACTGTTCCATACCTATGCAATCTCCTTCACTCTTAAAGGCAATATGCCTTTTTCTCATAGTCTCTCACAGTTTAACATAGAAGAAAGATTATTTCAACAAAAAGTCCTGCCGACAGAAAAATCGTATTGACTAAACAGGCGAAATCTACATATCCTTCTCGTACTGAAATCCCAATTTCTTTAACTCAAACTTCGCACATTAAAATGTGCCTATGCACCTTGAAAATTCAATAATAACTGGCATAAAAATAGCATGAAACCGAAGGTTTTGGTATAATTGAGTTGCTAGAAACAATTACAAACCGGAGGCTCATGCTATGAA
>JBGVLM010000051.1:0-17671 GCA_045124255.1 Butyrivibrio sp. | reverse complement strand
GGGCGTTACCAGACTTTCCTATGACCCTGGGAAGGTGGGTAAGAAGCTTCCTGTGCATGACTGGCTTGCCATGATGGGACGAACCAGACATTTGCAAAAGGCGGAGTACGCAGAGGTTGTTAAACGACTTCAGGACGAAACGGACAGGAGGTTTGCAGCGTTGAAAAAGAAAGCAGGAGACGCGTGAGAAAAAATATCTGAATCGTACTTCTTCAATCTCTTGACATTCTGTCGGTTGTTAAATAAAATATCTCTAACAACCGTTAGATGAAGGGGACACAATAATGAACAAAACCAAACAGAAAATTCTCGACACATCATTAAACCTGTTTTCGCAAAACGGATATTCTGCCGTGTCTATTAGAGATATCTGTAAATATGTACAGATTAAGGAGAGTTCAGTTTATTATCATTTTAAAAATAAGCAGGAGATATTTGATGAACTGCTGTTACAGTTTGAAAATACGGCAGTGGGAATGATGGAGCAATTGGAAAAGAGTATGGAACAGCCAATGAAGCAGGCGGAGGGGAATTTCTATGACAAGGTCTGTGAATGCTTTTTTGAAAAATATCTGATGGATGATTTTTGCAATAAGATGATGAGACTGTTATTAATTGAACAATTTAATAATGCTAAAATCAGCTGTTTGTATGATTTATGGATGTTTGAAAAACCGTTAAAATTTCAGGAAAAAGTATTTTCAATGCTTATAAATTATGGTTTCCTTAAAAAGGCAGATAGTAAATACCTCGCTGTAAAATATTATGCACCGATTTACTGCTTTGCACAGAGATGGCTGTTTAGCGGCGAATTGTCCGAGGAGAATAAGGATATTTTTCGACAAAACGCTTATCAGCATATTCAAAATTTTTTTGGGGAAATTTCTAATCAGTAACAGAGAGACAAAATGACCGGACGGGCGTAAAACCATCCGGTCATTATAATTTATTTGGTATTCAGCATTAGCAGTATTGTCCGGTGTAGTCCATCCAACTAACATCTTCTAATTCAGATATTACCCTGCGGTTTATTTTTTTCATTAATAAAGCAGCAATAATGCAGGAAAGGAGCTCTGCAATAATAAATGTGAGCCATACTGTCCACAGCATATCTGTTGACCTCTGTGCAAGAAGCGAGAAGGCCCATGCAACAGGCAGTACAAATACAAACTGTCTTAAAACGGAGATTATAAGCGATTCCAAACCTCCGTCCAATGCCTGGAAAATTCCCTGAAAGGCAATATTTATACCTGCAAAAATAAAGCTTATTGAAATAAGGCGCATTGCAGATATACACATGGACTGTGTTTCGCCTGACAGACCAAACATTTTGGAGAAAGGCACAGCACAGATTTCAATAATCAGAAGACCGATAAGCATTATGGCTGTTGTGTAGATAAGACCGTATTTAATGCCCTCACTGACTCTTTCTTTGCTCTTCATTCCATGATTAAATGATACAATAGGTGTAATTGCGTCACGAAGTCCGAATGCCGCAAAAAGAACGAACTGCTGTACCTTATAATACAGACCATAGGCCGTAACTGCCGATTCGCTCACCCTGCCGAGAATAATATTCATTCCGTAGGTCATAATAGACATAAGAGCCTGGGCAATAATCGCAGGAAGTCCTATTGAATAGATTCCCTTAATTATTTTTAAGTCAGGCTTCAATGTTTTTAAACTGCTTGAAAATTCCCTGTTCTTTCGTAAATGGAAGATAAGTCCCAATAATGCGGACACAATCTGACCGATTATTGTTGCATAAGCGGCTCCGCTTACTCCGAGTGCAGGAAACCCGAGTAATCCGTATATAAGAACCGGGTCAAGAATTACATTGATTACTGCACCGGCAATTTGTGCAATGGTTGAATAAACGGAATGTCCTGCTGCCTGTAACAGCTTCTCGAAAACTGAGAAAAATACAATGCCCATTGAGGCAGTACAGCAGATTCTCAGATAATCAACTACCATTTTCCTGATTTCCGGATTTGAGGTCTGTGTTGAAGCATATATATCAACACCGAACAGTCCGAAAAGAAGGAAGCATATATAAATTACAAGTCCGAGAAACATTGAGTTTCCGGCTGCTCTGCCCGCTTTTTCATAATCGCCCTCACCAATGCTTTTGGAGAGAAGTGCGTTTGCTCCGACACCCGTGCCGATTCCTATTGCAACCATAAGCATTTGAACCGGAAAGGCAAGCGTAAGTGCATTTAAAGCCATTTCTCCATTGCCCGGCATATTTGATACAAAGGCACTGTCAACAATATTATATACTGCCTGCAGCATCATGGATAGAATCATGGGAATGCCCATTGACAGCATAAGTCTGTTGATTTTCATTGTTCCTAATTTGTTAGTTGTTGTTTCTTTTTTCATGTTAACCTCCTTGAAACAGTAGGAGTCTTTTAAGGAAAGCTGCCACAACCTGTATTCCGGCGTAACAAAAAAGGCGTAAACCCTAATCTGGATTTACGCCCTTGGCTACGCGACGAGTTGGATTATAGCAGATTGTTCCGAGTTAAGTCAAATATTTTTTTGGAAAAATTCATTACATGCAGCAAAGCAACAAAAGCTTTGGTATTGTTTTATTATTTAAAAAATGTTAGAATATTTAAAGTTAAGGTGCTACAAAGGATAGGAAGGATACAATTTATGAATTGGTTTTTGGATTTGGTTACAAACCCGTTTTTAATTACCGGAGTTTCATCATGGTTTATTGCACAGGTTTTGAAAGTAATTATACATGCCGTGATTAATAAGAAATTTGAAATCAGCCGTCTTTTCGGGGATGGCGGAATGCCAAGCGGACATTCGGCGACAGTGTCCTCCCTTACAGTGATATGTGCGTTATACTACGGAACGGGAAGTGTCCAGTTTGCAATTACGGCGATTCTTGCAATTATTGTCTGTCATGACGCAATGGGCGTAAGAATGGAGACAGGCAAACAGTCGGTTATACTGAATGAGATGATTAGGGAATTTGAACTTTTTAATTCCAAGAAGCTTCCTGAGGTTAAGCTTAAGGAGTTTGTCGGACATACTCTGGTCCAGGTGGTTGCAGGAGTATTAATAGGCTTCTTAAATGCATTCGGCATGTATTTTCTGATTTTCAACAGATAATTTACAATAAGATATAAAAACAGCCGCAGGATTTATGTCCTGCGGCTGACTGCGTCTGGAGGGAATCGAACCCCCGACAACCCGGCTCCGGAAACCGGTGCTCTATCCACTGAGCTACAAACGCACAACTTACTCACATATAATAATATATTTGTGAAGATTAGGCAATATTTTTTTATTTTGGTTTCATAATTAATGAATTTATGGTACAATAAAATAATTATAAATTCAGGTGAACTATTTTGAGCGATAATAACGGTATAAGAATTAATAAATATTTAAGTATGGCAGGATATTGCTCCCGCAGGGCCGCTGACAGTCTTGTTGAACAGGGCAGGGTAACAGTGGATGGTATACAGGCAGGTAATGGAACGAAGGTGCTTGACGGACAGTCTGTAGCAGTTGATGGGAAAACAGTCAGTCTGCTTTGTGAGTACAGGGTATTTGCCTTTTATAAGCCGGTCGGATATATAAGTTCGCTTTCCGATGAACAGGGAGAGGGAATAGGAGGCTTTATTCCGGAGAACTTACGATTGTATCCTGTTGGAAGACTTGATAAGGATTCAGAGGGCTTAATGCTGCTTACTAATGACGGTGGACTTATGAATTCCATTCTTAAGGCGGCAGAGGGACATGAGAAGGAATATATTGTAAGGGTTGACCGTGATATTACGGGTTCTTTTCTAAAAGAAATGGAAAGAGGCGTTTTAATTACAAACAGGGCAACGGGGACAAAGGTCAGGACTGCACCGTGCAGGATAAGGCGTATTGATAACAGAAGCTTTGGAATAATACTTATTCAGGGACTTAACAGACAGATTAGACGAATGTGCGGAGCATTTGGATATAAAGTAATTAAATTGCAGAGAATCCGTATTATGAACATTAATGTTAATGACATGAAGCCGGGGGATATTGCGGAAATAACCGGTCACGATTTGACTGAGCTTGGACAGCAGATTGGGAGAGATTATGAATAAGCAGGAGAGAATTAAAGAATTAACAGATATACTCAATGAAGCAGCTAAGGTGTATTATTCCGGAACTGATGAACTAATGAGTAATTATGAATATGACAGACTGTATGATGAACTTGTGGCTTTGGAAAATGAGACAGGTATCAGAATGGCAGGAAGCCCGACAGAAAGAGTAGGATACGAGGTTTTAAGTGAGCTCCCGAAGGAGGAACATGAGGTACCGATGCTAAGCCTTGATAAGACTAAGTCTGTGGAGGCACTTGCTGAATTTGCGGGAGTCCATGATTCAATACTTTCATGGAAACTGGACGGCCTTACCGTTGTTCTTACCTATAATGACGGAGAGCTTGTTAAGGCAGTTACGAGGGGCAACGGATATGTCGGAGAGGTTATTACACAGAATGCAAGGGTATTTAAGAATCTTCCGCTCAGAATACCGTTTAAAGGCAATCTTATTCTGAGAGGTGAAGCAATTATTACCTATTCGGATTTTGAGAAAATTAATGCTTCAATTACTAAGGAAGAGGACAAATACAAGAATCCGAGAAATCTTTGCAGCGGCTCGGTAAGGCAGCTCAATAATGAGATAACGGCACAGCGTAATGTAAGACTTGCGGCATTTGCTTTGATCAGGGCGGATGGAGTGGATTTCCATAATTCAAGGGCAGAGCAGTTCAAATGGCTTGCAAATCAGGGCTTTGAGGTTGTTGAGCACAGAATAGTCAACGGGGATTCAATTCCACGGGCAGTGGAGGATTTTTCCGAAAAGATTAAGACCAATGATTTTCCGTCTGACGGACTGGTTTTATTATATGACGATATTGCATACGGAGAATCCCTCGGAGCAACGTCCAAATTCCCAAGAAATGCAATTGCATTTAAGTGGGCGGATGAGACGGCAGAGACTACGCTTCGTGAGATTGAGTGGAGTGCGTCAAGAACGGGACTTATTAATCCGGTTGCCGTTTTTGACCCGGTGGAGCTTGAGGGTACAACAGTATCAAGGGCAAGTGTCCATAATGTAAGCATAGTAAGGGATTTGCAGTTAGGAATCGGTGACAGAATTACCGTATACAAGGCAAATATGATTATTCCGCAGATTGGAGAGAATCTGACAAGGAGCAATTCACTTGCTATACCAAAGACCTGTCCTGTATGCAAAGGAAGAACGGAAATTGCTGCTTCGGCAGGGGCGGAGGCACTGTACTGTACGAATCCTGACTGTCAGGCAAAGCATATTAAGCGTTTTGCACATTTTGTTACAAGAAATGCAATGAATATTGACGGAATTTCAGAGCAGACGCTGGAGAAATTTATTGACAGGGGTTTTATTAAGGATTATACGGATTTGTATCACTTGGACAGATTCAAGGCTGATATTGTGGAAATGGAGGGCTTCGGTCAGAAATCCTATGACAATATTATTGAATCAGTTAATGCTTCAAGAATTACAACTCTTGCAAGAGTTATTTACGGTCTTGGTATTGCAGGCATCGGACTTGCAAATGCAAAGCTTATCTGTATGAATTTTAATGACGAAGTTGACGATATAGTAAATGTAACTGTGGAACAGCTTCTTGAAATAGATGGAATAGGTGAGGTGTTAGCTAAAGCTTTTTCCGATTATTTTAGTAATGAAGATAATAACAGGAGATTTTATGAGCTTCTTAACGAATTAACACTTAAACAGGAAGAACGGGATATGAGCTCCGGTATTGCAGGAAAGAATTTCGTTATTACCGGTTCTGTTAATCACTTTGCAAACAGGGATGAGGTTAAGGCTTTAATAGAGAGTCTCGGTGCAAAAGTAACGGGCTCAGTAACCTCTAAAACCGATTACCTTATTAATAATGATACTACCAGCAATTCTTCTAAAAATAAAAAAGCCAAGGAGCTTAACATTCCTATTATTTCAGAGGAAGAATTTTTGGAACTTATAGGAAGGAATGAATAGATATGCCTATCAGAACTCAGAATAATCTGCCTGCCAAGGCAGTTCTTGAAAATGAAAATATATTTGTAATGGATGAGGAAAGAGCGATTTCACAGGATATAAGGCCGCTTGAGATTGTGATTCTTAATCTCATGCCTCTTAAGGAGGATACGGAGGTGCAGATACTTCGTGCATTATCCAACACTCCTTTACAGATTGACATTACTTTTTTGCAGACAGCGACCTATACCTCCAAACATACGGCTGCGTCCCATCTTAATCAGTTCTATATTACATTTGATGAGATTAAGCATAAGAAGTTTGACGGAATGATTATTACGGGAGCTCCGATTGAACACATGGATTTTGAAGAGGTTGAGTACTGGCAGGAATTAACGGAGATTATGGATTGGACCAAGGCCAATGTTACCTCCACTTTTCATATCTGCTGGGGAGCGCAGGCAGGACTTTATTATCACTACGGTGTGCGTAAAATATGGCTTCCCAAGAAGATTTCAGGAGTGTATGAGCATAAGGTGCTTAACCGTAAAATACCTCTTGTCCGGGGCTTTGATGACGTGTTTGTTGCACCGCATTCAAGACATACAGAATCATCACCGGAGGATATCCGCAAGAATGAGGACCTTATAATTCTGGCAGAGTCGGATGAGGTCGGGGATTTGTTACTGATGAATAAGGACGGAAGTCAGATTTTTGTACTCGGACATCTTGAATATGACCGCTTAACGCTCGATAAAGAATATAAGAGGGATTCGGATAAGGGAATTAATCCGGAAATTCCGCATAACTATTATCTTAATGATGATACTACAGTCAGACCTTATCTGACATGGAGGGCGACATCAAACTGTCTCTACAGTAACTGGCTTAACTATTACGTTTATCAGATTACGCCGTATTTACTGTGATTACGGGAGTGTGGATATGAAGTTTAAGTATGTATTTTTTGATTTGGACGGAACGTTAACCGACCCGGGACTCGGAATAACAAACTCAGTTATATATGCTCTTGATAAGTTTGGTATTAAGGTTAATGACAGAACTGAATTGTATAAATTTATCGGACCGCCGCTCATGGATTCTTTCAGGGATTTTTATGGCTTTGATGATGAGAAAGCAATGCTTGCAATGAAATATTACAGAGAGTATTTCGGCGATAAGGGGCTTTTTGAAAATCAGGTGTATGAAGGTATTCCAAAAGTGTTGGCAGAATTAAAGGACAGGGGACATATACTTATGGTTGCAACCTCAAAGCCGACCCTGTATACCTTAAGAATTCTGGACAAATTTGATTTGTCACGATATTTTGATTTTGTGTCAGGAAGTGCAATGGATGAGAAGAACAGCAGTAAGGCACAGATAATAAAATATGCAATTGATTACAATAATCTTGCACCGGAGGATATAATCATGATTGGAGACCGCAGGCATGATATAATCGGTGCAAAGGCAAATAGTGTCTATTGTGCAGGCGTTTTGTACGGCTACGGCGATTTATATGAATTGCAGAAAGCGGGTGCAGATGATATTATAGAAACAGTGGATTCGATTGTTAATCACATAAGTTGAAGAGGTGATAATATTGAGAGAAGAATTTGTAAACGACTTAGTAGAAGGAATGGTTACAGCAAGGGATATTTATTCTGATGACGGTATAATGATTGTGCCGCGTGGAATAATCCTTACAGAGCCGATTATAAGGCATTTGGAAGCACTGGGCGTATTCTCCGTTAAGGTTGAGGATGAGTTAAGGGAGCCGGAGCCTGTACCTGTAATGCACACGGAGGATTTCGTGGAATTTAAGCAGCAGTACAGTGATGTCAAGGACAAGGTTAATAATGCGTTTGAAGCAGTCCTTCGTAAGGATGCTGATGCAGAGGAGATTAACCAGATAGTCAATGACAGCTGGCAGATGTGCAGTAAATCCAAGAACTCCTATGATACGATTAACATGCTTTATTCAATGCATTCATATTCTGATGCGACATATACGCACAGCATGAATGTCGGAATCATTGCGGCACTTATCGGTAAATGGCTTGGATGGAGTGAGGATAAACAGAGACTTCTGCATATGTGCGGTCTTTTCCATGATATCGGTAAGTTAGGTATTCCTAAAGAAATTCTTGATAAGCCTTCAAAGCTTACTGATGAGGAATATGCGGTAATGAAACAGCATACGCTTCGTGGCTACGAATTAATTAAGGACATGGGTCTTGCACCAAGTGTTGTCAATGCGGCACTTATGCACCATGAAAGATGTGACGGTTCAGGTTATCCAAACGGCCTTAAGGGTGACCAGATTGACAAAATGGCCAAAATCGTGGCAATAGCGGATGTATATGAGGCGATGACTGCCAACAGGGTATACCGCAGTGCGATGTGTCCTTTCGATGTGGTTGCAAGATTTGAGGAGAATGGCTTCCAGCATTTTGAGACAGAATATCTGCTTGTATTTCTGCAGAATATTGTTGATTCATATCTGCATTCAAAGGTAATGTTAAGCAATGGCGAGAAAGCGGAAATTATTCTTATTAACCGTCAAAAAGGCTCAAGACCACTTGTTATGACATCAAGTGGCAAGCCTATTGATTTAAATATTGAAAAGGATATCAGAATCACTCATGTTTACGGCTATGAGGATTTTGATGAGATATAATTTCTAAAGCTTCTAATCTGAAGTGCGGAATTTATTATCTGATTCAGTAATAACCCGAACAGATAGGATTTAATTCCGAGCTTTGGAATCAGCATAATAAAAATAATACATACAGCTTCCGAAAGCATATTATTTGCAAAGACCTGTGATGAAAGGCCAAGTGCATTTAATATGCTTTTGTAGGTTGTGGACAGAAACATAAAAGGACACAGCCATGCCATTATCCGGATATATATTTTTACCTGTTCCTCCTTAAAACATAAGGCTCCGAGCGTTGCTCCCGCCGTTTCAAAGAAGATTATGCAGACAAAGCCGAAAATTAAAGAGAACAGAAGGGCACTTGTGCCGCTTTCTTTTATTTTCTCATTGTTATTTTTGACCTTCGATACTGACGGCAGCAGCATTAAGGAAATGGAATTGGACAGTGTTGCAGGAAAAAGAATTATAGGAAGAGCCATTCCTGTCATTATTCCAAAAATACTTAATGCTTCGGCAGAGGTATAACCGCTTTTTACCAGCATTAAAGGAATAAGAGTGGATTCAATGCTCTGTATTCCGTGCTGGATGGTTCTGTTAGCAGATACCGGAAATGACGTAGAGGTTATTTTTTTGAAAAAAATGCGAGGTGACCATTTGTCCTCCATGCCGTCATCAGCTTTTCTCCGGGCAAAAATAATACTGGTAACTGAAATTATTGCGGCCCCCAGTTCACCGGTTACAAGACTTAATACACCTGTGTATGCATCGGTTCGTCCGGTTATTTTAATGATAAAATAAACTGACACAATTCGTATTATCTGCTCTGCAAGCTGTGAGAGAGCAGGGAAAGCAGTCTGCTCTTTACCGAGATAATAGCTTGAAACCATGCAGTGAATGCAGGAAAATGGGATGGACAGCACAATTACTTTTATTAACAGAGTACAGTCAGTATTATGAAAAAAATATTTTGCAATAAAAGCAGCGTTAATTCTTACAAAAATACAGCAGATAATACATACGGCAAGGGAAATTACCGTGGCAAGCAGTGTGATGTTATAGGCTGTTTTTGACTTTTTACGTGAACAGTAAACTGCGGTAAGACGTGAAACCGCGACCTCAAAGCCCGAGATACCGATTGCGTAGCAGATTGCACATACCGGCATGACAAGCTGATACAGGCCGACGCCCTCAGCACCGATTAATCTTGACAGGAAAATCTTAAAGAAAAATCCGAGAATCCTTGTTATTACTCCTGCGAGAGTAAGAATAAATGCACCCTTGATAAATGTTTTTTTTGACATAAAATATAATGGCTTTTTTATCATTCTATTCAGTAAATGCATATTATAGTATTGAAAAAAATCTGGAGTAAGGTATGGGAATATATCTTGATAATGCCGCAACAACATATATGCTCCCGGAAGTAATAGAAGCCATGTGGCCGTACTATTCCAGGGAATTCTATAATCCCTCCGCAGGGTACTCCGATTCCAAAAAGGTTCGAAGCAAAATAGAGCAGTGCAGGGCTGAAATCGCAGCATGGATAGGTGCAGAGCCCGAAGAAATTTATTTTACGTCCGGCGGTACGGAAAGCGATAACTGGGTGTGCAGTGACGCCAGAAGAAGACGGGTGCATGTGATAACGTCACAAATAGAGCATAAAGCTATGATAAATCCGCTTAATGAATATAAACAGGGCGGCGGAAAGGTTACTTTTATTCCGGTGGATAAAGAAGGAAGGGTAAGTACGGATGTAATCAGAAAAAACATCGGCAAAAATACAGGACTCATAAGCATAATGATGGCAAATAATGAGATAGGAACAATTGAGCCGATACAGCAGATTGGTCATATTGCAAGGGAATACGGAATTCTTTTTCATTCGGATGCGGTTCAGGCATTCGGGCATATTCCGATAAATGTGGATGAACTGAATCTGGATTTGATGAGTGCGTCCTCACATAAGTTCCACGGACCGAAGGGCGTGGGCTTTTTGTATGTGAGAAAAAATACTAAAATAAAACCGATGATTCTCGGAGGCAGCCAGGAGCATAATATGAGAGCGGGAACTGAGAATGTTCCGGGTATTGTGGGAATGACAGCGGCAGCAAGAATTTCCTGCGTAAGCCTTAAAAGGAATATGGAATATCTTACAAGGCTTCGTGATTATATGATGAGAAGGCTGAAAAGTACAATACCGGATATTATTTTTAACGGTTCGGAAACCGACAGGCTTCCCAACAATATTAATTTCTCAATAAAAGGTGTGGAGGCCGGTGCTGTGCTGGTACTGCTTGATATGGAGGGTATCTATGCCGCTGCAGGTTCCGCCTGCAACACGATTAACCCTGAGCCGTCCCATGTTCTCAGGGCAATAAATATTGATCCGGAATATATAAACGGAACAATAAGAATAAGCATTGATGAGTCCTTTAATATCAAAAAAGCTGATTATGTTGTTGAAACACTGAAAAGAATTGTTGCAAAAATCAGAGAAAAAGAGTGATACGGACAGAAAAAAAGGGGAGCCCGAAAGTCATACGTGACCAATGGGCACCCCGCTGTTATATCTGTTTTATAATGGAACAAAGGTTGGTTTTCTGTTTTCAAAGGTTGCAATGTATTTAAAGCCGGTATTAATAAGAATTTCCCTTGCCGTGCTGAAGCCGTAGCCCAGATTGTTGAGTTTATGTGAATCGGAGCCGACGGTTATTATCTCGCCGCCAAGTCTTTTGTAGCGTTCAAGAAGAGTAATGGTCGGAACATAGGTGGTTAAGCCGTCAGCAAGGCTTCTTGTGTTAAGCTCGATTCCGTGACCTTTTGCAATAATATTTTTAAGAATCATCTCGGTAATTTCATAGAAATCAGAGTCAACATACACATAAGACTTGTCCGGAACATAGCGTCTTACATAATCGAGATGTCCGTAAACATCATAATCATTATAAAAAGTAACATTTCTGAGTATTGCTTCGTAGTACTCCATAATTCCGTCCTGAATTTTGCGGTTATCCCAGAATGCAGGGTAGTAAGGGTCAATTCCGTTGACGATATGTGAAGAACCGATTACAAAATCAAACGGGTATTTTTTTACCAGTTCCGAACATTCTGCATAAATATCAGGATTTAAACCCAGTTCTATTCCTACTTTGAGCTTGATGGAATCCTTGTAATCCCAGCGGATGGAGGACATCTCTTCAAAATATTTGTCTAAATCGAGCTTGAACATCTCAACTCCGTTCTCCTTCGGATAGTCCAAATCAAGATGGTCGGTAAAACAGATTTCTTTCATTCCTCTGGCAACTGCTTTATCTAAATATTCCCTTGGATTAACCTCACAATCTGATGAAAAATGTGTATGAATATGATAATCACCAATCATTGTTTTGCTCCTTTAATAAGTAATCTGACTTTTACTAAATTATATTATGAACAAAAATTTGTCAACATTTTGTGCATTTTTACATATAAAAAAGGGAAAATATAATTAAGAATAGCTTCAATGTATAAAAATAAAATAAGGGTTGAAATTTTTCGGTAAAAATTGTAGAATAAGCCTAGATTGATTTTTAATTAACAATCCTTATTATTTTATTTAATTCACTAGGAGGAATTTTAAAATGGCAGTAAAAGTTGCGATTAACGGATTTGGCCGTATCGGCCGTCTTGCTTTCAGACAGATGTTCGGAGCAGAAGGATACGAAGTAGTAGCTATCAACGATTTAACAAGCCCTAAGATGCTTGCTCATCTTCTTAAGTATGACTCATCACAGGGTAAGTATGACAAGGCTGAAACAGTTTCAGCTGGTGAGGATTCAATCACAGTTGATGGAAAGACAATCAAGATTTACGCATTCCCGGATGCTAACAATTGCCCATGGGGAGAACTTGGTGTAGACGTAGTTCTTGAGTGCTCAGGCTTCTATACATCTAAGGAGAAGGCTCAGGCTCATATTAATGCAGGTGCTCGTAAAGTTGTTATTTCAGCTCCAGCTGGTAACGACCTTCCTACAATCGTTTACAACACAAACCATACAACATTAAAGGCTGAGGATACAATCATTTCTGCAGCTTCTTGTACAACAAACTGTTTAGCACCTATGGCTGACGCTCTTAACAAATATGCAGCAATCCAGTCAGGTATCATGGTAACAATCCATGCTTACACAGGTGACCAGATGATCCTTGACGGACCACAGAGAAAGGGCGATTTAAGAAGAAGCCGTGCAGGTGCAGTTAACATCGTTCCTAACTCAACAGGTGCAGCTAAAGCTATCGGACTTGTTATCCCAGAGCTTAACGGAAAGCTTATCGGTTCTGCTCAGCGTGTTCCAACACCTACAGGATCTACAACAATTCTTACAGCTGTATGTAAGGGAACTGACATCACAGTTGATGGAATCAATGCAGCTATGAAGGCAGCAGCTAATGAGTCATTCGGATACAATGAGGATGAAATCGTTTCTTCAGATATCGTTGGAATGAGATATGGTTCATTATTCGATGCTACTCAGACAATGGTTAGCAAGGTTTCTGATGACCTTTACGAAGTACAGGTTGTTTCATGGTATGATAACGAGAACTCATACACAAGCCAGATGGTTAGAACAATCAAATACTTCTCAGAGTTAGCTTAATTTATTTATAATTTAAGACCTCGAAGGGTCCGGTCTTTGTGGACCGGACCTTTTTTGTACAATGGCGTTTTAAAAACAGGATTGTTTTTTAAATTTAGATAATAGGCGGATAGCCGCTTACAATATTAAGATTTATTTTAGGAGGATTTACTAATGCTTAACAAGAAATCAGTTGATGACATTAATGTTAAGGGCTTAAGAGTTTTAGTAAGATGCGATTTCAATGTACCTTTAAAGGATGGCGTTATTACAGATGAGAACCGTATCGTTGCAGCTCTTCCAACAATTAACAAATTAATCGCAGATGGCGGAAAGGTTATCCTTTGCTCACATCTTGGAAAAGTTAAAAACGGACCTAATGAGAAGGAATCTTTAGCACCTGTTGCTAAGAGACTTTCAGAGAAGCTTGGCAAAGAGGTTGTATTTGCTGCTGATGATGAAGTAGTAGGACCTAATGCAAAGGCTGCTGTTGAAGCTATGAAGGAAGGAGATGTAGTTCTTCTCCAGAATACAAGATTCAGAAAAGAAGAGACCAAGAATGAAGAGAATTTCTCTAAAGAGCTTGCTTCTCTTTGTGATGTATATGTTAACGATGCTTTCGGTGCATGTCACAGAGCACACTGCTCAACAGAGGGTGTTACTAAGTTTGTAGATACAAGCGTAGTTGGATACCTTATGCAGAAGGAAATTGAATTCCTTGGCAATGCAGTTAACAATCCTGTAAGACCATTCGTTGCAATCCTTGGTGGTGCTAAGGTTGCAGATAAGTTAAATGTAATTTCTAACCTTCTTGAGAAATGTGATACCCTTATCATCGGTGGTGGTATGGCTTATACATTCCTTAAGGCTCAGGGTTATGAAATCGGTTTATCACTTGTTGATGACAGCAAGCTTGAATACTGCAAGGAAATGATGGCTAAGGCTGAGAAGCTTGGCAAGAAATTATTATTACCTGTTGACGCAGTTACAATTAAGGATTTCCCTAATCCAATCGACGCTCCTGTTGAGGTTGAGGTATATGACGCTGACAGCATTCCTGCTGACAGAGAAGGCTGTGATATCGGACCTAAGACACAGGCTCTTTTTGCTGAAGCAGTTAAGACAGCTAAAACAGTTGTATGGAACGGACCGATGGGTGTATTTGAGAACCCTACACTTGCAGCAGGTACAATCGCTGTAGCTAAGGCCCTTGCTGATACAGACGCTACAACAATTATCGGTGGAGGCGATTCAGCAGCAGCTGTTAACAACCTTGGATTTGGTGACAAGATGACACACATCTCTACAGGTGGCGGTGCTTCTCTTGAGTTCCTTGAGGGCAAGGCTCTTCCTGGAATTGAATCAGCAGACGATAAATAATAGAATTGTTTTGGCAATTCAAGATTAGATTGGAGTATTAATATAATGGCACGTAGAAGAATTATTGCGGGCAACTGGAAAATGAATAAGACTCCTAGCGAGGCAGTTGCTTTAATTAACGAATTAAAACCACTTGTAGCTAACGATAATGTTGATGTTGTATATTGTGTTCCTGCAATTGATTTAACAACAGCTATCGAAGCTACAAAGGGAACCAATGTAGCAATTGGTGCAGAGAACATGTATTTTGAAGAGAGTGGTGCTTATACCGGAGAAATCTCTCCTAACATGCTTACAGATATCGGAGTTAAATATGTAATCATCGGACATTCTGAGAGAAGAGAATACTTCGCTGAGACTGATGAAACAGTTAATAAGAAGGTGCTTAAGGCGCTTGAGCATGGTATCACACCAATTATCTGCTGTGGAGAATCTCTTCTTCAGAGAGAGCAGGGAATCACTCTTGACTGGATTAGAATGCAGATTAAGATTGCTTTCCAGAATGTTACGGCAGACCAGGCTAAGACAACTGTTATTGCTTATGAGCCAATCTGGGCAATCGGAACAGGTAAGACAGCTACATCTGACCAGGCTGAAGAGGTATGTGCAGGAATTCGTGAAGTAATCGCTGAGATTTATGATGAAGCTACAGCTGACGCTATCAGAATTCAGTACGGCGGTTCAATGAACGCCGGCAATGCTGCTGAATTACTTTCTAAGCCAAACATTGATGGTGGATTAATCGGCGGAGCAAGCCTTAAGGTTGATTTCGCACAGATTGTTAATGCATAATATTTTGTAATTGTGTGCTGCATATTTCGGTATGCAGCACTTTTTATGTCTGCGCGCCATGGGCGCGCAAACATAAAAAGTGAAAATACACATAAAATAATAATGCGTATGTGAAAGGATAAAAGGTTGAAAAATGTGCCTATAAATGATATAATTATACTGCTTTAGAATTGTGGGGACGGGGGCAGTATTTATTTTTATCCGCATAAGAAGTTCGGTCGCAATCAAAGTACAATACTTTGGTTGCTTTTTTATTTTATAGAAAGGAGTTTGTCATATTAAAGCGTGAAGGCTTTTTCTTTAAGGCAGAGAAAGTAATGGAGCAGAAAATGAAAACATTTAATTCAGCATTTAAGCAAGTATATGAAGCGGCTTTAAGTGAGTACGGCTTCAGAAAAATCAAGGGAAAATACCCATACTATGCAAGACTTATAGGAGATGAGATTGTACATGTTATAACATATTCAACTCGTCCAACAAGGAAAGAAGGCTACAAAGAATATTGTGTATATTGCGGAGTTGCAACCGTATACAGAAATTGTCTGGATTTAAATATACCTGTTACCCATAATAATTGGCTTGAAAGTACACTGGATTTTTACGTAAAAAATAATACGTATGAGGAAATCAGGAAAAATCGTAATAGATGGGATACATTTACATATAAGGCAGATGATGAAACGTCATTAATTGAAAGTCTGGAATATTCATTGGAAGTAACAAAGAAAATAATGCTTCCGGTACTGGATAAAGTAACAGATTTGAAAGAATGTGTTAAATATTATGAAACCTATGAAACACCAATGTTAAATTTAAAGATTGACAAAGATTTTGGACGGTTCCAGAACGACTACAGTTATAACGAAGGATTATTGAATGTAAAGGTATGCAACGTAGAGGAGTATATTGAAAGAAAGAAGAAAAGCTTATCTGAAGCTATAGATTATTACATGTATTTGATGAGTATTGGTGAGACAGGCTTTACAGAGGAAACATTTGAAGAAGAAAAAAATTATTTGCATGGACGAATGCTGGAGAGCATAGAGAAATTTAAATCCATAATGAATAATCCTAATGAGTATGACAGGGTTATGAAGGAAATGGAACGCCGAAAGGAGTTTAATACCGGATTGCTTCGCAACTACGGATTTGAAATATAAAACATAGGAGGATAAGAAAATGAAAACATTTAATTCAGCATTTAAGCAAGTGTATGAAGCGGCTTTAAGTGAGTACGGCTTCAGAAAAATCAAGGGAAAATACCCATATTATGTAAGACTTATAGGGGATGAGATTGTACACATCATAACATATATGAATGAATGGTGTCCGTGGCCAGGATATAAAGCCTTCAATGTTATAGGTGGTATTGCCACTGTATACAGAGGGAGAATCGAATTGGATAAGAGCCCGAAATATAATGCTTATTGGCTTGAAAGTAATAGCAATATAAATGCACAGTTGAATTTCTTTAACATGGATGAGGAATATTTAACTAAAATCAGAAAATTTGAATATGAGACAGAAAATGAAGAGAATATGATTGCTGCAATTAATTATTCACTGGAGGTAACAAAACAGAATTTATTGCCGGAATTAAATAAAGTGCAAAGTCTTGAGGATTGTATAGATTATTTCAGCATTTTTGAAGCTCCGTTGTTGTTTATCAATCCCAAATGTGTTTGTGACAATAAAAGAATTGGTTATGAAACAGACGAGGAATTATTATGTATGTTGGTATTTGGTTCAGAGAAATATGAAGAACTTGTAAATTTAAAATGGGAAATTTTTAATAGAGCAGATAAAAAAGAGAAATACATGATAGAAATTGGAAAATATGGTCTTACTATGGAAGAACAAGAGAAAGGCAGGTTGGAATTGGAACAAAGAGTTTTTAAACAGATAGAAAATTATGAAATGATGGTAAAAGACCCCGAATGGCAGAAAAAAATAGCAGAAGAATTAGAACTCAGAAAAACAGTTAACCATGAAATACTGCGAAATCATGGGTTTGAAATATAAAGGAGGATAAGAAAATGAAAACATTTAATTCAGTATTTAAACAAGTATATGAAGCGGCTTTAAGTGAGTACGGCTTCAGAAAAATCAAGGGAAAATACCCATATTATGTAAGACTTATAGGGGATGAGATTGTACACATCATAACATATATGAATGAATGGTGTCC
>JBGVLM010000050.1:0-41852 GCA_045124255.1 Butyrivibrio sp. | reverse complement strand
TAATAAACGTTGAAGCTTATTAAAGTACGCCCAAAATTCGTTTCTTTCAATTTTCATCTCAAAATTCGTGCTTTGCACGAATTCTACCTTGTTTGGAATCAAGATTGCGAACGAGCATTAGCGAGTTTCGCAATTACCTAAATAACTCTAATCCATCCCTCAGGCGCCTCAATGCGTCCCATCTGAATTCCTGTTAATGTATCATATAATTTCTTTGTAACAGGTCCCATATCGCTCATGCCGCTAGGAAGGCAGATTTCATTGCCATGGTCAACAATCTTTCCTACAGGGGAGATAACTGCTGCTGTTCCGCAAAGGCCACATTCAGCAAAATCCTTAACCTCGTCAAAATAAACCTCTCTTTCCTCAACCTCAAGTCCAAGATATTCCTTGGCAACATAGAGAAGTGAACGTCTTGTAATTGACGGAAGAATTGAATTTGACTTAGGTGTTACAACCTTATTATCCTTGGTTACAAATAAGAAGTTAGCACCACCTGTCTCCTCAACCTTTGTTCTTGTTTTGGAATCAAGGTACATATTCTCATCAAAACCTTCGTTATGTGCAGTTACAATTGCATGAAGGCTCATTGCATAGTTAAGTCCTGCCTTAATATTACCTGTACCGCATGGAGCCGCACGGTCAAAATCAGAAACCTTAATTGTAAGCGGTTTAACACCGCCCTTGAAATACGGTCCTACAGGTGTTGCAAAAATTCTGAACTGGTATTCACTGGCCGGCTTAACACCGATAACAGGGTCTGAACCAAACATATACGGACGTAAGTAAAGTGTTGCTCCTGTTCCGTATGGCGGTACATATGCAGCATTTGCCTTAACAGTTTCGATAACAGCGTCAATGAAACGCTCCTGCGGAAAAACAGGCATTTCCAGTCTCTTTGCAGACTGCTCCAGTCTCTCTGCATTAAGGTCAGGTCTGAATATTACAATCTGACCCTTCTCTGTTGTATAAGCCTTTAAGCCTTCGAATACAGTCTGGGCATACTGTAAAACTCCGGCGCACTCGCTTATTGTAATATTAGCATCCTCTGTGAGTGTTCCCTCATCCCATGCTCCGTTTTTGTAATTAGATACAAATCTCTTATCAGTCTTAATATATCCAAAACCGAGATTTGACCAGTCAATATTTTTCTTCTCCATGGAAATTCTTCCTTTCTCTCTTCGTCTGCAAATTAATAATATGCAACTCATTTTGCATACTATACTACTCTTTTCGTTGAATTTTTTCAAGTACGGGCTTTAATTTTCTCACAAATATTCACAATTATTTTTTCATCTTAGGATTTGTAAATAATGAAGCTGCATATCCGAAAATCAGCGCCGCACTGATTCCCGCAGCACCCGCCTTAAAGCCGCCGAGGAACACACCCAGAAAGCCTTCCATATCTACAGCCTCCTTAACGCCCTGATAGAGCACGTTTCCGAAGCCGATAAGAGGAACAGTTGCTCCTGCCTTTGCAAACTCTTTAAATGGCTCAAATAAGCCCAGTGCGCCCAGAACCGCACCGGTGCATACTAACAGCACCATAATTCTTCCGGGCATTAATTTTGTTTTCTCCATAAGAAGCTGCACAAGGGCACATATTGCTCCGCCCACCAAAAAAGAAATAATATAATCCATACTTCCTCCTATTCCACTCTTTCAATAGAAACTGCATGAGCAATTCCCGGAACGGACTGTCCTTCATTGTAGCTTGTTGTTGACAGCAATGCCCCTGTTGGAACAAAAAGTACCTTATGCAGTTTTCCTTCGCTCATTTCACGAATTATCTGTGCACCCAGTGTAGCCGCACTACATCCGCAGCCGCTTCCTCCCGAATGTGTATCCTGTGTCTCCCTGTCAAAAATCTCAATTCCGCAGTCCCTGTGTCTGGATGAGATGTCAAAGCCCTTGCCCTCCATAAGCTCTATTAAAATCTGCTGGCCGACATATCCGAGGTCACCCGTATAAATCGCATCATAATACTCGGGACCGATATCAAAATCCATAAAATGATTATATATAACATCACAGGCCGCCGGTGCCATTGCCGCACCCATGTTAAATGAATCAGTAATACCGTAATCTACAATCCTGCCTGTTGTAATACCCTTTATGCGGCAAGGCCCGCCCTGCTTGCTGCTTATTATTACTCCGCCGGAGCCCGTAACAGTCCATGTTGCGGATAACGGTCTCTGGTTGCCGTATTCAAGCGGATAGCGGAACTGCTTCTCCGCACTTGCAAAATGGCTTGAGGTCATCGAGATTACGTTCTCGGCATAGCCCGCCGCAACAAATGCCGAACCAAGGCTCATCGCCTCTCCCATTGTTGAGCATGCCCCATATAAACCAAAAAGAGGAATCTCAAAGGTCTGTATCCCGAAAGAGGTTGCTATCAACTGTCCCAATAAATCTCCCGAAAAAAGATATCTGATATCTTCCTTCGCAAGACCGGACTTTCTTAACAATACATCAACAACTCTTTTCTGGAACTCGCTTTCAGCTTCCTCCCATGTTGATTTACCCGCCATAGGGTCTTTAACAATTTCGTCAAAATATGCACCGAGCGGACCGTTTCCTTCCTTCTCACCCACTACCGATGCATATTCGCGGATATATGGCGGATTATCATATTCAATACTTGATTTTCCTGTCTTTCCCATAGTTAATCTTTCCTTTTCAAAATAACTTTGGGATTAATATCTGCAAAATATTATTTTTTTATTCGTATTTTACTGTGTATTTTTTTACATTTAAAACTGTTTCACCATCAATCTGCAGTGCACACGGCTTGTCAAATTCAACCGTAATCTCATGCCCCGTACGGAATTCAAACATATTTGTATATCGGGTATGCTTTCCCGTGAAAATCTTAGGAAAAATAGGAAGCAGACTAAGTCTGCGTCTGCCGGACATAACCACGCTTGTAAGCGTATGCTCCTTATTAAGCCTGTCCTGCTTCGAAGCCATCATCATTCCTCCGCCATAGTATTTTCCCATCATTGACGGTGCAAGTATGACATTGCTATAGGTTCTGGTAACTCCGTCAACCGTAACGGTCGCATTTTTCCTTGGAAACTTGTACAAAAGTGCTTTAATTGCAATAATCGTATAATTAACAGGCCGTTTTGAAACTGCCCTGTGCCGGTCTCCCTCTTCACAACAGAAGCCGTCAAGCCCGAAACCTATATCATTGATAAAAAGATATTCCCTGCCGTTTATATATGCAGTCGGAAGACTTTTGATATATTCATTAATTAAAATCGGCTCATTATTATCCGGCATGTTAACATCATTCTTAAAATCATTACCCGTTCCGATACTGTAAAAATAAATGTCATTGCCGATATGCAGCTTCTTAACATCATTAACAAAATGACTGAGGGTTCCGTCGCCTCCGGCAAGAACTATAATGTCCTCATCCTTAAGTTCCTTCACAAAGTTCTCATAATCCGTCATTTCCAGAACATTTATCTTAACGCAGTCCTTCGTAAATCTGTCAGAAAGTTTATTTATGTCCTCTTCAGCCCGGCCGTTATTCGCTTTAGGGTTAAAAAGCAGATAAACCATTACTGCTCCTCCTATGTTAATGCATTAAGCATTTTCTCACGTACAATTTCACCTATTTCTCTTGTTGATAAATCCTTAATGTCCTCATACTGAAGAACATCAATTATATCCATGGTAACCTCTGTTTTCTTCCATGGAAAATTCTTCTTAATCATCTTTGTATTATGTACAACAGAAACAACAATCGGACACTTAGCCCATACTGCTATTTTGAAGCAGCCCGGTTTAAATTCAATAAGGGTCTCCTCAGTTCTGTTTCTTGTTCCCTCAGGATATACACCTACGCAGCAGTCATCAGACGCAATCATATCGGCTGCCTTCTTCGTAATAATTGCACCGCTTCTTACATTCTCTCTGTCAAGTGCCATGTAACGGCATCTTACCATGTATCTATGTCCGATAGGGATTTTGAAATTCTCAGGCTTTGAGATAAATGCCATCTGATATTTTCTGAAAGCCGCAACCTGTACAAATGTATCATATATAGATATATGATTTGAGACAAACAGGAATTTCTGATTCTCAGGAATTTTATCCATTCCGTTGACCTTAACCCTTACTCTTAAAATATCCAGTACAAATTCCAAAAGCAGACTGAACATTACGCCGTAAGCCTTACTGTGCTTCTGATATTCCTTCTTTGTATTAATTGTAAGTGAAATAAGGTAAGCAATACCAAAATACAGTAATGCAAGAACTATGTACAATACTATAAAAGCTCCTGCAAAAAATAACAGCACAAGCCATATATTCTGAATATTAAACGGATTTATAAAGCCGGCGAGGAAAAAAGCACCCAAAAGGCTTATTATTGTAACTATAAAATCTATCATTGGTAATTCTCCTTATTACTAATCTTTTCTATTTTATTTCCAACAAGTTTTTATTATATCACAGATTATGTTTAAAGCACAACATTTATAATTTCATTTCCTTTAAAGCAGTCATCATCAGCGGAACCGCCAGTATGAACGACAATACATCCGCTACGCACTGCGACATCTGCATGCCGAGAATTCCGAAGAAATGATTGAGTATGAACAGTGTAGGAATCAGCATAAGACCCTGTCTTGCCATTGCCGTAACCGTTGCCCTTAGTGTCTTTCGGGTATTCTGAAGGCACATATTGCTTAACACAATAAAACCCATCAAAGGCATTGACAGACATTGGAACCTCAGTGCCTTTACCGCAATTTCAATAAGCAATGCATCATCATCCCTGAAAACCGCCACAAGCGGCTCGCTGAATACAAAGGTAAGAATTCCCACAACCGTCATTACAATCGTAGCCACCTTCACGCAGAACCAAAAAGCATCCTTAACTCTGTCATACTTCTTTGCCCCATAGTTAAAACCGCATACCGGCTGAAATCCCTGTCCGAATCCGATAAGTGCCGAGCTGAAAATAATACTGATTCTGCTTACAACGGAAAAAGCAGCAATTGCCGAATCCCCATAATTGCCTGCGACATTGTTAAGACAGATTGTTGCAACACTTCCCAGTCCCTGCCTTGCAAGTGACGGAATTCCGCCTGCAAAAATCTCAACATAATTCCGCCATTTTATCTCAAAATTCTTCCATCTGACCTTTATTCCATCGCCCTTTCCGCACAGATACAGCAGCAGAAAAAAGCTCACGCACTGGGAAACTGCCGTTGCAATTCCTGCCCCCGCAGTCTTAAGCCCTGCCCCAAAGATAAGAACCGGGTCAAGCACAACATTTAAAACCGCACCGGACGCAATACCGATAACTGCCTTATTCGCATTCCCCTGCAGTCTCATTATATTATTCAGCACAAAAGAACCCATTATAAATGGCGTTGCAATAAGAATATATATAATATAATCCTTTGCGTCCGGGAGAATTGTATCAGTCGCCCCGAGAAAAATAAGTAACGGCTCCATAAACACGATTCCAAGCACTCCGACAACAACTCCGGTAAAAAGAGCACTGAAAAAGCCTGTTGCTGCCATTTTCTCAGCCTCACGAACCTTTCTGGCTCCTAATGAACGTGATATAAAATTACCGCAGCCATGACCGAAGAAAAATGACACTGCCTGTATAAATGCCATATACGAGAATACAACTCCTATCGCACCGGTTGCCTGTGTACTGATTCTTCCGACAAAAAGTGTATCTGCCATATTATAAAATGCAGTAACAAGCATACTTATAATCGACGGAACCGCCATGCTTAACACAAGCTTCCTTACCGGAGCAGTTGTCATATATACATATTTATTTTCTTTTAAATTTTCTTCCATAAGTCTCCTCCTGAATACCGATTCGACAAATAGCGAATAACTTACATTTATTGTCGAACATAAAATATTGATTTTTGCAGGTTCCGGATTTACAATAAGTACATAAGAACGAGATGTTCTTAGCAATATGCCCCCTCTTATTCAGAGTTTTACTCTGATATTAACCCACATATATCCTTATAGACGCAGATGCCTTTTGGCATCTGTTTCTTTTTGTCCAAAAATCATTGTATATCATACAAAAAGATACACCTTCTTCAATTTATGAAAAAAGTGTACCCCCAATTACAATACAGTTTCTATGAATTAATTACGGAAGCAAGTCCTTTTCTCATTCTTCCGTATATTCTGTCCCTGCATACTACGCAATGCCTTCCGTTGCTCTTGGCTGAATACAAAGCCTTATCAGCTTCTTCATACATATCCCTGAACGAATTCTCCGCTGCCGTTTGTGCATAAGAAACTCCTATGCTTACGGTAACATACTGGGAAACCCCTGCATATGCATGCATAAGTTTAATCTCATCCACCCTGCTGCGGATATCAAGTGCCAGTGTAACAAGTTCCTCTTCACTAAGTCCCTGTACAAACACCATAAATTCCTCCCCGCCGGTTCTTGCAGTAATGCTGCCATAGTAATAAGCAGCTTCCTTAATTGCATTTGCAATCATTTTAAGGCATTTATCTCCGGCCGGATGACCGAATTTGTCATTGTATTTTTTGAAAAAATCTATGTCTATCTCAATAAGCCCTACTTCTGTATCATTATCAACACACTGCGACAGTAACGCAGAAGCTCTTCTGTTTAGTCCTCTTCTGTTACAAAGTCCTGTCAGCGGGTCACTTTCGGAAGAAATTGTCTTTGCCTTAAGCTTACAGCTCATTCTCTCATAGCTGAATGCATTTTCCTGAAAAATATTACCGATAAAAAACATGGCCGCCGCAATAATTATTCCCTCCGCAACAGCTCTTGAACCTGCCTTCGCCGCAAGCAGTGCAATAATCATTCCCACGGCACAGCCGATAAGATAAATTCTTCTCTCATTACCCGACAGAACAGGCACAAGACTCATATACATTCCACACACAAACAATAAAAGCATACTGCCGCTCATTGACAAATCCAGCCCTGCATATACTAACAGTACTGCTCCTGCAAGTGCATAAACCCCTCTGTAATATACTATTATTCTGTCCTTCTCCCTGTTCCTGACTAATACAAATCCCAGCAATGCAAGCATGACAAAAACTCCTGCATCTATACCGAGTAAAATCGTAAGCCCGAGGGAGTGTTCAGAATATACCTCACATAAATTAACCACGGCTATAAAAATTCCGGAAATAAAAGCCATTGCCGCCGACATAACCAAAGCTCTTACACCATTGCTGTGATTAACGGCTTCGACAACCTCCTGCTTAATTGAATGGGATTCACTGTTTCCCCTGTTCATATTGCGCCTCCACATAACATCCGAATGTAATAATTATATATTTATATATAATATAAATCAACTATAATTTGTTAGAACAGGTTCTTTTTTTGCTTTAAATCCACAATATATTGTGTTTGTGTTATTTTTTACGATGTGGGCAATTCCAAAACTTCTGCATAATATAAAAATATAAACAATATATTCAGAAAGGATTCAAAATATGCCTTGCTATAATAACCAGCGTTCCTGCACGGCACGAACGGACTCCGCTAATTCTGTTCAGAGAATGTCCATGCAGGAACCTATTACCTCCCTTGCTGTGGCTTTTGTAATTAATCAGCCCTACAACAGCAGAACCTACGATTTATCCACTGCATTTATGCAGGGTACAATTTATCCTGACCTTGACAAACCGTATTTGGGCAGAGGAGGGTGCAAAAAATGAATCAGGCCGTTACCAGACAGTCACTTTTAAGACAAATAATGGAATATGACTTTGCCATTTATGACCTCGCACTCTATCTCGATACACATCCTGAGGATTCAGCTTCTCTTGAGCTTTTCCAGCAGCTAAAAAAACAAAGTGAGCGTTACACGGAGGAATATGCCCGTCTTTTCGGTCCGCTTACATTTAAACAGGTTAATTCCGACAATTACTGGACCTGGATATCAGATAGCTGGCCATGGGAAGGAGGTTGTGAATAATGTGGGTTTATGAAAAGAAATTACAGTATCCCGTAAATATTAAAAAAACCGACGCAAGAGCGGCGAAGATAATTATCAGCCAGTACGGCGGTCCTGACGGTGAAGCAGGTGCTTCCTTCCGCTATCTGTCCCAGCGTTATTCAATGCCCGACAAAATCGTTGCCGGAGTTCTTACGGATATAGGTACGGAGGAGCTTGCACATCTTGAAATTATCGGTGCAATGGTTCATCAGCTTACAAGGGACCTTACCCCTGAGGAAATAGAAAAATCGGGCTTTGCCCCTTATTATGTTGACCACACCCTCGGCGTATGGCCGCAGGCAGCCGGCGGAGTTCCTTTCAACGCCAGCGAATTTCAGGTAAAGGGCGACCCAATCTGTGATTTGGTTGAAGATATGGCAGCAGAACAAAAAGCAAGAGTTGTATATGATAACCTTTTAAGACTTCTTGATGACCCCGATGTCGTTGAACCGTTAAAATTCCTTCGTGCAAGAGAAATCGTCCACTTCCAGCGTTTCGGCGAATCCCTTAACAGAACCCAGGATAAGCTCGACCACTCCAATGTATACGCCTTTAACCCGGCTTTCAGGGGATGACACAGAATACGATATATTATCAGGTGCTGTCCGGTTATGCGGTCAGCACCTTAAACATACTTTTCTATTCATTCCGCAGATTTTCAATACTGTTATATATGTTTACCGTTCCATAGCCCCATAACGGCGAAGGATAGTCTATCCCATCCGTTCTTGTACAGCCTGAAATCGTAATGTTCTTAATAGCATTCGTCTGTAAATATGGTATTGTATTCCTGACAAGACCGAATTCCTGAATCAGTGCTGCCATTCCCGTATAAAATGCCGCCGCAACGCTTGTTCCGCTTCTTACCTCATAGGTATTCGTTCCAAAAGCTGACGGGCCTGTAAGGTTAACTCCCGGAGCACAGAAATCCGGCTTTACGACCCCTGTCGAGGTATAACCTCTACCGTTATTAAGATACAGATTCTTATTAACGCTGTCGTATGCAGACACGGTAATGCACTGCATTGTATTTCCGGGTTCGGTAATCGTCGTTTCAGGTGCCGGTCTCAGAAAATATGTGTCCGCTGTCAGAAACTCCCTGTTCATCATCCATATATCATACTCGCCGAAAACAATATTCCTTCCGTATATATTTAATGTCCAGATTCCTGCCGCCGGATTTTTGAAACGCATTACAACAAGATTTTTGCCCGACCTTGCCTCATTCTGCCTGTAATAAATATAAATTGTTGTATTTTCAAAAATAAAATTCAGTCTGGTTGTTGTCTGCGTCCGTGAGGGCACTCTGTTAATTATCTGCCCCGTCGGGGATATAATTTCAATCGTATAGACCTCGGGTGCATCTGACCAAAGTTCACAATTAAAACCGGCTTCTTTGTTTCCGACATTTATCTCAACTCGTTCAGGTACAGCCTCATCGGATATATGCCCCTTAAAATGCAGCCTTTCCACCCCCTCATTGCCGGACGCAATCGTTATACATCTGCCCGTTCTCTCGGCTTCATCCGCCAGCATATCACATAATGGCGAGGTTCCTGCATGTGAACCAAGTGAAGAACCTACTCCGACACACAATGAAACAGTAATCCTGTTCTGCTCCACATACTCAGTAACAAAATTAACAGCAAGCATTAAATCCGTCTCTGAATACGCCGGTGTCACCTCGTTAATCGAATAGAAATCCTTTAAGTATTTTTTTGCCTGCTTTAATCGGACAACTATAATCCCTGCAAACGGTGCCACTCCCGAAAAATTCTCCCGCCTGTTCGTGTTGCCTGCCGCAATTCCTGCCATAAAGGTTCCGTGTCCGATATCGTCTCCGGGAATATATATATCCTTTCCTGAAAGTGCCGCATTAATATCCTGTTCCGTAAACACCGTATTACTCTCCTGGTCCCACAGAATCTTAATTCTGGTTGTATTGTCGGCATTGATAAAAGCCTCATGCCTCCAGTTGATTCCCGTATCTATTATTGCAATATTAGTCTGACTGCCATACAATCCGAGCACCGGCTGCTCCCTTACAGCTGCGACTCCGGCTGCACTGACTGCTCCCATATCGCTAAGTCCGTACAGCATCGGAAACGCCGAATAGTTAATGACATCAAAGGTCGCACTCGGAATGATTTTAATCGGAACTGACACAAGACTCCATTTCTGATTAACCGGAATTATGCAGTACTCCTCAACACCCGAAAATCCTCTCCTGCTTAACGCCCCCTCCCTGAAAATCAGTTCAATATAATCCTCTGAAGCATACTCCTTCGAACAATTAATTATCATATTTTTATTTTTTATTTTAATTATATGAACAAAAACAGGCGGTCATTACAACCGCCTGCAGCTACTCTACTGTCCTTCAATTAATGCAACACCGCGCGTCTCAATCAGCGGGCCGCCTTTCTTATTAATGTAGTCACTTGTAATAACCACCCTGCCTATATTCTTATCCTTAGGAGTTTCATACATGATATCAAGCATAAATTCCTCAATAATTGAACGAAGTCCTCTCGCACCGGTTTTCTTCTCAAGTGCTTTCTTCGCAATTGCCTGATATGCCTCTTCCTCAAACTGAAGGTCAACCTCATCAATTTCAAGCAGCTTCTTATACTGCTTAAGTATTGCATTCTTAGGCTCTTTAAGAATACGCACAAGCATATCCTCCGTAAGCTCCTTAAGTGTATATATAACCGGAAGTCTTCCAAGGAACTCAGGAATCATACCGAAGTTTCTTAAATCCTCCAGAGTAACCTTTTCAAGCAGGTCAGGATCATTATCATACTTATCCTTAAGGTCAGCCGCAAAACCGATTGAGGACTGCTTATTAAGTCTCTCCTTAATAATATTGTCCAAATCAGGAAACGCACCGCCGCAGATAAAAAGAATATTGCGTGTATTAACTGTAGTTAACGGAACCATTGCATTCTTGCTGTTCGCACCAACAGGTACTTCAACATCACTGCCTTCAAGGATTCTTAACAGACCCTGCTGCACGGATTCACCACTGACATCCCTGCTTCTGGTCTCCTTCTTCTTAGCAATCTTATCTATCTCATCAATAAAGATAATTCCTCTCTCAGCCTTCTCCACATCATTATCCGCCGCTGCAAGGAGTTTGGAAACAACGCTTTCAATATCATCACCTATGTATCCCGCCTCTGTTAATGAGGTAGCGTCTGTTATTGCAAGAGGTACATCCAGTATTCTTGCAAGGGTCTGCACAAGATAGGTCTTACCTGAACCGGTAGGTCCGATCATAAGCATATTGGACTTCTGAATCTCAATTGAATCCATTGTATCCGTTGCAACTCTCTTGTAATGATTGTATACCGCAACTGAAATAACCTTCTTCGCATGCTCCTGTCCGATTACATATTCATCAAGCATTGCCTTAATCTGATGTGGTGCAAGAATTTCCTTAAGGTTAATCGGAGTCGTTGTCTTCTCGCCCTTCTTCTTTTTCTTAATCTTCTGCTTAGGTGCCATATCGTTTAAATCGGATACATTCATAAAATGAATTCCCGGAATGCCGGAAAACTTCATCATATCCTCATATCCGCCATTATTCATTGAATCAAATGTCTTCTGCATACAGTCAGGACAAATTGATATATTCTGCGGAAGTGTAATCATCTTCCCGGTCTTGCTCTCAGGTCTGTGACAGAGATAGCAAATCTTCTCATATTCTTCAAATTCTTCGCTATTATTATCTATTCTGTTATCGTCCATCTTTAATCTCCTTCATCAATTATCCCTATCCTATCATATTTCACCTAAAGTCACAAGCGGAAATAATTAGAACAAAAAAACTGCTGCAAAATTTTCATTCTGCAGCAGTCCGGTTAATAAATTTACTGTGGTTTTGCTGTGAGTGTAACTGTTGTGCTCTGCTCAACATATTCGCCCCTGTTGTTCATGTGATAATATACAATCTCAACCTCTTCACCCACTGCATAATACGGCATAAGCTCAATCAGTTCATCATAATTGTCTATGGTCTCACCGTCAAAGGATTTAAGAATATCATTTTTAATAACACCTGCATTATCTGCCGCTGAACCCTCTGATACGGAACGGATTAAAATACCCTCAGGATATCCGTATTCCTTTGAAATCGCTGATGTTATTGTAATACCTGTAATTCCGAGATATCCTCTCTCATCATCCGACAACTCTTCTCTTGTCTCTGTTAAAGACAAATCCTTAATTATATCCATTACTGAGCTTACGGAAATTGCATATCCCATGCCTTCAACACCGGTCTGGCTCATCTTAACCGAATTAATACCGATAACCTCACCCTTTGCATTGAATAACGCACCGCCGCTGTTACCCGGATTGATTGCTGCGTCAGTCTGAATAAGATGTTCATAGTCAACATCTTCAACTGTTACTGTTTTGTCCAATGCACTGATGCAGCCTGTTGTAACAGAAATACCATAACCGAGAGAATTTCCTACTGCAATTGCAGCCTGACCAACCTGTAAATCGTCAGTCTCGCCCATTGCTGCGATTGAATACTGTGCTTCACTTGAAATATCAGAAAGCTTGGCAGCAAGCACTGCAAGGTCATATTCACTCTTCTTGCCCTTTACTACAACATCAACTGTTGAACCGTCATAAAAGGTTACCTTAGGATTATCCACACCTTCAATTACATGATAATTGGTTACAATCAGTAATTCCTCTTCATTGGCACCGATAATAATACCTGAACCGCTTACTGTTGACTCATAAGTTCCTCCCCAAAAACCCGAACTCGTTGTATAGGTTCCGTTAATTGCAACTACTGACGAGATTACGTTTGATACGATATCAGATACATCATATACCGATACCTGAATGTTCTCATCCTTTATAGTCTCAGCATAAGCTGTAGTCTGGCTTACCGGATTATTGCTATTATTCGTATTGGCATTGGTATTACTTACCTCTGTCTTAATTGGGAAAATTGCATATCCGAGATAGCTTACACCATAGCACGCAACTCCTGCAACTCCGCCAAGCATTACCGCACATACAATTGCAGCAATCACTCTTAAAAATTTCCTGCCGCCCGATTTCTTAGGCTTCTTCGTCTTAACGGTTTCCTTATTCATTGGATTACTATATTCCTGATTCATGGAATTGCCGTATTCCTGACTTACCTGACTATTATATTCTTCATACATACAAATCACCTCTACGTTTTATTTTATAATAAAAGTATATTTAGATTTTGTGTAATTTCTGTGTATTAAAAAAGAAAAAGTTATGAAACAAAAAACGGGCTGCCACAAAATTTTTATTTTGCAGCAGCCCATTAAAAATTACTGAACTAAATCCATCATACTGTTTTTGAGAGTTTCAAGCTTCTGCTCTGCGTCCTCAAAGCTTGTTCCCTTTACTCCCATGTAGAACTTAACCTTTGGTTCTGTTCCTGACGGTCTTGCACAGCACCATGCATTATCCTCCAAATCAAAATAAACAACATTTGATTTAGGAAGTCCTGTCTCTGTTACCTTTCCGTCAGCATATACAATCTTATCCTCAAGATAATCTCTTACTGCAAGAACCTTGTAACCTCCGATTTCCTTAGGCGGATTGGCTCTCAAATTATCAAGCATTGCCTTAATCTCTGCGATTCCTTCAACGCCCTTTCTCTCAAGAGATACAAGAGTTTCCTTGAAATAACCGTATTTCTCGTAAATTTTCAACATCTGGTCCCAAAGAGTAAGTCCCTGCTTCTTATAATAAGCAGCAGCCTCACAAAGCATAAGAACTGCAACAATTGCATCCTTGTCTCTTGCATGGGTACCTACAAGACAGCCATAGCTCTCTTCAAAGCCAAACATATACTCATAAGTATTCTGCTCTTCAAACCATTTAATCTGCTCACCGATATATTTGAAGCCCGTTAAAACCTCAATAAGTTTTAAATCGTATGCCTTTGCCACAACATCTGCAAGGTTGGTAGATACAATTGTCTTAACCAGTGCACCATTTGAAGGAATTGCATTTCTCTCCTTCTTCTGTGAAAGAATATATTCTGCGATAAGCATGCCTGACATATTTCCCGTAAAGGACATATATTCGCCTGTCTTTGAATCCCTGGCATATACACCAAGTCTGTCAGCATCAGGGTCAGTTGCAAGAACAACATCCGCATTCTTTTCCTTACCGAGTGCAAGTGCAAGTGCAAATGCCTTAGGGTCCTCAGGATTAGGATATCCGACTGTAGGGAAATTACCGTCCGGAAGCTCCTGCTCAGGAACAACATAAACCTGATTAAATCCAACCTCCTTAAGAACACGTCTTGCCGGAATATTACCGGTTCCGTGCAAAGGAGTATATACGGCAACGAGGTCGTCACCCATTTCCTTAATTACATCTGCATTAATAACCTGCTTCTTAAGTGCTTCTATATATTTATTATCAATATCCTCGCCAATAACATGATACAGACCTGCTTCAACTGCCTCTGCCTTATCCATTGTCTTAACAACAGCGAAATCCTTGATAGCCTTAACTTCATCAATAATAAGTACATCCTTAGGTGCGGTTATCTGTGCGCCGTCCTCCCAGTATACCTTATAACCATTATATTCAGGCGGATTGTGGCTTGCAGTTACAACAATACCTGCAATACATCCAAGCTCTCTTACTGCAAAGGAAAGCTCCGGTGTAGGTCTTAATGAAGGAAATACATATGCTGCAATACCATTTGCATTAAGACATAAAGCCGCTTCATCTGCAAACTCAGGAGACATTCTTCTGGAGTCATATGCAATCGCAACGCCTCTTGCCTGTCCACCCTCCTTAATAATGAAATTTGCAAGACCCTGTGTAGCTTTTCTTACTGTATACACATTCATGCGGTTGGTTCCGTTTCCTATTACTCCACGGAGTCCGCCGGTTCCAAATTCAAGCTCCTTATAGAATCTGTCCTCAATTTCCTTCTCGTTTCCTTCAAGTGCCAAAAGCTCCTGTCGGGTCTCCTCAGAAAAATATGGATCAGTACACCACTGTTTGTATGCGTTATGATAAGACATAAACTCATTCCTTTCTATTTGTTCACTATAAAAACTCTTCTATGATACTGTAAAATTCAAAAATCTCTACCATTTTAACATATTAACGTAAAAATGTCATCATAAAAATTAAATTTTATAACTTTATCTTACTCCAAATATCAAAGAAGATACCACAATATACACAGACAGAGCCCATAATCATGTATGGAGCTATTTTTTTCTTTGATATAAATAATTTATTTTTTAAAATAAAAAATAATGGTATAAGGACAGGAATAAAATATCTTCCCTGCAGTCCTTCAACATAATTATTGTTCAGTGGCGTCCAGAACATCCACATTGACAATATAATGAGCCCGGCTGATGCAACAGCAGTTATTCCAAGTATAAGCTTCTGTCTGCCGTTAAATACAAAGTTCTCATCCTCTTCATTAAATACCGAAATAGCAAGCAGTATTGAATAAGCAGCAATCCATATATCCGAAACATATATCTGAAGCCAGCCAAAACCGCTGCCAATCAGTTCCGCATACTTATTACCTCCAAGGCATATAAAAGTATTTAAAAGCACCTTTAATGAACGCTTCGGACTTGTAAGAATTGCCTTTAAAGTATATCCCTCCTCCTCAGTCCACAAAAGCTCATTGGAAGCTCCGCCCGAAGAGCCTGCAATATCAATAAACAGTTCAGGATTGAATGCAATGTAAGCAATAAGACTTATCAGTATCGCTCCTGCCACGATAAAACCATATTTGATTTTTGTGCCGAAATTTGCTTTCGGAACCAAAAACAGCATAAGCAGAAACGGAAGATACGCTCCGCCCTTTCCGACTGCCATAAACACTCCCGACACAGCCATTACAACCGCATCTCTAACCTTAATGGTTGTGCGGTTATATATATAATGTACAACATAAGCCACAAATAAAAATATATATGCCAACAGCAGTCCGTCATACGAAACCGCTGCCGCTCTCTGCATGGCTGAAGGCATAAGCATAATTAAAGCAAACCCTGTTTTGAACACAGGCATTTTTCTGATTGCAAGATAAGTCAGAAACACATACATCGCCAGCATAAACAGTCTGCCGAGCATATATGTCGGTATTGTTCCAAGCCCCAACAGTCTGCCTGCTGCAATACCCGTTATTGCAGGATAATAGTATATGACATTATCAGTGTCATATGTAATATCATCAATATATTTCTGAACCATTGTGTCATCATCTGCTTTGGAGAAAAAATTTTCTGCCACATAGGCATAATTTTTAACGGTTAAATCTCTTGAAAGCTCTGTATCGGCATCACATTCCCTAATCCAATGATATTTATCTCCCTCCATATCATAGCCTGCCATTGCGCTTACAAAATCATTGCATTCCATGATATGTCTGTCCTCATCCGCTGCAGCATACGGCGGTATGATAAGCATGAATATTATTCCTACAAAAGCCGCCGACACAACGTATATTTTCTCAATTGCCGTTTTTTTGATTACTGCAAGAAAATAAACAACCGATATTCCGACAATAATAAGTGCAAAAATAACATGAAAATATCCATAAAATGTTGACGTATTGCCGCCAAGCACAGCCATAACGCCGTCATAATTATACCATTTTACGCCATATCCAAGCAGTGCTGCAGTCAGAATAATTATCACGTATGGTACAAGATGATATTTTTTCACAAACTCTTTTACCTTATTCATCCATTACCTCCATAAATTTCTCCGCCTATTTACAAAGACGCAGGAAACAGTTTTTCAGAAGCTCACGCTCTAATCTTCCGTACATTCCCTTATGAACGGGCTTCGTTCCGGTAATCTCCTTCTTCTTGGAAGAAGCACTGAATACTCCCTTAACATAGTCCTTTGTAAGTCCTTTGGGAATAAAATAAATTACTTTTATAATAAAACCTGCCGCAATAAAGGGCATATTGACAACCCATTGCCACCATGCGAAATTTTTATACATAACAAGGAAACTGTTTCTTGCGGAAAGCTTTACCTTAAAGCTGTTATGTCTTGAACCTGTTGAGCCGCTTCCGACATGAAGCACCCTTGCTTTGGCTGCAAACACATTTCTGTAGCCATGAAGCCTTGCACGATAGCCCACATCCATATCCTCCAGATATGCAAAAAAAGCCTCATCAAACAAACCTATCTCATCAAATACGGCCTTCCTGTATATTGCGGCTCCCGCACAGCAGGAGAACACATCCCTGTCAGTTGTGTAATATGAAGCGTTCTTATCCTTGCCCCTTGCAAACGCCCATCCCATTGCAGAGAAATAATCTCCGGCACCGTCAACAAGACTGCAATCCCTGTTTTGGAGCATTAATGCCTGTGCCGAGAAAATCTCAGAATCCGATTCCATTATATTAACAAGCTCGCCAACACAATCAGTCTCTGCATAAGCGTCATTATTGAGAAGAATCACATATTCCGAGCACGATGCTTTTATACCCTCATTAACGGCCCTTGAAAAGCCGAGGTTTTCATTAAGCTCTATAACGGACACCTTCAATTCATCACGGTATTTCATGGCAATACTGCCGCTTTGGTCCACTGAACCATTGTCCACAACTATTACATCAAAATCGCTGTAATTTTGTTTTGCAAGCTGCTGCATGCATTTGTCCATATACTCTTTTCCATTGTAATTCGGTATGATAATTGAAACCTTATTCATTCAGCTTCCCCTTTAACGTAATTACAGCCTCCGGTGCATATACCATTTTAAGTCCTTTAAATTCTCCGTCAATATTGCTTATCCAGCCGCCAGAAACAGACCTTATCCGGTCTGCAAGCTCTTTTCTTGCAAGTATACCGCAGGCAGGAGCCCTGTTCACATCCATATCCGTTATTCCGAGATTAAATCTTCCCCTGTACCAGTGCGGTCTGCCCTTTAAAGACTGCGTGAAATCCTCCCCGCGTCTGGCAATACCATTGTAATAATATCTTTTTTTATAGATTATTTTCGGAACAACAATGTCTGCACCCGTAAGTGCTGCCGTCTGTAAAAGCAGTTCCTTGCATTCAACGGTGCATTCCGCATTATCGGATAAAATTAATTCATATCCGTCATCTTTGACACGCCCGCCCTTGTACGCAATTCTGAAATATCCCGGGTCCTCCAATTCTTTGACATACGCCATGCCGCTAAGACCATTTCTTGAAAGATAATCCTCCAATGCCCTTCTTCCTGCGTCAAATGCATACTCTTTATTAAAAGGATTATCGGAGGTTGATGAATTGCTTATTCTCCAGTGATAGAGAATTTTGCATACATGCTCGATTCTGTCAGTCTGTTCAATACATCTTAAGAACAAATCATAGTCCTGCGCACCGTCATATTTGCTGTGAAAGCCTCCGGCCCTGTCGACAAGTTCTTTTCTGATAATACAGAAATGACAGATATAGTTATTAGACAAAAAAAGTGTTTTATTATAATCAGGCTTTCTGAATGGCCTGAAATAATTATTCAGCTCTTCATCCACCTTATCTTCGTCTGTATAAACTATATCTGCTTTGCAGTTTATTTTCTGCACTGCTTCATACAGTGCGTCAGGTTCAAGGATATCGTCATGGTCAAGAAAGGCAATGTAACCGCCCTCTGCCATTGCTATTCCTGCATTGCTGTTTCCGGAAATGCCTTTATTCTCTCTGAGTTTTTTATATTTAACCCTTGAATCATTTCCAAGAACCTTATAAACAGTCTCCTGCACCGGTATATCTCCGCCGTCGGCAATACATAATTCCCACTTTGGATAGCTTTGTTCCTTTACAGAGGTTAATGTCTGGGCAAGTGATTTTTCCGGAGTATTATAAGCCGGCAGAACTATACTGATAAGAGGTTCATACTCAAAGTGCGTGTTCCTCTGTTCAAAAAGAGCTGCTTCTGTCGCAATTTCATCAATTCTGCTGTTATTATAGTCGGATTTATTGCTGTGACGTTCCACAGCCTTACGAAAAAGCTTCGTAAAACCATATCGTTTCAAATATGCACTTATCTTTTTCAAACCATAATTTCCCATTCTCTACCTCAACGTATACTGTCTGTCCAAAGAAAAATTCTCATTATAATAAGGGTCGTACAAAGCATCACCCCATTTATCATGTATATACTCCGCCTCTGCCCTGAGTCGTGCTGCCTTATCCCTGCCCCTTGTAGCCGATTCATAATGATACAGCTCCGCAAATGGTGTATATATATTCTCATAGCCCTCGTTTCTAAGGCTGAGACATAAATCCACATCATTATAGGCAACAGGAAGGCATTCATCAAAACCATGTACATGCAGGAATTTCTCTCTGGCAACCATAAGGCAGGCACCCGTAACGGCACTTACATTCTGATTAAAGCCGATACGGTCAAGATAACCATAATCATCCTTTGCAAGTCCCAGTCCTGCATGGATTGCAACCCTGTGCTCCCCTGCCCCGACAATCAGATAGCTGTGCTGCAATGTGTTGTTTCCGTAGAAAAGTCTTGCACCTACCGCACCAACATCCTTTCTCGCCGCAAACATCAGCATTTCTTCCATCCAGTTTTCATTAATGACACAGGTGTCATTATTTAAGAAAAGAAAATAATCTCCGTCCGAAAGAAAAGCGCCACGGTTATTCAGTTCCGAATAATTAAACGGAATATTATATGTTATTACACGTATTTTTTCATTCTTCTGTATTTCCTTATAATATTCAAAAACCTCTTCCTCATCACTGAAATTTTCTACAATTATAATTTCATAGTTACTGTAAGTGGATTTCAAAATTGAATCCACACATCTTTTCAAATCGGACAGGTGGTTTTTGTTAGGAATTATAATCGAAATCTTTACATTATCAGGCAGCGGATAATCTATTTTGTATATTGTAGGATAAACCTTTGTTGAGCTTACCTTTGCCTCAATACCGTTTGATTTAAGAAAATCCCTGACTGCATTTATTCCTGCATCTACGGCATACTGCTTGGCTGCTATATCACCGGACACTGAATTCTGATGCACTCTCCAGAAGTAAAGGATTTTCGGAATATGCTTTATTAATGAAGCCTGCGCGGTCATTCTGAGGAACAAATCATGGTCCTGGCTTCCGTCATATTCACTTCTAAAGCCTCCGACCCTGTCAAAAAGCTCATGTGAAAAAACAGTAAAATGGCAGATATAATTGTTTGCCCTGAGCGTATCCTTTGCAAAATCCGGCTTAAAATTAACAGAAATAATATTGGTAATTGTACCGCTAAAGGTTGCCTCATCCGTATAGATAAAATCCGCCTTTTCCCGATTAAGCGTCCTTGCGGCCTCAAACAATGCTGACGGATGAAGAATATCATCATGGTCAAGAAGTCCGAGATATTCTGCGTCCGTCATTTTTGCACACTCATTAGTATTATTTGATATACCAAGATTCTTTTCGAGCCTTTTGTAAATAATTCTTTTATCCTGTTCAGCATACTGTAAACAGAGTTCACCGACTGACGAATGCTCCCTGTCACTGCCGTCGCAAAGGCATAATTCCCATTTTGAATAGGTCTGGTTAAGCAATGACTCTATAACGCACTTAAGCATATTGGTATCCGTATTATATAACGGAACCAATATGCCAAATAAAGGTTCATATTCAAAATCAGTATTTCTCTCCCCGTTAAGCTTCTCTTCATTAATTGAATTCTGAATCAGAACGGCAGCTTTTTTACGCTGTGCTCCTGCTCCGCTTAACATTTTCTCCTTAGCCATACGAAATGCAGTGCTTATTCCATAGTCACGGACAAGCTCAAACAATCTGTTGATTTTTCCCATGATTACTCCTTTAAAGAAAAATCCGATTTAGAAAGGGTCAGATTGACATTATAACATGGGTCACCATTTTCAATAATATCGGACCATTTCTCACGCATATATTCTATTTCTTTTTCAAATCGTACCATTTTCTCATAAGTATCATCATTGCCACGGCTCTTTGACTCATAATGATGAAGCAGTGCATACGGATTGTAAACTACAAGATAATTCTTATCCCTTACCTTAAGACAGTAATCCACATCATTAAAAGCAACCTCAAGCTCAGGCTCCATTTTGCCTGCCTCTTCATATACCAAACGTCTGGTAAGCAGACAGGCACCGGTAACCGCGCTTAAATCCTGCGGCAGGCTTGCCCTTAACTGATATCCGCCGTCCTCAATATCATTGCCGACAAAAGAATGTGCTGCCAGTCCGCCGAAGCCTATTACAATTCCTGCATGCTGAACCGTATCGTCCTCATACAGAAGCTTCGCTCCGACAACACCGACCTCCGGTCTCGTTCCAAAGGAAAGCAGCTCCCTGAGACAGTCCTCTTCAAGCATTTCCGTATCATTATTAAGCAATAACAGATATTCGCCCTCTGCGTGTTCTGCACCAAAGTTATTTATCTTGGAATAATTAAATTCATGCTTCCAGTAAATGACCTTAACGCAGTCATATTCGGCTTCAATTTTTTTGTAATATTTAAAGGTCGCCTCTTCAACACTGTTATTCTCGATTATTATAATCTCATAGTTTGTATAATTCTGCCTGTCAGTTATTGAATGAAGGCATTTATCCAAATCGTCGATATGGTCCTTATTAGGAATAAGTATTGATACCTTTGGATTCCCCACAATATCATATCTGATTCTATATGTTCCAAGTGCATTCCTGTTAATAAAAACCTCGCCCTTAACTCCTGCACGTTTAAGATGCGCTTCAAGTGCCTTTTTACCGGCTTCGTATGCATACATTTTGTTCTCAGGGTTGCCGGCTGTGGAATTTGAATGTATTCTCCATGAATAAAGTATTTTAGGAATATGAACAATATGCTTTGCCTGCTCGCAGCACCGGAGTATCATATCGAAATCCTGTGCGCCGTCATATTCACTTATAAACCTTCCCACCTTTTCCGACAATTCTTTTGAAAAAACAAAAAGATGGCAGATGTAGTTACCCGACCTCAGAAAATCGAGGTTGTAATCAGGCTTAAAATTAGGCTCGACTCTTTTATTCTTAGAGCAGTCAAATTTATCCTCATCTGAATATATAACATCCACATCAGGATTTTCATTAATCACTCTTGCACATTCATAGAGCGCATCAGGTCTTATTATATCATCATGGTCTCCCAGAACAATGTAATCACCCGTTGCAAGCTCAAGTGCCGCATTTGTATTACCGGAGATTCCGAGATTCTCCGATAACGCAGTATATTTAACTCTTGAATCATTTTTCACAATGCTCTTAAGAGTTTTTTCCATTGTATTGCCGCCGTCAGCAATACATAATTCCCATTTTGAATAGGTCTGATTAAGCACGGACTGTACCATTTCCGTAAAAAACTGAGCGTCCGGCTTATATACGGGTACAATTATTGAAAACAACGGTTCGTTATCAAATACAGCACTTCTCTGCTTATTAAGCTCCTCCGCCGTTGCCTGACGCATTTTAATCCATTTATTGTAATCATACACATCATTGCCTGTCAGTTTATTACATGCCTTGTTTATCATAAGCTTAATGCCATACTGGCGGTTATAATTCCACGCTCTTGTAATATTCTGAATTATACGTCCTGCTGCATTTGCATTCTGCTGTTTTAAATTTATATTATGAACTGTTCTTTTGTCCTCTGTGGAGCAGACTACCTTAATCTTATCCACTGATGAATCTTCAATATGAATTTCATAGCCTGAAGCTTCCTCACATTCTCCGGCAAGATAGTAATCCCTGATATCCTTGCGGTAGCCCCTTGTTATTGTGCAGTTAAGAGGCTTATCCTGATACAGAACCTCAATATTTATGTCCTTCTTATCAGCTGCCCAGCCGGAAACCACTGTTACGCCGTCCTTAACATCAACGGAATCAACATACCCCGGTATTTTCCTGTTAAATTCCCTGAATTTTCTGCCTGAAACATTCATTTTGGCAGTCAGTACATTATCCTCACCCGGAAAAGCAATACTGAATTTAACATTTTTAAAATCAGCCGTTACCGGAATAAGAAACTGATATTCGCAGTAAAAAAACAAATTGACTGCTTTATAACAGAATTTGGCCCTGATTGTATCACGCTTCACCATTGTATACGCAACCTCAGTACCATCCATAACAGCTGTTACAACTGCTTTTTTCATGTATTCATCATTACTGCCCACATGAATCACAAGCATATTTTCATCATCAAGCTTAGACCTGTATTCCGCAATATATGCCAGCTTTTTATCCATAATAATCCTACTTTCTGAACATCCACATTAAAACCTTTGACAGTCCTACAAGATACAGTGCTCCAAGACAGAACACTACCATCGTTTCCAAATCCCACTCAATATAGCTGTAACGGATTTGAGTATTTTCAAGAACCGTAACTCCTGCGTCCTGATTCTTATCACAGGAAATTACAAGTGTGTAATGCTTATCACTGCTGTCCTTGATCCGGTCAAACTTAAGAAGTGTATATTTATCCGTTTTAAGTGATTTTATCTTAGTGGACCGGGTCTCTGTAACCGCATTACCCTTTGAATCCTGCAGACAATAGGAAATTGTTCCGGATTTCTCCGCATTAGGCGCAAACTGCAGCTTAACGCCGGCAAGCATATCATTATTACATTCAAATTCACAGACAATGTCCTGTCCGCTATATGCTGCCACCCCATAGTCCACCGTCATAACGGCTGCGTCCTTACGGACAAAGGCATAGAAAAAGCCGGCCGTCAGAATAACCACTATAATCAATATCCAGTTAATAATCTTTTTAACTCTTTGTTTCATATAAAGTCTCTATTTTATGATTTTCTGTAAATTTCACAGATTTCTTTAGAGTCTCCCTTCATGTGAATCTGTCCGGATTTAAGCCAGACCACTTTATTACATATATCCTCTACCTGTTCAATACTGTGGGACACAAACAGAACCGTAGTTCCTTCCGCCATCATTCTGCGGATTCTGTCAATACATTTCTGCTGAAATCTGAAATCGCCTACGGCAAGTACCTCATCCACAATAAGAATATCAGCCTTACCGGCTGTTGCAATTGCAAAAGCAAGTCTTGAAAGCATACCAGATGAATAATTCTTCATCGGTACATCCATAAAATTCCTTAACTCAGAGAATTCTATAATATCCTCCAGTGCCGCGTCCATAACCTTTCTTGACCTGCCAAGCAGTGCACCGTTAAGATATATATTTTCCTTGCCCGTAAGGTCAAAATCAAAGCCTGCGCCAAGCTCAATCAATGGCGCAACCGTTCCGTTAACCGAAACAGAGCCCTTCGTCGGCTTCAAAACTCTTGCAATAACTTTAAGCATTGTACTTTTGCCGCTTCCGTTAAGTCCGATTAATCCCACGGAATCCCCGCGGTTAACCGTAAAGCTTACGTCCTTCAGTGCCCAAAATTCGTCAAACTGAATTTTACCCTTTAACGCTTTAATAATATATTCCTTAAGGCTGTCAACCTTTTCCCTTGCCAGGTTAAATCTCATGGAAACATTTTCCACGGAAATAATTGGTTCCTCCATAATAACTCTCTATACTCCTATACATATAAAATAAAGTCATCCTGCTTCTTATAGAAAACAAGGCATCCCAACACAAACACCAGTATACTAGGTATAAATGTCATGCAGACCGTAAATACATCGGGCATTGTTCCGTTAATCATAAAGCAGCGGAACATTGTAAGAATGCTTGTAATCGGATTAATTCTGACAATATCCGCAACCCAGTCCGGAAGACTTTCCACCGGATAAATAACCGGCGTAAGATACATAAGCACTGTCGTAAATACTGAATACAGATGAATTATGTCTCTGAACTTTACTGCAAGTGAGGCCAGAATAAGTCCCACTCCTACAGAGAAAATTACAAGTGCAAGCACCGGAAATATTGATAATACAACCGTATAATGCAGCTCTGCACACGTTACAAACATTACAATAATTAATGCCGCAAAAGACGCAAACAGATTAATTGCACTAGAAATTGTCCTTGATAATACAAACATATATTTAGGAATATATACCTTTTTAAGTAATGGAGCATTATTAATAATAGATGACATACTCATTGAGGTGGACTCGGAGAAGAAATTAAAAATAACCTGTCCACTCAATAAATATATCGGATAATTCTCAATACTGAATCTTCCAAACAGCTGTGAAAACACAATCGACAGTACCGTCATCATCAATAACGGATTAAGAAGTGTCCACAGAACACCCAGCACGGAACGGCGATATTTAGTTTTGATGTCCCTCGATACCAGCTCACTCAGCAGAGGTGTGTACTGTTTAAAATTCGCAATCAGATTTTTCATTACAAATCAACCTTTAAAATTCTTTGATTCCCGGCCATTTCTGGTCCTTATCAGACATAACGAGCTCAACGCCCTCCTGTAACGGCCATTCAATTCCGATATCAGGGTCATTCCATATTAAACCGCCCTCATCATTCGGATGATAGAAATCCGTACACTTATATGCAAATTCAGCATAGTCAGATAATACGAGGAAGCCGTGTGCAAAATTCTTAGGAATAAAGAACTGCTTCTTGTTCTCCTCTGAAAGAACAACTCCAAACCATTTACCAAATGTCTTGGAATCCTTTCTTAAATCAACCGCAACGTCAAAAACCTCTCCTCTGATAACTCTTACTAACTTATCCTGAGGAAACTCCTTCTGAAAATGCAGTCCTCTTAAAACACCCTTCTTCGATGCTGACTGGTTATCCTGAACGAACTGCTCTGTAATTCCGGCTGCCGCATAATCATTATAATTGTAGGATTCAAAAAAATATCCTCTTGAATCTCCGAAAACTGCAGGTTCAATAACCTTTAAACCTTCAATGTCACATGTTGTAACTTTAATCTGTCCCATATCTGTACCTCTCTTATATTATTCCAAATTTTTCACATTCTAATAATTTTATCAAAAAGAATCACATTATTCAATCCTATAAATGTAAATACCGTTATTATCTGAAATTTTGCTGACCTTACACTCCGAATTATCTATATAGGAATCAAGCTCGGTCATTCCGGCTACATAGCTTACACCGGCCTTCTTTAAGTCTTCAAAGGTTATATACACCTTAAAGCTGTCCAGCGTAACAAGCTCAAATTCCGGTTCGCCTGATTCTTTTATTATAATTCCTATATGTGCATACCTGTTATAAACATCATTATAGCTTCCTGAAGGGTCAAGTATGCTCCATAATTCCATGCTCGGACATATTTCAGTTGAATTAAGGATTTTGACACCTGTCATCAGGCCCATGTTTACATACTGGTAACCATCCATTGCCGAACACTCTATTGCCCATATATCAGCTTCATCTGCTTCATCAACAGCACCAATCTCCTCTATCAGAGGAACCTGATATACCGAGTCCACTCCGGCTCTTACAGGATTAACCATAACGCCGCACACCATGGCAGTCACACTCACTGTACAAAATGCAATAAGCTGCATATTACGTTTTCTGTAATTTATCAGAACATACATACCGGCAAACACTATAATAAAGGTTACTGCAATCAATGCCGCATAAATCTTTAAGCCCGCAGACTGAATCGCTGACTGTGCCGTTATTTTTACAACAAATGCTGTAACCAAAGCACTTAACAGCAGGTTAATTCCTATTGAAGGAGCAGTTTTAAAACCTTCCTTCATAAGTGAAATACCCCTTATTAACAGTAAAATATTAACAAAGCCCCATGCAAACAATGTTCTGTTCGCCTGCGAATTGCTTAAAAACGTAATTTTCGCAATTATCTCAGGGAAGCCGGATACAATCCATATTCCGAAGAATATATTAATGCATAAAAGTATTATCGAAAGCAGGTCAATCTTTCGATTCTTAATCATTACAATAACCAGCAGAACAAAGCTCAATGGAAAAAAGTCAAACACAAATGACATGTCACACACATTATGCGCACTGATTTCAAATCTTGTCACCGTAAACCAAGAGTTAAACGGATATGCAAAAACATATTCGCCCCAGCCGCCTCCGGTCTCCAGCCTCTCACCCGGATAAACCGTATTGCTGATTAATTCCAACGCTCCGGCTGATTTACTGAAAATAAAAACAAAAATTCCGGCAAGTCCGATAAGTCCGGCAGCAATCGCAATGTAATCATACAGCTTAAGTGCGATTTGTTTTCTGTTCTTTATTATAATCCATGCCGTAAGGGCAAGAATCACATACACAAAAGGAACCTGCCACGCCGGATATAAAAGCATAATAAAACATCCTGCCGAAAAAAGAATTCCGATGAGCAGAAGCATTCTTACCCATATTTTTTTCTCGGAAAGATATTTATTAAACAAAAGCATTGCAATTTCCGTATATATTATAACCTCTCCCGCACTGGTGGAGAACCACCACTGCACAACAGGCGAAAAGGTTACCAAAATGCTCATAATAAGTGAAAGCTTTTTATTTCTGTCCGAAACAAGCATACCCATTTCAAAGGTTGCAAGGAACAGAACTATTAATTTGCCGCACCACCAGAACGAAAGTCCCTTCTCGGGCGACAGGAATAAAAATCCCAAGGTAAAAGGTCTGAAAACCGTAAGAATATGCTTTATCGGCTGTCTGACCCCCATGTATAAATCTGATTCATAGCCATTGGCAAAATCACTGTAATATTCAAATGCACTTTCATCCGCACTCAGACCCTGTCCAAAGAAAAAAGGTGTAGTTACGCTGTATTCATCCGTTCTAATCATTCTTGAAAAGCCGGCAAGCAAATCCTTGTCCTCAACACCGTATTTATCACACAGACTTCCTATTGAAGAGCCCGATATTTCAAAAACAACACATAATACAAAGACAGCACCTGCCACCGCATAACGGAATCTGTATATAAAATCCCTTATTTTCCTATTGAAAACCACCACGGAAGCAATCGCAAAAATTACTGCAAACATTGTCCATATCTGCCAGTTACCGAATATAAAGCCGGGCAGCATACGAAGCTGCATGCCACCTCCTGCTATATCCAGCCACATGCCAAGCTCAGAATATATTCTGAACAAAACCGCCATACACAGCGAAAAAACCGTGATAATTATGATTTTGCACCTGTTTTCTTTAAGAAATGACATTTTGTTATTCCCTTCCATATCATCATTCCGTAGTCGTCGTGGTCTGCTTCTCTGTCTGTTTCTCTGTCTGTTTCTCCGTCTGTTTCTCTGTCTGCTTTGTGTACTGCTTGTCATAATCTTCTTGGGAAATCAATGCAGTTGCAATTTCCTTACTTATATTCTGAACTGTTGCAGTAGGTGTATAATTTTCCGTTCCAAACAGGAATTTATGAAGTTCGGAAACATTTGTCTGCAAATCATCAGGTGCAACAATGTCAATAAATTTACCGTCATCAACTATACCCACTCCGTCAGCCCTGAGAGTCGGGAATCCACCCGTCTCAGTAAGACTATACTGGGTAATATGTGAAGCAAGGTCGAGAATCTCCGTTACGCTCAGACTGGTTGCAACATTTCCTACAACCGCTTCAATTGCAGAGTTAAGCTGTGCAATATTCATGGTCTTGGCTTTTTTGAAAACCTCGGCAAGAACCGCTCTCTGTCTCTCGGTTCTTCTGTAATCCCATCCCGTGGTCGCACGTACACGGCAGTATGCCGTTGCCTGAATTCCATCAAGATGAACATAGCCTGATTTCTGTACCTCAGTATATTTTCTTCCGGTATTAACACTTGTATCTACAAGATACTTATTAATCCACTCACGTTCTTCCTCTGATATCTCAAGGTCAATTCCGCCAACTGCGTCAACAATATCAATTAATGCACTCCAGTTAACCATTACATATTCCTTGATATCCAAATCAAGATTGACGTTTATCATGTTGAGTGTCGAAGCTGTTCCATAGAAGAACATTGACTCGGTTGCTTTTCTGAGTTCTGAATGTGAAGTGTCCTCAACATCTGTCATTTTAAGAACAGTATCACGGTATACTGATACAAGCCTGATTTCCTTTGTATCGTTATTGATACTGCATATAATAATAGCATCCGTATGATTATTATATTTCTTACTGAGTGCCTCAACCGTATTCTCTCTGTTATCCGAACCGAGAAGCAATATATTTGTATAGCCCTTAAGAGTTTCTACTGTCTCCTTATCCATTTCATCCTTATTATCAACAATGAACTCTTCAATATGAGGGTCATAGCTGATATCGCTCAGTTTATCCACAAGATAGTAGATTCCTACGAGTCCGACAAGAATAATGACTTCCACTATGCATATAAGTGCCTTTACCCAGCGTTTCATTTTCCTGCGTGGTTTTTTCTTAGAGGAGCGTCGTCCTGAATTCCCCCTTACACTGCTTCTTGTATTTCTTCTGTCCGGATACTCATAGCGTTCTTCGTATTCGTAATCCTCTTCATCATCATATCTGTAATCGTCATCAAAATCTCTGTACTTAGCCATTTTCTTTTCCCTCACACTGCCTAGTAGGCGTTTTTGTTAATAAACCCTTTAAACACTGTTCTAATCATAATCTTAATATCGAAAATCAGACTCCAATTCTCGATATAATACAAATCACATTCAATTCTTTTCTGAATCGAAGTATCTCCGCGGTATCCGTTTACCTGTGCCCATCCGGTCATTCCCGGACGAACCTGGTGCTTAATCATATAACGCGGAATTTCTTCTTTAAATTTATCCACATAAAAAGGTCGTTCCGGTCTTGGTCCAACAAGACTCATATCCCCTTTAAGCACGTTAAAAATCTGCGGAAGCTCATCAATACTTGTCCTTCGGATAAATTTCCCGAACTTTGTAACTCTCGGGTCATCGCAGGTTGTCCACTTGCTTGCATCTCCGCCGTCAGTCTGCACCATCATTGAGCGGAATTTATACATTTCAAATTCCTTATTGTGAAGACCTATTCGTTTCTGCTTATAAATAACAGGTCCCTTTGATGATACCTTAACTCCTATTACCGCAACCAGCATTACCGGCGAAAATATAATCAACGCCAGCGAGCCGACCACAATATCCATTAATCGTTTAAAAAAGCGATTTGTCAATGTACTCAATGGCACATGTCTGATATTAACTACCGGGAGACCCTGAACATCCTCTATATAAGGCCTGGTAGGTATTATATTATTATAATCAGGAATAAATTTTGTATGAACTCCCGATTTTTCACATATTGCAACAACATTTTCAAGTTTCATGTACTCTGCAAGGCCAAGCGTGATTACAATCTCATCCAAATCATTTTCAGAAATAATTTTTTCCAAGTCAGCGATTCTTCCGATAACCTTTTCTCCGCGGTACTTGGTATCAACCGGCACATTATCATCAAGCATTCCGACAACATGGTAGCCCCACTGAGGAAAAAGCTTAATTCTGTCAATATACCCCTCAGCTGCACGGCTGTAGCCCACAAGCACAATATGCTTCTGATTAAAGCCCCTCTTTCTGATATTTCTGAGGCACATTCGTATAAGTACTCTTGCGATAAATTCATAGATTATGTTTAAAGCATAGAAAATAAACAGTACCGCTCTCGAAAAATCCACCATATGTGTTAAATACAAAATAAAGAAAAATATCAGTATTCCGACTGTATTTGCTTTTATGATATTCATTATCTCGTATTTCTGTCCATGCATTCTTTTGGGCGTATACAGGCTGAAAAAAGCATACAGTATAAGATATGCCGGCACTACACACAACAGGGCATAGCCATACATCCTGCTTACTCCTACACCGCCCACCTTTCCGTTTAAGGAATCATAACCGAATTTAATTCCCCATGCGGAAATATATGCAAATGCAATAATCAGTGCATCCATTAAAATATGAAGTTTATTAAGATGTTTCTGATTACTTCTAATCACTTTCTTCACACTTTCCAATAATCTTTATTCATTGTACATTTCAAAATACGCTTTTCTGAAAGTCTTTTGTAATTCAGTCCCTTTCTGTAGCCCAGATATTTGGCAGCACTCGTCATAAAAAGATATGGCACCTGATACCACCGTCCATTTTTTAAAAGATGTCCTGCCGTATTCTTAACCAGCCGTATTCCCTCTGATTCCGATTTAATTCCGCCAAACACCTCCGGGTGCTCTGCCTGTGATACTCCAAGGTCAAAATTTCTTGAAAACTGCTCCCTGAGAGTATAATTATGAGAATGTATTACCTTTGCCGAAGCACAATATGCAACTGCATAGCCGTTTTGGATTGCCTTTGCTGCATACAGCATATCCTCGTTAAAAATTGCTTTCGGGACAAAACCGCCAAGCCTTCTGTATATTTCAGTATCATACATAGCACACACATCTGAACAGAAATACGCTTTAATGCCGAGTCTTTCAATATCCTTCTGAGTCTTGATACTGCTCTCTTCCGGATAATTAAATACTCTTGTATACTGCTCTGCCATTCTGCAATCCTCTCTTGGAAGCTGCCTTCCGTATGAAACAGCTACGGCCCCGCTCTGTCCGTCAGATATGTCAAAGGCTTTTATAAGCTCCTCGACAAGATAATCATTGGCAGGAATTGCGTCCATTGTCATAAGCAGAACCTTATTTGCACTGCTCATTTCAATTCCCATATTACGGGTCGCAGCATGGTCAAATTCAGCCTTGGTTATATGAACGGCCTCAGTCTGCGGCAGAAACAGATATTTGTCATCGAAATACTGTTTATCGGTATTTATAAGTATTATTCTGTTAACAGGATGGGTCTGTGTTGACAGCCTCTGCAGCAAAGTCATCAGCTCTGTACCCGGCTTATACACCGGAATTATCACGTCAACCACAGAATTATACATTTTCAACGGGGTTACTCTCCTATGCGTCTTTCTATAAGAGCAGCAAGTTTTTTTGCTTCCTCTTCAATTAATCTCTGGTCATTGCCTTCAATCATTACTCTAACAAGCGGTTCTGTACCGGATGGTCTGATAAGTACTCTTCCGGCGCCGTCAAAGCGTTTCTCCAGCTCCTCAATCGCCTCTGCGATTTCCTTATCCTCCATATAGTATTCTTTTTTCAGATTAGAAACCCTGGCATTAACCAATGCCTGCGGAAGCACCTGCATAACGCCTGCAAGTTCAGAAAGCTTCTTGCCTGTATTAACTACAACCTCTAATAAATGCAGCGCACTTATAAGTCCGTCCCCTGTTGTATTCTCATCTAAAAAGATTACATGGCCGGACTGTTCTCCGCCGAGATTATAACCCTTTTTAAGCATTCTTTCCAGAACATAACGGTCTCCGACCTTTGTCTGCTCAATGTTAATGCCCTCTCTGTCTCCCATTTGGAAAAATCCGAGATTACTCATAATGGTTGCAGTAATTGTGTCCTGCTTAAGTCTGCCCTGTTGTTTCATATACAGACCGCATACAGCCATAATCTGGTCGCCGTCCACCATATTACCGTTCTCATCAACCGCTAACATTCTGTCAGCGTCTCCGTCAAATGCAATACCGATATCAGCCCTCTCGCTGATAACACGCTTACTAAGCTCCTCCATATGTGTCGAGCCGCAGTTCTTATTGATATTGGTTCCGTCAGGCTTATTATGAATCATAACAGGCTCTGCCCCAAGCTTTCTCAAGGTCTTTTCCGCCGTATTGCTTGCCGCACCCTCAGAGGTATCCACAACCAGCCTGAGCCCTGATAAATCAAGCGGAATAAGTCCCGCTGCAAAATCAATATAATCCTCCACGGCATCATATCTGTATGTAATTCTGCCAACCTCAGCACCAATCGGCATTGGGAATTCGGCTGAATTCATACGCATTGTCTCTTCAATCTCATCCTCAAGTAAATCCGGAAGCTTATATCCGGTCTTACTGAAAAACTTAATTCCATTGTATTCAGCCGGATTATGCGAAGCTGAAATAACAACTCCTGCGTCATAACCATAGAATCTTGTAAGATATGCAATTGCAGGTGTAGGTGCAACTCCGACATAAACGGCATCGGCTCCGACAGAGCAAATTCCTGCCATCAGTGCATGCGCAAGCATATCCCCCGAAATTCTCGTATCACAGCCCACCAATATTGTAGGCTTATGTGCATTCTCCTTAGTGAGAACAAAAGCTCCCGCTTTACCGAGGCTCATTGCAAGCTCCACCGTCAATTCCTTGTTAGCAATTCCTCTTACTCCGTCTGTACCAAAAATTCTTGCCATAATTAATCTCCAATCAATTATTCTGTTTCCAAGCTTCTTTCTGTAGCTTCTTCGGACTCATCCGTTACACTCTCCGTTGTCTCTTCCCCCGTTTCAGTCTCAGTTTCCTGCGCTTTCTCGGAAATCGTTACTTTAACATAATATGTGTCAGGTATCGAAACATCCTTATCAGTCGTCAGAAATACCTTGACTGTATACACTCCGGCTTTCTTACCGGTTAAGTGAATCGAAGGCGTAAAATCCTTTGATGTTATATCCTTAACAACCGAATCAAGCCCCTTAACCCCTATCTGAAGGGTATTGCCTTCCGTCTCTGTTGTAATTTCATACAAATAATCATTTCCAAGTCCCTTAATGCTTATATCCTCTACTGGTACATCAACTATTACGGTTGATACCTTCTCAATCTCTGCCGTAACCGTCAGCGTTGTAATTGATGATACAATCGTAAATCCTGACGGAAGATATGAAGCAACATTTACCGAAATATCGGTAGTCTCTTTAAGATTGCTCACATCAATAATTCCGGAAGGTATCTCAATCGAAGAAATCTTGCTTAAATCTGCTTTTTTTCCTGCAACGTTAACAGAGCTGATATTACTTGTATAATCAACTAATGTAAAGCCCTCTGACGGTGTACCCGTTACCGCAAAATTAACCGGAACCCATTTTGTAGGAAGTATTTCCACGCTAATCTGTACATCAGAACGGCTGAGCTCTAATTTGTCAGTCTTAACTATTTTGCCCTCACTGTCATAGAAAACAGGCACAACCGAATCAACAACATCCGCCGTCATGCTTGAAACATCATAGGACACTGAAGCATACGCAATCTTCGCAACAGTATTCTCTGCGCCGGATACCTTTATCGTAGTCGGAGAAACACTGTAGCTGCCGACAACATAGCCGTCCGCAGGGGTTCCCGTTATTACAATGTCAATATTCAAATCCTTATCAACCTTGTTATCTATTGCAAGCTGCACATACTCTGCCTTCTGACTCACAATGTCAATATGCTCCGCAACATCTTCATTCGTGCATTTAACATATATCTTAGCAGTATCCGTACCCGGTGTTCTCTCACTCAGGTCCGCATAAGCATAGAAATCAGAGGATTTCAGATTTTCGACAATTGAACGTGGCCCCTTTACCGTTATTGAAACCGAGCTTCCCGATTCAACCTGATAAATATATCCCTTTTTAATAAGCTGGTCTTCATTCTGCAAGGCTACCGAAATGCTGCTTATCGTAACCTTCTGTGACGGGTCTGAAACATTAACTATAACAATCCATGCAACTACTGCAAGTATAACCGCCAGTATTTTCAGGGCCAGATTTTTAAAAATTATTTCCTTAAGCTTTGTCATCTTCGGATTCTTCATTTTTTCTGCCCCCTTTTCTCCATAATTTGTATCTGTTTACATCAATTGTTTTTTTCTGAAGGAAAGTAAGCTTGCTCCTGAGATAATCTGCGTCAATATCCCTGAAAAGCTCTCCGGCAATCGCAATTGATACCTTTCCCGTCTCCTCCGAAACAACAATCGTCAGTGTATCACTAACCTCTGATATTCCAAGTGCAGCACGGTGTCTTGTTCCCAAATCCTTGCTTATCTGCATATTATCGGAAAGCGGAAGGTAGCACGTTGCAGCCACAACCCTGTCACCTCTTACTATTACGGCACCGTCATGCAATGGTGTATTATGTTCAAAAATATTTATAAGCAGCTGGCTTGAAATCACTGCATCCACAGGAATTCCAGTCTTCTCATACTCTTCAAGAAGGATTTCCTGTTCAATAACAATCAAAGCTCCCGTCTTGGTCTTTGCAAGCTCATAGCTCGCTCTTACCAGCTCATTAACAGTTCTGTCCGAACAGCGCTCACCCTTATCCTTCTTATCACTGAACGAAAAGATTTTGGAAAAAACCTTGTTGCGCCCCAACTGCTCCAATGCCTTTCTGAGTTCGGGCTGAAAAATAACCAGCAGAGCAATAATTGCAAAATTAATTATTTTGCCGCCAATCCACAGAATTGTATCAAAATTAAACAAATATGCGAGAAGCCAGAAAATAAGCAGCACAATAATACCTTTTAACAATGAAAAGGCTCTTGTTTTCTTAACCCATACAATGAATTCATATATAATTACTGCCATTATTATAATTTCAAAAATATTACTTACATGTATGGTCTTTGGAATATAGAAATTTGACAGATATTCCTGAAAAAATTCTTTTATTGCCTGCATTCTTCCACTTCCTTAAACTAAATGTTGTTTTCTTCCTCTTCGTCAAAGCTCTCCGTATATACGAAGCCCTTATTCTCCTTATGAGTGTTAATCTTCTTAACAGTTACATCCTTGCCGGCAACCGAAATCTTAGGCACCGCCTTGACATAGTAATAATAGTCATCATCCTCAAACTGCACTATTTCAGTTGCACTGTAATCAACCGAAAAAACAAACAGATTCAATATCAGACCGATTAAAATTGCAATTATATGTCCGAGAATCATCCATAAAATACTGTAATCAACCCTGAGTACGGACAATGAAATAATCTGAATCAAAGCGTCCACAACTACTCCCGATACGATTGCAATAATCCATGAATACTTTACCGATAACCGCTTTATTACATAGACCATGGTAATCGTAACAGCAAAAGAAATCATTACCACTACCATCTCTTTATTAGTAATAATGTTATTAAACATAAATTCAATATTCTGCAATGCATTGTCTGCATCCAATGTTGAAATAACCGTTCCGTAGCTTGAAGCAAAATCCACCAGATAATATATAAATATGCCGCAGAGTGTCGGTATAATACCTGTCAGTCCAACTGTAAGTGCTACAACAATCGGAATAACATAAGGTATTTTAAGACAGAACAGAAGCGGTGTCAGAATTACCAAAAAACCCGTCTTCGGTGCCAGTCTGAAATACAGTAAATACACTATCAGAATCACAAGTATTGCTATAATTGAAAGCTCCAGCGACAGACTCAGCAAATGAGCTATTATAAATAATGTGGCAAGTACAACCGTAACATTAATCGGAAACAATGCACATACCAGCGCTGCCGCAATACATACAAAAGGATTGGCAAGCAGTGAATTGTAGCCAATCTGTCTTCCGATTACGAAAAAAGAAAGAAATGCCAGTACAAAAACAAGTCCGTGCTTAATCCATACTCCTGCCCTTGAATAAATACTTTTAAGTTTATCTTTAAATATAATTAATTTCTCCATCATTGTGCCGCACCACCCTTCCGCTTACGGTCCTCCTTATTCATAAGGAAAATCTTATGCAGTCTGTTCTGATATATTTTAATTCCGTTTTCTGCCTCAATATATCTGTAGGAATACAAAAAATATGCCGCCAGAAGGAATATTGTCATCAATGCAATATAACTCATTCCGAGTATTACTGAAATTACCATATAATTCAAATTTGTCAGATTATTAACAATATATTCAAAATTACATGCAATTATCAATGCAATAATTAATATATACGCAAATGTTACTGCAATTGCAGTGCACCACATCTGCAGGGCAACATAATCAGTCTTGTAATATGAAGCCTTCGGCAAATCAGAGGCACCGTCATGCTTCTCATACATGGCAGTTCTTGCCATTAACCTGACCTTTCTTTTATTAACCATACATTAACTCCTTATTTAATGATAAATAATAAGCTGCGAATGTCCGCCATTCGGAGACGCAATAACCCTTACCTTATGTCCGTCAGCATAAAAAGTCATATCCTTCTGTGAATTCATAAGATTATTAAAAGCCACCGTATATCCCGTAGGCAGAACCGTTGACAGGAATTCCTTAATTTTACTGTCAAAATATGTTGTTCTTGTCATAACATACAGCTGTGTAAACTCTTCCTCGACAATAACCTGTCCGAGATAGTTTCCATCCTCCTCGAAAACATAGGTGTCTCCGATATATGTGCCAAAACCGCATTCAGGAAGTGCACTGACAATATTATCTCTTATACCGACAGTAGGCTCCTCCGGTGCAGTTGTAACAGGTTCTGTCACATTCTGCTGTGTTGTCGGATTCTCCTGAACGGCAGGCTGACTCTGTGCCGTGGTCTGTTTCTCTCCAAAAGCCGTTGTTGTCTCCTGCTCATTAGGTTGAGCCGCACTGCTTCCCTGTGACGGAGAAACATTGCCTGACTGTGCCGTAGTTGAATTCTCGCCTTCCGGCGCAGTTGTTGTATCTGGAATTACCGGCGTATAAATCGGGAACTCCTCGTCCGGTGTTGCCTCTTTATCAATTACATTAATAATAATTGAACTTGACATAACTCCGTGAGTCGCCGTTACTACCGCAATACCTTCTTTAATCGCCGTTACTGTTCCATCGTAGGTTATCGTAAGAATCGACGTATCGCTGCTGCTCCAGCTTACCCCCATTGAATATTCAACCGGATTGGATGAACATGTCAGCTTAATAACTGAATCCACATAAATTGTGCAGTCCTCTGCATTTATCTTCAAATATTCATCCTCGCCTATATATTCATTAACATTCACCGTAGGTGTGGCAGGGTTATTATTCGAAGTATTGCCCCTATTTCTTGACTTTACACAAGCGGCAATCACAATCGCTATTATAGCAAGAAAAACTAAGAAAGTTATTACAATTGTTTTAATTTTTTGTTTCTCTTTTGTTTTTTTCTTTTTCCTATTTGTATCATTCATACATATTTATCCTCATAAAAGTCCATACTATCCCAAAATAATTACAGATACTAACATTTTATGATATAATGACGCAAAATTCAATCATATTATTTGTTTTCTTACACAGATAATTTCTTCCAGTGTTGCAAGTTCCATCGAAAACGCACTCGCGCTTCCGGCCGAAACCCCCATATAAAAAGCTTTTTCCATGTCACCCGTTTCAATCCACTCTGCAACAAATCCCGCAACCATTGAATCTCCGGCGCCTATCGGATTAACGCATACCCCCTCCGGTGCCGCGCAGGAATACACCTCTTTGTCCCGGGTTACAAGCACTGCCCCCTTCTCTGCCATAGATACCAGAATATTACATGCTCCCATTTCCTGCAATCGGAGTGCATATTCTGCAACCTCTTCCTTCTTCTGCAGCTCAACGCCGAAAATATCTCCCAGCTCATGGTGGTTCGGCTTTATCAGGAACGGATGATACTGCAGTGTATTTAATAAGGGCTCCCCCAGTGCATCCACAATAATTTTTATTCCCTTATCGGAAACCGCTGACATTATATCCGCATAGATTGTCTTTGGTAATGAACCCGGAACACTTCCCGACATAATAAGAACATCACCGGAAACAAGCTCTGATATTTTATTAATGAGCAGCTCCATATCCTCTGACGAAATCCCGGGGCCCATTCCGTTAATTGACGTGCTGTCAAAATTTCTAATTGTATAATTAATACGTGAGCATCCTTCTTTTAGCTGTATGAAATCCGTTTTAACGCCCTTTAACGCAAGCTTTCTCTGAATCTCCGCTCCCGTATATCCTGCAATAAAGCCCAGTGCCGTATTATCAACTCCCATATTATTAAGTACGGTGGATACATTAATGCCCTTACCGCCGGCAAAAATAAATTCGCGGTTAACTCTGCTTATATCGCCAATTCCAAACCTGTCAACATCCACAATATAATCAAGTGATGGATTTAATGTCACTGTATATATCATATATAATCTCCTATAATTCAAAAAACACCGTGGAACTGTATCAACAATTCCACGGTATTAATATTTATTTACGTTTCTTTAATACTAATAATACTCCGATTCCTGCCAAAGCCATAATTGCTGCTGCACCTGCCACAGCACCCTTGCCTGCCGGAGGATTGGTATCCGCTGCAAGATTATATACAAGAACTATTTCAAGGCTTCCATCCGGAAGAACAATACCATAGCTCTTTCCATGTGCCTGCGTAGCGTCATTGTCAAATATGTAGCCTGCAAGATTCTTAAAAGTATCTGTTACATCCGTATTGCCTGCAACAATTCCCGCAACTCCGTTATTAACGGATGTAGAAATATCTGTTCCTTCAACTTCGGATTTAACAATTGTTTCACCCTCTATAATCTTATAATACTTATCACCAATTTTAATTGATGAAGCGTCTGCCTCTGAAGGGTCAATCTCAACACAGTATTTAACAGTGTAGGTCGTTACTTTCTCCTTGGTAAAGAACTGGTAGAGCACTGTACTTCCATCTTCGTTAACACTGTCTGCGCTTCCCGGATAATTGCTGTAGGTTACCTCATTATAATCACTGTAATCCGCTGATAAATCCTCGATATCCACTTCTGAGCCGACAACGGCACTCTTAGTTGTTGTTTTATCAAGTCGGTATTTAATAACTTCCCCATTATCAGTTATTTCAATATAACCACTTGTTGCACTTGAATCCTCTACATAGTACTTCTCTGTATAATTAACAGATTTCTTTGTATAGAGAACCACGATTTTATAATCGTCGCGGAATCCGGCAACCGAAACCGTCTTATAATTATAAGTATCAGTTGAATCAGTATCCACAACATAGTTGGTATATGACTTATTGCTTCCCGCCTTCGTTACATCACCAACTGTTATATAACTCTCACTGTTATCCTGTGAATATGAAAGAGCTACATTGTCTCCTTTATTTGCAGTATAAACAACATTTTCCTGAAGCTTATAGGTCTTATCTCCGACTGTTAAATCGCTTGCCGTGTCATCCTCAAGATAATAATAAACTGTATAATAAGGTACTCCGTCATAGAATCTGTATAAAACGGTACTTCCATCCGCATTAACCTCTGTATCTGTCTGTGAATATGAGGAATATGCAGTCTTGGTATAATCAGCCTCTGTATAACGGCTGCTGTCAAGGGTCTTAGTTAAATCCGTATTCTTATCAGCTTCGCGTATTGTTACGGATTCTCCTAAAGATACCTCACTTTTGGTTACACTTTCAAAAAGTTCATAGTACTTATCAGTTCCGTCAACCGTAATTGTAATTGAATCATCAGTTGCTGCCGGAACCTCTACATAATATTTCTCTGTATATGAGGTAGTATCAGGAATACCGCCTTCAATATAATCATTTACAAACATTACACTATGTACTGTATGGTTCGCCTTGGATGAACCGATTGCTGATGTGAAACCGATATTAACTTCCTGATTTGCAAACTTATTAGCAAGGGCACTATTACCCTTAACTGCAATCTGCGGAGTAGCAGGTCTTTCTGCATTCACGAAATCGCCGACTGCATAGCTTACATATAAATCTGTTCCGTCATACTCTATCCAGAATGTAAACAGTCTGTCATCAACATCCGTATCAGTAAATCCGGTAAAGCTGTCAGACACGGCACTATAACTTGATACCGTTACATCATTAGAGGTATCAGAATCAAGATTGACGTATACACCTCCTACAACTTCCGTCGGGTCCTTAGCATTAAGATAAGCCACACCAATATGATTCAATGGATTACCATCAATCATAACACCAACATGGTCAAATCTTCCTACATTTGTAGGAATCGCCTTATAATGTGCCGGGTTCAAAACATTATCCCAATATGCACCATAATCGTATTCTGAGCTGTAATCACCATTATCATAATCCAGCGTAGTTATAGCGGCTCTAATGCAATTAAGGTTTTCGTCCGCATAAATCTGATTGTCAAATTTCCAGTTTACATATGAGGTTGACGTACTTGCCAAATCACAATATGCACCATTGAAGTAGGAATCCAGTTCGACAACGATACTGTTATTAACACCGTAATAGCCAATGCCTCCGCCTGCCTGGCCCTGAACATTATCAGTTGTTGTAATAATGAACGCAATTCCGTCACCACCGACCTCTCTTGCATTTACCTCACCATTGGTCTGTGCTGAATTAACACGTGCATCCGGCATTGAAATCGTAAACTTAGCTGAAAATTCGCTATCTTTATTGAGCATAATTTTCTCCGCAGCCATTGCAGAGCCGCCGCGATAATCTGAAGCACCGGTAACCGAAGGGTCATTATCAGCACCATTTATAAGTCTTATAACCGGCTCATGGGCAGAAGAATGGTTATTCTCAACAATTCCTGCCTTATTGTCACTGTTATTCATAAAATCAGTATCCGTAACTCCGCTGTCAAAATTAGTTGCAATCGTCCAGTGGCTGTTGTCTTCGTCAAATGAAAAACCTGTTCCAAAACCTTCAGCGAAATAATAGATTTCATCATCAGTAGCAGCAAGAATATCTTTGTTCCTGTCGCTTATACATAATGCCCCAATTGAAGTAGCAACAGTCACAGCTGCAAGAAAAAATGCTATTTTCCTTTTCATAAATTCACCTCTCATAGAATTGCATATTAGGCGTTTGCGAAACGCCACAAGCCGCATAAATACGGCTCTTTTTTATTATAAAAAACAAATAACTCCTCACCGGATATGGTATAATAGACTTGTCTAAAAACTAAAAACCATTCACCCAAGAAAGGAGTTATTCTGATACTATGATACCACATAAACAGCTTTCTTTGGCAGATATTTTTGAAGATTGCCAAAATTTTTTTGAAGAAGACAAACCTCAGTTTCTTGCTCTA
>JBGVLM010000049.1:0-24067 GCA_045124255.1 Butyrivibrio sp. | reverse complement strand
TCTTACAAACTATTTTACATCACGGAGAAGAAGTTTTAAATCTTTCATTACTATTTGTGCCGCCAACTGAAAGGCGGCGGAATGGAGATTTTTATGATTCAGAAATTTACTTTTGGTACTCCTTTTGATACGGAAGCTGTAATTGCAGACATTCCGCTGTCGACTGATTTACCTGATTTTCTCACTTTCAGTGAGGACAAAAGAACCATAACCACAAGCATGAACAAAGACGATATCGTATTCGGTCTTGGTGAGAATATGCGTGGCATTAACAAACGTGGTTTTAAATATATCAGTAATAATTCAGATGAGCCAAGCCACCATGAGGACAAGAATTCCTTATATGCTTCACATAATTTTATTCTGATTGACGGTGACAGCCGATATGGATTATTCATTGATTTTCCGGCAACGGTTACTTTTGATATAGGTTATACGGATTTAGACACCCTCACGATTACCGTTGACGGTGATGACTATGATTTATATATCATTACAGGCGACAGCGATTTGGACATTATAAAGGAATTCCGCTCAATTATCGGAAAAAGCTATATTGCACCAAAATGGGCTTTCGGTTATCAGCAGTCACGCTGGAGCTATGAGAGTGCTGATGCTGTAAGAGAGGTAGTCAAGGGTTATAGGGATAACCATATTCCGCTTGACGCTGTATATCTTGACATTGATTACATGGAGCGTTTCAAGGACTTTACAATTAATCAGGAAACTTTTCCCGATTTCCCTGAGTTTGTGCGGGAAATGCAGAATCAGGACATCCATCTTGTGCCGATAATTGACGCAGGTGTCAAAATAGAAGAAGGCTATGATGTATGTGAAGAAGGCGTTGAAAAGGGATATTTCTGTAAGGATGAGAATGGTGAGAATTTCGTGCTTGCAGTCTGGCCGGGCAAGGTTTATATGCCTGATTTTCTCAATCCTGACGCAAGAAAATGGTTCGGACACAAATACAAGGTTCTTTTGGATGCCGGCATTGACGGTTTCTGGAATGATATGAATGAACCTGCACTCTTCTATTCTGAGAAGCAGCTTAATGAGGTTTTTGAAAAATTACCTGAATATGCAAATGCAGACCTCGATATTTGGAAATTATGGGAATTCCAGGGGCTTGTTAACAGTCTTGCAAATAACCCTAAGGATTACGCAAGCTTTTACCACAATGTCAACGGCAGGATGATAAGACATGACAAGCTTCATAATTTATATGGCTACAATATGACAAGAGCTGCTTCCGAAGCATTCAAGGAGTTAGTCCCTGACAAGAACATTCTTATGTTCTCACGCTCCTCCTATGTCGGAATGCACCGCTATGGCGGAATCTGGACGGGTGATAACTCTTCATGGTGGGCACATATAGAGCTGCTGATTCATATGCTTCCTAATATCAATATGTGCGGCTTTATGTACACCGGTGCGGATACGGGCGGATTCGGTTCCAACGCCACAGAGGATTATGTAATGAGATTTGTTGAGCTCTCAATGTTTACTCCTCTGTTCCGTAATCATGCGGCAATCGGAACAAGAGAACAGGAATTATACCGTTTCAAAAACATTGACGACTTCCGTAATCTTATTAATATCAGATACGGACTTATTCCTTATCTGTACAGTGAATATCTTAAAGCAATTGACAATGACAGCCTGATGTTTGCTCCGCTTGCCATTGCCTATCCGGATGATAAGGCATGCCGTCAGGTTGAAGACCAGTTAATTGTCGGTGACAGTATTATGATTGCCCCTGTTTATAAGCAGAATGCTGCCGGAAGATATGTTTACCTTCCTGAAGATATGCTTATGCTACGTTTCAGAAGCCTTGACGATAAGGACATAATTCCTATGGCAAAGGGACATCACTATGTTGACGCTGCTCTTAATGAAGTATTGATTTTTGTCAGAAAAGGTGCTGTTCTGCCTATGGGTAAGGCTGCTGAATCCATTAAGGATGTAAGCACAGATAATTTTACACTTTATCACGCTGAGGATTCCCATGGTGAATATACAATGTATGTTGATGAATCAACAAAAGAACTTATCAAATATTAAAATATAATCGGAGGTATTTTTAAATGAAAACCAAAATCCGCTGCTTATGTACAACAGCGTTAACTGCTTTTATTATGTTGTTTTCCTTAAGCGGCTGCAAGTCTGATTCTTCATCGGGCAGTGCCAATTCCGATGCCACAACTCCGGCCGCCACCATCAGTTATGATGAAAGTGTCGTTATGATTGTGACCGAGGATAACATTTCTCAGCTTGAGAATTATCCTAATCTCAAGGAGGCTGACCTTAGCGGAAGCACCTGCTATGATTCAATTATAAAATATATGGACAGCCACCCTGAGGTTAATGTCACTTATACAGTCTCATTCGGCGGCACTTCTGTACAAAATAACGTTGTCTGCCTTTCTCTTTTGGGCGGCACATACGAGTATGAATCACTGGTGGAGAATCTTAAATACCTCCCTAATGTTACTTCTCTTACACTCGTTGCAACACACCTTACAGAAGGACAGATAACTGCTGTCAGAGATTTTTATCCTGACATTGAGGTTAATTACACCGTTGATTTGCCAAATGCTGATATTGATTTGAATGCTTCTGAATTAAATCTGTCTGCACTTGAGGCTTCACAGGTTGCGGACATTGCTCCGATACTGGCTCAAATGCCGAATCTGACTTATGTGGAGCTTATGGGCTCCGGCAACAGGAGCAATTTCTCTGTCTCAGATGTTAAACTTATGAAACAGAATGCACCAAAGGCTGTTTTTAACTATTCTTTTGAATTGTTTGGGAAAACTGTTTCCACATCTGACACAGCGCTTGAATATGTACAGGCTTCAATTGGCAATGAAGGCGCTCAGACCATTCGTGATGCATTGGACATTCTTCCTGCCTGCACCTACCTTCTGCTTGATGACTGCGGCATTGACAACGAAATCTTAGCTGCAATACGTGATGACTATCCGCAGATTAATGTTGTATGGCGTATTCATGTCTGGGAGAGAAGCTGGCTTACGGATACTGAAATTCTCAGAGCGGTATACCATGTTGATGACAGCAACAGCGAACCTTTTAAATATCTTACAAAGGTTAAATATATGGATTTGGGACATAATACCGATATGACGGATTTAAGCTTTATCGCATATATGCCGGACCTTGAAATGGCAATACTGTCAGGAAGCCCTATTACTGATTTGTCACCGCTTTCCAACTGTAAGAAGCTGACATTTCTTGAAATCGCATGGTGCGGCTGGGTACAGGATATTTCCCCTCTGGCTTCATGTTCAAGTCTTAAATACCTCAACATAGGCCACACAAGGGTAAGTGATTTGTCACCGCTAAAAAATCTTCCGCTTGAATTGTTAAGCTATGTAAATTCAGGGAACCGTGTCGGAATGACTGCCGCTGACTGGCAGCAGATTCAGGCTCAGCACCCTGACTGCCTAATTACCTACGAGCCGCTTGCAGACAACAATGCAACTCCTTACAGCGTGGGATGGCGTTACAAAGCGGAGGGAGGATATACCGACTGCTATAAGAAAATACGTGAAGTATTTGATTACGATTATTTAGACCAGCTGATACAACAGCAGAACCAACAGAATTAATAAGACACGAAAGCTCTGCTTCGGCAGAGCTTTCATATTGTTCCTTATACAAAAAAATTTACTCTAAAATGCCCTTAGTTAATCCCACAATTAACGTAGAGGCAAATAATGCAATAATAATTACTGCTGTTATAAACTCAACTACGCTTACAACGATTCCGATAATGCTTGTAATAAAGCCGGTCTCGGTATCTGAATTGTCGACGCCGTTGTTGCGTTTTCTGTAAACTGCTCTCATTATTAATGAAACTATTGCAAATTGAATTCCCATAGCTCCCGAGAATACAATACTTGCAATACCGCATGCCAGTGACGCAATTGAGAATCCGTTTGATTTTGAATTATTCATATTAATCCCTCCTAATGCTTATAGAAAAATACTGCCAGCTGAGTTCTGTCCCTCAGTTCAAGTTTCTCCAAAATAGTGCTGAGATAATTTCTTACTGTTCCGTCACTTAAGAAAAGCCTGTCCGCTATCTCCTTATTGGATAGTCCGTCTGCAACCAATTCTATTATATCATATTCTTTATCGGTTATACCATGTTCACGGTATACGGACAAATCTTTTTCTTCCATGAGCCGGGGAATCCTCGTCATTATTTCATTGCCGAATACATTCTGCCCTGAATAGACGGCACGTATTGCAGGGAGCACCCCTTCAAAGTCCTGTTTGAGAATATATCCCTTTGCCCCAACCTTCAATGCTTCTCTCACATATTCATCATCAATAAAGGTGGTCAGAAGTATTACTCTTGCGTCAGGGTGCTTTGACAGAATATCCGCAGTTGCAGCCAGTCCGCTGACCTCCTTCATCTGAATGTCTGTCAGCAGCACATCCGGAAGATACTCATCATATAATTCTACTGCGTCACGACCGTCATGTCCCGTTGCAACAACCTCCACATCCCCTGCCGCCGACAAAATTGTCTTCATTGAAGCTGCTACAATTGCGTCATCATCCACTATTATAACTCTCATATTTATTGTACTCCCTTCTTAGGAATAGAGATAAAAATTCTAAAACCGTTATCATTCGTAATTGACAGAGTTCCATTTAATTCATCAACCCTGCTCTGCATATTATGTAAACCTATACCGCTTTCCTTAATGCTCGAATTCTGACCATTATCCCAGAAAACAGCCTGATAAATTCCGGGATGCTCCCTTACAAGTATGTCCACCCTGTCACCGTTTGAATACTTCTCCGCATTCTGAAATGCCTCCGTTATAATTGAAAAAATACAATACTTTATATTACGTGGTACAGAATCTGACATATCATAATCAAAATTTGTAATAAACTTCTCATGCTTTGCTATAAGCCCGCTTATACCCCTATGAAGGTCAAATGATTCATTATGTAAATCATGTACACTGTTTCTGACATTCGTCATTGACTCATTAAGCGTATCCTGCAAAAGCATTAATGATTCCGCCAGGTGCTCCTCCTTATAAATCGTCCGCAATGCACCCACCTGCAAAAGACTTCTGCTGAGAAGATGTCCTACATTATCGTGAATCTCTCTCGCAATACGGTTACGTTCCTTAAGCGTTGCCATTGTGATATTATTATCCTGCTGTTCCCTCATCAGACGGTTCTTTGCAATCATAACCTGTCTTAATTCCTCTCCATCATCACGGATTCTTAATTTGTCCCTCCTGAGACGAAGGTTTTCGTCGGTGTTATATGCCATGTAAATTCCAATAAAAGCTGACAATATCAGTATTATTATCACAAAAGAATGTTCCATTATAAGTCTGACCGCAAAGTTTTTTCCAAATATTATATATGATAATATCATTCCGGGCACAAGTAGCGCTATACTTATTAACTCAAAATATCTTTTTCTAATCAGCCCACAGGCAATTTCATATATAAACAAAGGCAGAATCATAATACCGCCGTCGCATATTACCATAAATGCAGCCATTACGGTATTTACAAAATAATGTGCCCTGCTGTCGGAGCAGTAAAAAGCAAGTCCGGCATATATAATTGCAGCAAGGCATATTATAACTCTATATTGCAGCCCCTCAGGAAAAAAAATACTGCAAATGCATATTAATAACAAAATCAATCTGTCAATTATTCTGTTCAAGCCATTTCTCCTTTATTTCCCGGAAATAATACTTTTGATTTTTTCTTAAAAACAGTATAACACATAAAACATGACATTTGTCATTTTATTTAATTACTTTGTTCACTTAACTTTTTTCAGTCCGGAATTTACAATAAAATCATCAAAAATGAATTGGAGGATTTATATGAGCGAACCAATTGTAAAAATTGAAAACCTTGTAAAAAGATATAAAGAGGTAATCGCCCTCGACCATTTTAATCTCGAAATTAACAAAGGAGAAATCTTTGGTTTACTTGGACCTAATGGTTCAGGAAAGACCACAACAATCAACTGCCTTCTGTCACTTCTTACTTATGACAAGGGCGACATCCGTATCTGGGGGCAGGAAATGCACCCTGACAGCTACGACATCAAACGCAGAATCGGCGTTGTAATGCAGAATGTAGCTGTTTTTGATGAATTAAACGTGTATGAAAATATTGATTATTTCTGCGGTCTGTACATCAATGATAAAGCAACCCGTAAACAGTATGTTGAAGACGCAATCTCATTTGCAGGACTTGAAGATTATAAAAAATTCCGTCCTAAAAAGCTTTCAGGAGGTCTCCTCCGCCGTCTTAATATTGCCTGCGGAATTGCACATAAACCTGAACTTATTATTCTTGACGAACCAACCGTTGCCGTTGACCCTCAGAGCCGTAACCACATTCTTGAAGGTATTATGGAGCTTAACAGACAGGGTGCAACTATTATCTATACCTCACATTATATGGAAGAGGTTGAACAGATTTGTTCAAGAATCGCAATTATGGATAAGGGTAAAAATCTTGCTCTCGGAACCGCTGATGAGCTGAAGAAATTAATAAAGAATTCGGAGACAATCAAAATTCATTCCGTTAAGCTTTCCGGGCAGAACCTTGAAGAATGTAAAAAACTCTCCCATGTTTACAAATGCGATTACGAAGAAAATATTCTTACGCTTGCATTTACCGGCGGAAAACACAATCTGATTCATGTAATGGATTATCTCAAGGAAAAAGAAATACCTTTCGGACAGGTATATTCAGAACTTCCGACATTAAATGATGTATTCCTTGAAATCACAGGCAAAGAATTAAGAGACTAGGAGGGATTTAAATGTTCCGACATATATATTTATATCGTTTGAAGGCTTTTATGCATGAGAAAGAAGATATTTTCTGGAGTCTGCTTTTCCCGTTAATCCTCGGTTTGTGCTTTGTAGTCGGCTTCTCCGGTGTAAACGATAAAGCATGGACCTTCCATTCAATTCCTGTTGCAATAGTATATGAACAGGAAAACGAAGTCTTCGAAGCAACAATTAAAAGTCTTTCAGAGGATGATTCACAGGGTGAACCATTCCTCAATGCAACAGCTACAGATTACGAAGCTGCCAAAGCACTCCTTAGCGATAAGGATGTTGACGGCATTATAATTGTCAGCGAAGAAATATCGCTTCTGGTAAACTCCAGTGATATTAACCAGACCGCACTTCAAAGCTTTGTAAATCAGTATATTCAGCAGGCAGCGATGTTTGAAACCGTTGCTGCCCAAAATCCGGCTGCACTTGAAAAGCTTATTACAGAAATGAATTCAAATGCGTCCTTCATTAAAGAGGAAGCCTTTACCGAGAACAGAATGGACCCTATGGCATCATATTATTTTTCACTGATTGCTTTTACCGCACTCTGCGGAGGCTATTTCGGACTTACCTGTGCAAGACAGCTCAAGGCAAATTCAAGTAATGTCGGTATGCGCAAAACAATCAGCCCTGCTCCGAGATGGCTTATGCTTACTGCTGAATTTCTTGCGACCTACACAATACATCTTGTAGTTATGCTTATCGTAATTCTTGTTATGGTATTTGTATACGGAATAGATTTAGGCAACAATGTCGGCTATGTTGCACTTACAGGTGTTGTCGGCTCCATGACCGGTATTTCAGCAGGATTATTCATCGGTTCACTTCCGCGGATTAAGGAATCATTTCAGGTAATGATAATGGTAATATTTTCACTTGCCTCATCCTTCCTTGCAGGACTTATGGTTGCTGATATGAAGATGATTATTCAGAAATCAGTTCCGATTATTAACAAAATCAACCCGGCAACACTGATTTCAGATGCACTATACTCATTAACGATTTATGATACCTACGAAAGATTTTTTACAAATATTATTTCACTTGTAATTATTTCGGTTGTATTTTTGGTTGCATCAATTTTTATGACAAGGAGGGAAAGCCATGCAAGTATTTAAAACATTTTTCAAAATATCATTGCGTTTTCTTCCGTCAGTAATAATTTACATTGTAATTTTCGGAATTTTGTCAATGGTACTTCCGAACACTGTTCAGAACAGCAATGAGAAAACCTTTACGGCAGCAAAACTCAAAATTGCAGTTATTGACAATGATAATTCCACAATCAGTCAGGGACTCTGTGAATACCTTGATGAAATCCATACAATTGTAGACATTGGTACAGATGATGAAACCTGGAGAGATGAGCTTTTCTTCCATAACGTAATATATATTCTTGTTATTAATGATGGTCTTGAGGAGAATATCGAATCAGGAATTTACGAGAACCTTATTACCGCCTATGAGGACCCGGCCTCAAACAGCTCCTATATTGTCGCTTCACAGGTCAACACATATCTTAATACCGTTAAGGGTTACATGCTTGCGGATATGTCCGCTGATGATTCAGTAAAGGAAGCTTCTAAGACTGTTGCCAAGGAGACTGAAGTAAGTTATCTTAATGAAGACAATGTACAGACGCAGTCCCTTTCCGGAGTATTTTATTACTTTAACTATATCCCTTACATTATGCTGTGTATGTTAATTAACAGCCTCGGACCTATGCTTGTAATCTGGAACAGACCTGAAATCAAATCCAGAACTGCAATTTCAAGCCTGAGCCTTACCCAAAGGACCTCCGCACTTTTCGGAGCAGCTGCAACCTTCGCAATATTTGTATTCACACTACTTATTGCCTTTGGAGCGGTCACATACAGTAATGATTTCTTCTGCAGGAAAGGTGCTTTATATTTACTAAATGCTTTTGTGTATCTGATTGTAACAATATCAATTACATTTCTGGTATCACAGCTTACCAGACATGTAAATATGCTTAATATGTTTTCGAATGCAATCGGCTTATCCTCTTCATTCCTGTGCGGTATATTTGTTCAGAGAAGTCTCCTGCCTGACAAGGTTATTGCATTCTCCAAATGCCTGCCGACCTACTGGTATATTAATGTGACCGAAGAATTGAAAAATTTTGACGGAAGTCTCAGCAATAATGCAATTATAAGCATTGGCGTACAGCTTTTATTTGCAGCAGCAATTTTCGCAATTTCACTTGCAATAATTAAAATAAAAGAACAACGTTCAAATCCTGCTTAAAATTATATTGCAGATTTTACAATATCATACTATAGTATTATTAACAATGTTGTCCGATGATAACATTGTTAATATGCTTTTAGGAGGTTTTTATGAAATCATTAAAAGAAAGTCTGAGCGGATATTTTTTATGCCTTGTCGAAATTATAGTAGGTATTCTGCTCTTAATTAATCCATTGGGCTTTACCTCTACAATCATTGTGGGAGTTGGCTGTGTATTAATCGTACTCGGAATCGTATGCATTATAAATTATTTCAGGACAGAGGTCATGGAGGCTTCTGCAAAGCAGCTTCTTCTTAAAGGTCTTATCGCATTGCTTGCCGGCGGCTTCTGTACGATACGTTCCGGCTGGATTGTAGCTACCTTTACAATTCTTACAATTATTTACGGGATGGTCATTCTGGTTTCAGGACTCGGTAAGATTCAGAAAATGGTTGACATGCTCAGAATTAAGAATAATAAATGGTTCATCCCTGCGATTGGTGCACTTATCTCAATTAGCTGCGGTACTATAATCCTTATGAGACCATTTGCAACCACTGCCTTACTCTGGATATTCACAGGCATTACATTAATTGTCGAAGCTGTTATTGATTTTATTACAATTGCTGTTAACATTAAGAAAAAAGAAAATACCGGTATATAGAAAAATCGGGGCATCCGCCCCGATTTCTTATACTATCTTTCCATCACTTATCTCAATAACTCTGCCACAGGCATTTGCTATATCCAAATCATGGGTAATTATAACTATTGTCATTCCGCTCTCATTAAGCTTCTTAAATTCATCCATTATCTCGGCCGATGTATGTACATCAAGTGCTCCCGTAGGTTCATCCGCAAGCAGGATTTCAGGATTATTGACTATCGCTCTTGCTATGGCAACTCTCTGCTTCTGGCCTCCTGAAAGCTTGTTGACCCTCTTGTTCTCCAGCTCGCCGATTCCCATTCTGTTTAATGCCGCACGTGCCATTTCCTTCTTGTGTGAACCAATTCCCTTTGCAAAATACAGCGGAATCATTACGTTCTCAATTGCCGAATACTCTTCTACCAGTGCAAAATCCTGCAGTACTATTCCTATGTCCTTATTCCTTATTCCGGCACGCTTCGATTCCGGCAGTCCGGACACATCCCTTCCGTTAAGCTTGTAGCTTCCTTTCTCAAAATCGTCAATACATCCGATTACATGCATCAGTGTGGATTTTCCGGCTCCGGATTTGCCTATCAGCGCAACCAGCTCGCCTTTATCAATGGATAATGAAACATCCTTCAATGCCTCAAAAGCATTGGCTTTTCCTATATTATAGGTTTTATATAAATTCTTAATCTCTATCATTGCACTTTCACCTCTATTTATCCGTTATTTTTCAATACATTTACAGGCTGCATTTTCCTCAGCATTCTGTACGGAAGCAGTACTGCCATTAATAACAGTATTAATGTAATTGCAATAATTCCCAGTACATGATATCCCGTAAATGACAGCGCAAACTGCGTAAACCTGCCTGACAGCTTAATCATTACACAGATAAAAGAAGAAATAATTATCGCTGTAACAGATGCAATTGACCAATGTATAAGTGACAGTTTAACTGTATTTCCCCAGTTATTGCCCGATATGAAGTATATACCGTAATTTTTCTTTTCGTACATAACCGTTACGGCACTTGAAGTAAACACGCTTATTATGGAAAATATAATCGCCACAAGGAATATAATCCCTATCGGAAGCAGTTTTATCTGAAGCATTCTGTTAGATAATTCATACGTTTCCTCCGTTGACCTTATCTCGGCTTCATTATCAAGCCCGTATTTCGTGCTCAGGATATTCCAGTTATTATTATACTCCTCCTCTGTTATATCATCCTCAAAATCAATCGTCAGATTCTCAAATTCAGGATAAACCATTTCCCTTTCCATATCCTCATAAGATGCTATAAAGATAAATTGATTATTTCCATCAAATTCACGATAATAGAAGTTAAGGTAACTGCTCTCCATCAGTATAGCAGAGCCTCCCAGTCCGAATATCAGCTCTCTGGCGTCATACATTCCCGTAACCTTGAATTTAAGTTCACCTGAAGACTCATTGAAGGTATAGGTCTCCCCAACCTTCCACATAAACGGATTATTGCTGCTTACAACGATTCGTATTACCCCATCCTCGGCAGAACCCGAATCACACCACTTACCCTTTATCAGCGGAACCTTATACTTAACAACATCCCTGTCCCACGAAACAAGTCTGTAATATGACTCTTTGTCGCTTCCTTTATGTAAAGAACAATAGTAAACTCTTTCTATACTTTCAACCTTTGTCAGCATTGACTCCAGTTCTTCATTATACGCCGCCTTCCCATCAACAAACATTCCCGTATCATCCAGAAATCCTGACACACCTCTGTACAGACTTAACTGTTCAACATATGCAGACAGCGTAAATATCGCAAGTACATATACCAGAATCAGCTGCAGCACCGTAAGAATATTTCTCTTAATGTTTCTTAAAAATTCATTTAATCCCAGTATAAACATTATGGCACCTCCCTCATAAGTTCTACAGGGGTCTTGGAAACAAAACCACACACAAGAACCAGATATGTTATGAATACCGCTCCTATATACAATGCCATTATGCGTATATACACCATGTTATCAAAATAATACTGCATATATTCAAATACATCCTTCATATTAGGAAGTACCACCCTGACAAATAATATGACTCCCGCAGTCATAAACAGTAATGAGGTAAATACCAGCTCTGTCATATATATCATTACTGCCCTTCCTCTGGTACATCCGCATATTCTTGACACCGCAAACATTCTTCTCCGCTTCTCAAGCAGGTACTTATAGATTATGCAGTAATTAATTGAACAGATTACGACAAAAATAATCAGAACTACTATTATGCTTCTGTATACCCTGTATTCACTTTCATTCTGTATTCCGTTAAATTCCGGAATATTTAATGCGTCCCCAAAGTTTTTCACGGCAGCAGCGGCAATTATATTATATTCATCTTCAAGTAACGGTTTTGTCAAGAAAATACTGGTATGAAACATACGGTCATTATCAGGAAATACGGTATACGGAATCATCACGGTAGTATTTAAAAAATCTCCGTCTATGCCGACTACTCTGTATTCATTATCCCCTATCGTTATTATCCTGTTCTCATAAGGTGCATCAATTCCTGCAATGCAGACATACTCACCATTCTGAAGTTCTTCCTCCGTAAATAACCTTTCGGGAGCATTTAATGAAAAATACTGTCCGAACACTCTTTCCATATGGCTTGATATGGTGTATTTTCCGTCTTTGTACCCGGTAGAGGACATAATTCCGGTTCCCTCATAAAAACCCATGATAAAGAAATAATCCAGCTTATTCTCAATAACAGGAAGCACTTCATCATAGAAGGCCCTGAGTGACCGGGTTGATACGGTTTCCTCTCCCGCCATGTCAAATTCATAATACAGTGCGGTACCCTCAACCTCTCCAATCTTGGTGTTAAAGTGGTTAATTATACCATAGGAAAGGAATATAACCACTGTTGAAACAATCTGTATAACAACCAATAATATCAGAAGAAATTTATCTGATTTAAACATCTGTTTCATATCCTGACGGATATAGTGAAGCATAAGTCACTCCCCCCTTCTTATTAATAATACTGATTTCCTATGTACTGGAATGATTCCATCACTCCGGTTAAACCCGGATTAGAGTAAACAGATACCATATGTTTGTAATATTTTATAGTACTGTAAGCACTTCTGCTTACCGAACCGCTGGCTACCTGCAATCCCGCTGCTAAAGATGTATCCGTATTGCCATTTTTTTGAGTAATTCCGGTATTATATGTATATTCCCAGATGTCAGCTGATACAGTCAGTGTACCGGTTGTTATATTGGTTGCCGTTGTATAGGCCGCCGTACTCGTTCCTACCGAATAGGTTCTTACCCTTGTTCCTGAAAGTTCCTTGTTGTACACAACCCCCCTTACATTATCCGTGCCGGTATAACTGGCAGCGTAGGCAGCCCCCGATGTCAGTACCAACAAAACCATAGTTACAATAAATACATTTCTGATTTTTCTCATAAAAAAACCTCCCTTTATTTTATATATACATAATTATACACCTAAAAAACAGCCTTGTAAATCGTGAAATGTCTCGATTTACAAAGCTGTTTAAATATGATATAATTAAGTTTAATGTTCTATTCTGTCAATTATAAAATTCTCAATCTCGGACGGCTCCTTATTCAATGCAAAGCCAAGTTCACTGTACAGATGTTCAACCGCCATTCTGTAATATCTGTCATCAGTTGCCGTAACCTTCTTGCCCTGTGCAATTCTCTCCTGTTTACGCAGATAAATTGTCTTTATTATTGTAATCCAGCTCGCACAGTCACTTTTTCTTGCAAGTTCCTTATACTTCTCTTCACGAAGCTTATCATTCTCCACTTCAAGCAGTTCTATTTCAGGAATCTTATCAATCAGCTTAAGTGCCTCATCCTTACCGATAACCTCTCTGAGAACAACCTTCGTATTATCTACAGGCAGATAATCCCTGCTTCCCTGCTCCCGCAGAGGAGACATCACATAATATTGCCGTTCTGCATTAGCACCCGGTATATCTAAGGTCGTCACATCCTCAATTTTACAAATACCTGTATTACCGTATACAACATAGGTTCCAATTTTGAACATTCTGTACCATCCTTTCACAACCCGGGGGATTCCTTCTGTAAAATAAACGTGTGGCACACAACAGGATTTACGCCGTCATAAGCCACACGCTGTAAGTCAATTATACCACTTTTCTGTCAAAAATGTAAGAACGGAATTTCAAAAATTTACTGTCCTAAAGTAATCATTGTATCAATACATTTCCTTGCTTTATCCATTACCTCCTTAGGAAGAACAATCTCCTCGCCGCCGATTCCCCTCACGCAGTTATATACATCAATAAGAGTCGTCAGCTTCATATTATTGCAGATACAATCCTTTGAAAGCGGATAAAACCTTCTGTCAGGAAACTCAAACTGCAAATGCTCTGCAATGCTGTTCTCAGTTCCGATTATGAATTCCTCATCCCTGCTCTTTCTTACATAATCCATAATTCCCGTTGTACTGCCGATATAATCTGCCTTTTCGGTAACCTCAGGTATACACTCAGGATGAACAAGAAGCTTTGCATCCGGATACATTTCCTTAGCTCTTTCGACATCCTTTGCCGTCATCCGTGCATGAACCGGGCAGCCCCCATTCAGGAATTTAAAATTCTTCTCCGGTATCTGTTTTGCAACCCAGCTTCCGAGATTACAGTCAGGAATGAACAAAATATTCTTATTCGGAACATTTTTTATTATTTTAACAGCTGACGCTGATGTTACACACACATCGCAAATTGTTTTGAGCATTGAAGTTGTATTAATATAAGCGGCAACCGTATAATCAGGATATTCCTCCTTAACTTTGGCAATCATCTCTGCATCCATCTGTGATGCCATTGGACAGCCTGCCTGCGGATTGGACAGGATAACCTTCTTGTCAGGTGACAGTATTTTAACAGTCTCTGCCATAAAACGGACACCGCACATAATAACCGTTTTCTGAGGTGCTTCTGCCGCTTTGAGGCTTAATCCATAAGAATCTCCTACATAATCTGCAATTTCCAGTACATCATGGCTCTGATAAGCATGTACCAGAATACATATATCATTTTCCTTCTTCAACCTTAATATTTCTTCCTGTAATTTAGCTGTTGTAAACATAATAAACCTCTTTTATATATAGAAATTAAAACTGATTATCTGAAATTATATTAAAGCAGGGTTGCCGTGTCAAGACAGCCGGATGAAAAACTTTACATATTTATTAAACAGGTGTCTTGTCACCTGACAATTTAGATGTTATAATAACCCGAAATCGATTAATCAAGAGAGATAATGCAGATGAAAACTGATGTTTTAATAGCAGGGACCGGCTGTTCCGGTCTATACTGTGCACTTTGGCTTCCGAAGGACAGACACATTACTTTAATTACCAAATCCGACCTTGAATCAAGTGATTCTTTTCTGGCTCAGGGCGGAATGTGTATGCTTAAGGATGAATCCGATTATGACAGTTATTTTGAAGATACAATGAAAGCAGGCCATTATGAAAACGACCCTGCTTCCGTTGAAATAATGATTCGCTCCTCACAGGATGTCGTAAGCGACCTTATATCCTATGGTGCCGATTTTGCAAGAGAAGCGGACGGAACTCTGTCCTATACCAAGGAAGGGGCTCATTCAGAAAAAAGAATTATATTCCATAAGGATATTACCGGTAAAGAGATTACCAGCAGGCTTTTAGAGCAGGTTAAAAAGCTTCCGAATGTAACAATTCTTACCCATACCACATTGCTTGATATAATAAGCAGGGATAATACCTGCTATGGAGGAATTATCAGAAAAGCTTCAGGTGAAACAGAAATTATATATGCCGATTACACGGTACTTGCAACAGGCGGAATCGGAGGCTTATACAGGCACTCCACCAATTTCAGGCACCTGACCGGCGACTCACTTGCAATTGCCCTTAAGCATGGCATTGAACTTAAGGATATTGATTATGTGCAGATTCACCCAACCACTCTTTATTCAGAAAAAGAGGAGGACAGAAGCTTTCTCATCTCCGAATCCGTGCGTGGTGAGGGTGCAAAACTTTATGATAAGAATATGGAACGTTTTGTTGACGAGCTTTTACCGAGGGATTTACTCACTGCCGAGATTCGCAGCCAGATGGACAAGGACCATACTCCCCATGTATGGGAGGATTTAAGAACCATTCCTTCGGACGAGCTTAATTCACATTTCCCGAACATTGTTGAGCATTGCGGTAATCAGGGCTATGATGTAAGTAAGGAGTGCATTCCTGTGGTTCCGGCACAGCATTATTTTATGGGCGGTATACGGGTTAATCACGAAAGCCGTACATCAATGCAGCAGCTGTATGCAGTCGGAGAAACGGCCTGCAACGGCGTCCATGGCAAGAACCGTCTTGCCAGCAACTCACTCCTTGAGAGTCTTGTTTTTGCCAAACGTGCGGCCGGGGACATGACTGCTAACTGGACCGGATTAACTCCACCCGGCATAAATATTTCCTTAGAGGAATATTCGGATTATAAAAAGCTTGCCGCCCAATATAAACAGAATGTTCTGGACGCAATACATAATTACAATACAAAATAAAACGAAAGAGGTATTTATAATGTACGATAATGCAACCTTAAAATTAAATGTTGACCCTTTAATCCTCAATGCACTTCGTGAGGATATCACAAGCGAGGATGTATCTACCAACAGCGTTATGCCACATGCTCAGGCAGGTGTTGTTGACTTAATCTGCAAGCAGGACGGAATCATCTGCGGACTTCAGGTTTTTGAACGGGTATTCACTCTTCTTGACGACACAACAAATACAGAATTCTATGTTCAGGATGGCGATAAGGTTACAAAAGGCCAGCTTCTTGGCAAGGTATACGGTGATATAAGAATTCTTCTCAGCGGTGAGAGAACTGCACTTAACTACCTTCAGAGAATGAGCGGAATTGCAACTTATACTAATTCCGTTGCTGCACTTCTGGCAGGCACCAAAACAAGGCTTCTCGATACAAGAAAGACCTCTCCTAACAATCGTATTTTTGAAAAATACTCTGTCAGAATCGGCGGAGGCAATAATCACAGATATAACCTTTCCGATGGTGTTCTTTTGAAGGACAACCATATCGGTGCGGCAGGCGGTGTTAAGGAGGCTGTTAAAATGGCTAGGGAATACGCTCCTTTTGTCCGCAAAATTGAGGTCGAGGTTGAGAACTATGAAATGGTTGTCGAAGCAGTTGAAGCAGGTGCCAACATAATCATGCTCGACAACATGAGCCATGAAGAAATGAAACGTGCAATCGACTACATCGACGGCAGAGCCGAGGTTGAAGTGTCCGGAAATGTAACAAAGGAAAATATTGCCGCACTCACTGATTTGGGCGTTGACTATATTTCAAGCGGTGCACTGACACATTCCGCACCAATACTTGATTTGTCACTGAAAAATTTACATGCTGTGTAAGACAGAGTCAGTATATTAATTGCATTTCCATCCAGAAAGGATTCCATCATGACCGGTAATGAAAGAAGAGAACGCATCATCAACATATTGACCAACAGCAATGAGCCGGTTTCCGGCACGGGACTTGCAAAACAGCTGCAGGTCAGCCGTCAGGTTATTGTTCAGGATATGGCCCTTTTACGTGCAAACGGCTACGAGGTCATCTCAACCACAAAAGGATATGTTATTACCGGAATGCCGCAGCATTCCCGTGTGTTCAAACTGATTCATACAAATGATGAGGTAGAAGAAGAACTGAACATGATTGTGGATTTAGGCGGAATTATACAGGATGTATTCGTATACCACAAGGTCTATGGAATCGTAAGAGCTGACATGAACATCAAATCCCGCCGTGATGTACAGGGTTTCCTTGAAAAAATAGAGTCCGGTAAATCAAGGCTTCTTATGAATACGACCTCAGGCTATCACTACCATACAATAATTGCAGATGATGATGAAACCCTGGACGCAATTTTTGACGCACTGAACAAACGGGGTTTTCTCGCCGCTTTGCAGGACTATGAGCCAATTAATTTTTGGGAATATAAAGAATAACTTTTGGTTCGTTTTGAACTGATTATCAGCGAAAAATGCCGACACCACAGGGTGCCGGCATTTTCCATGCTGCGATACTACATAAAAAGAAGTTACTTTCGTATGAAATTTATATAATATAAAATTATATAGCGTTATTATAAAGCATTTCTATGTCCTTTAGTGTTGTACACCTTGGATTGACAAGAACATTGCCGCTCTTCATTGCATCCGCTGCCATCTCTGATATTCTGTCAGGAGTTACTCCGACATCAGAAAGTTTTTCAGGTATTCCAAGTGATTTTGTAAGCTTCCTGATTTCACTGACTAACATTTCGGGAACGAATTTCTCATCGGATTTAACTAATGACACATAATCAAATATTTTTCTGTATTTGCCATTGTCTGCCAATGCATTATATTCAAGGCATACAGGGAGCAGAATTGCATTAGCAGTTCCATGCGGTACATTAAAGAAGCCTCCGACGGGATGAGCCATGGCATGAACATTTCCAAGCCTTGCACTGTTAAATGCGATTCCTGCAAATGTGCTTCCAAGAAGCATTGCTCCTGCTGCCTCCTTGTTCATTCTGTCTGCAACAAATCTGCGGATATTTCCGCCAAGCAATTCCATTGCCTTCTCTGCCATGCAGTCGGTAAAAGGATTGGAAGCCTTTGAAAGATAGCTTTCAATTGCGTGAACCAATGCGTCCATACCTGTTGCCGCTGCCACTGAAACAGGCATTGAATTTAACAGGTCCGGGTCAAGAACTGCGTATGCCGGAAGAAGCTTATCACTGAATACGGTAAATTTATAATTTCTCTGATGGTCAGTTATTACCGAAAAGGTCGTTACCTCAGAACCTGTTCCTGCTGTTGTCGGAATCGCAATTATAGGAATAATATCTCCTTTAACCTTGCCTCCGCCCTCATAATCAGTAATCTTTCCACCATATTTTGCAATAATTCCGACTGCTTTGGCAACATCCATGGGCGAGCCTCCGCCAAGTGCAATTATACAGTCAGCCCCTGCCTCAGCAAATCCTTTTGCGGCAGCTTCAACTGTTTCAACACATGGATTTGCCTCTGTTTCAGTAAATGCGGCAGTTCTCACTCCGTAACGGGTACATATATCTGCGATGCTTTTAACCACACCCATTTTATTAAGGTGCGGACCTGAAATAATGTAAACGGATTTCGCTCCTGTTTTCTCCAGAATTTCAGGTATTTTCTCTATACTGTTTTCCCCAAAATAAATATTCTGCGGAAGTCCGAATTCAAATTTATTCATTGTATATCTCCATTCCGCCACCCGAAAGAGGGGGACAAAGAATTATTTTACAGTGCTTCAACAGTTTCCCTGATGATTTCAACAGCTTTGTCACATTCTTCCCTTGTTACGATAAGCGGCGGTACCATTCTGATTGTGTGGGCACCAATCGCAGTAATCAGAAGCTTTCTGTCAAAGCAGCCATGCTTAACGTCTGTTCCGCCAATGCTATCATCAAATTCCACACCGACCAGAAGTCCCTGATGTCTTACCTCTTTCACATGAGGAAGTGTATTTAATTTCTCTGCAAAATAATCTCCTACTGCCTTTGCATTTCCTGCGAGGTCTCTGTCAATAAGTTCCGTAACCTCTGCAAGTGCTGCGGCACAGCTTACCGGATGGCCGCCAAAGGTCGTTCCGTGTGAACCCGGTGTAAATGCTTTGGCAACCTCTGCCGTTGCACAGATTGCACCAATCGGCATACCGCCGCCAAGTCCTTTTGCCATTGAAACAATGTCCGGCTTAATTCCATAATTCATATATGACATCGGAGCACCGGTTCTGCACCATCCGGTCTGAACCTCATCAAGAAGAAGAAGGAGTCCTTTTTCATCGCAGAGCTTACGAAGTCCGGTAAGAAATTCAGGTGTAGCAGGATTAACACCGCCCTCGCCCTGTACAGGCTCAACCATAATCGCAATTGTGTTTTCATTAACTGCATTAGTAAAATCCTCAAGATTATTAAATTCTGCATAGGTGAAGCCCGGTGTCATATCACCGAAGCCAATCTGGCAGGCATTGTCAGGCTGGCCCGTCGCACTCATTGCACCAAATGTACGTCCATGGAAGGACATTTTTGCGGTTACGATATTATATTTTTCAGGACCGTATTTTTCAACGCCGTATTTTCTCGCCATCTTAATCATTGCTTCATTGGCTTCTGTTCCTGAATTCTGATAGAAGATTTTATCCATTCCGATTGTCTCACAGACTTTTTTTGCAAGTAATGCCTGCGGAATTGTATAAGGATAATTGAAGGTATGCATTAAATCCTGTGCCTGGTCAACTACTGCTGCAACGACCTTTTCATTACAGCTTCCTGCATTATTAACTGCAATGCCGGCATAGAAATCCAGATAAGGCGTTCCCTCCTCATCATAGATATACATATCCTTTGCTTTCTCAGCAACCATATCAAATCTTTCATAGGTATCAATCATATAGGTTGCTGCCATTTCCTTTAATTCTTCTTTTGTAAGTCCTGTATCTTTTAATTTCATAATGGTCTCCATTCCGCCGTTTTATGCGGCATTTTATGTTTTATAAGCTGCCTATACAAGGTCAGGGAATTTTATGTGAAGATAATTTTTTATAAGCTCAACACATTTATCCTCTCCGACTCTTGCACTGTTTAAAGTCAAATCGTAATTAACAGGATTCGTCCAGTAATTTCCGCCCGTGTAATGTGCATAATATTCCGCACGGTATTTATCCGTACTGCTAATTGAACGGTCTGCAATTTCCGCACTAACCTGCATTTTCTGCATTACTCTGGGACGACAGTATTCACGCGGTGCTTCAATATATATGCTCACAACGTTCTTATGGTCCTTGAGAATCCAGTCCGCACATTTTCCTACTATTACACAGGATTCTGTTTCCGCAAGGTTTAAAATAATCTGTTTCTGGAATTCAAAAAGTCTGTCATCCGAAATAAATTCTCCCTCAACCTTCGGAGTCCTGCGTCTCGGAAGTCCTTTTAACAAAGCTGTAAAAAAGCTGTCTCTCATTTTCTCGTTTACTTCCGCAAAAACATGCTCGTCAATTCCGCTTAACTGTGACGCAAGTGTGAGTATTCTGTTCTCATAGCAGTTAATGCCAAGTTCTTTTGCCAGTCGTGAAGCGATTTCCTTACCTCCGCTTCCGAATCCTCTCGCAACGGTTATAACATAATTATTCATATCTGTTCCACCTCCAAATTAACCATTAGTATATCTTGCCAAAAATTCTTTTGTTCTTGGGTTTTTAGGATTACTAAACAGCTCTGAAGGTGCTCCGCTTTCAGCAATTACACCCTGGTCCATAAAAATTGTTCGTGTGGACACATCCCTTGCAAAAGCCATTTCGTGTGTAACGATAACCATTGTAAGTCCCTCAGCCGCAAGCTCCTTCATTACATTTAACACTTCTCCGACCATCTCAGGGTCAAGTGCGGAGGTCGGTTCATCAAACAGAAGTACATCCGGCTGCATTGTAAGCGCTCTCGCAATCGCAACACGCTGCTTCTGACCGCCTGAAAGCTGCGAAGGCTTTGCATGAATATACGGTGCCATTCCTACTTTTTTAAGATATTTAATTGCTCTGTGCCTGCACTCCTCTTTGCTGAGTTTAAGAACCTTTCTGGTTCCTGCCATGCAGTTTCCGAGAACCGTCATATTATTAAAAAGATTAAAGGACTGGAATACCATTCCTACCCTTGAACGATAGTGGTTAATATTTCTCTGGCTTCCGCCAATCGGTTTGCCTTCAAAATAAATTGTTCCGTTTGTAGGAGTTTCCAACATATTCATGCAGCGAAGCAATGTTGATTTGCCTGAGCCCGATGAACCTATCAGACATACCACTTCGCCCTTATCTATATTAAAATCTATATCCTTTAATACTTCATGATTACCAAAGGATTTTACTAAATGCTCTACTTTTATAATTGACATATAAATACCTCCTCTTAATCCTCAAGATATTCTACTGCCAGTTCATAATCATTCTTGCCGTTGAGTTTTTTCTCAACAAAATTCAGTAAAAATGTAGACACCTCACAGAGAATCAGATAAATAATACCTGTAATAAGATATGCCTCAAAATATTTGTAATAGGTATTTGCTGCCGTCTTGGTAGTGAAGTAAAGTTCTGAAATACCGATAACGTTCAATACTGAGGTCATTTTCAAATTAGTAATAAAGAGGTTTCCCATTTCAGGGAAGATATTTTTTATTGTCTGTGGAAGAATAACGGTTAACATTATTTTTGAATGGGACATTCCAAGTGCTTTGCCGCCCTCAAGCTGTCCCGGGTCAATTGCCTGCATTCCGCCTCTTACTGTTTCTGCCATATATGCGCCGGTATTAAGTACGATAACCAGAATTGCTGCTAAAAAAGGCGAAATATCAACTGAATTCTGTCTTAATCCGTAATAAATAACCATTGCCTGAACCATCATTGGTGTTCCTCGGAAAATATGTATATAGACAGTTCCGATGAATTTTAATATTTTATATATGATTTTCTTAAATATATTATCTTCAGGGGCAATCGGAGTGGAGCGGATTACGCCAACTAAAAATCCCATTATAAATCCAACAAGAGTTCCGATTATGGAAACTTCCAAAGTAACCAATGTGCCCTTCCAAAAATATTCTCCAAATTCCTTTAGGAGAAAGACTATCCATTCAAAAAGATTTTTTTCCATATAGGGTTCTCCTCGCTTAAAATTTTTTAAAAAAGGGAGTACATAACGATGTCATCCACCATTATGTACTCCTTTGTACATCTTATTTTCTCTATATATTTAAATTAGTTGCTGAGCGGCTGTAATTCAATGGCAAGGTCCATTGTCGCATTCATCTTTTCTTCATCCCATTCAATTGCGTCAAGTGCGTCATCCAAAAGCTTCTGCATTTCTGAATCGCCTTCCTTAACTGCAATACATACATTTAATGACTGACCATCCGGAACAACAAATGTATCGGACTCATCAAGTTCAATATATGTCAAATCAGGATTTGCGATAACTGCTGATTTTGCTGTAGGCAAATCCATTACACCACAATCCGCTGCACCGGTCTGAACTGCCATAACAACCTCTGAGGTAGTTTCAAAATAAGTAAGCTGCTCTACATCCGGAATCTGCGGTACATATTTTTCCCAAATTGTTCCAAGCTGTGTTGTAGCTGCTGCTCCCTTAAATTCAGCAAGCTTTGTGCAGTCCGCATATTTTCCGTCTTTCTTAACAATCATTACATTCGGTCTGATATAATATGGGTCTGTGAAGTCTACACTCTTCTCTCTCTCATCCGTATAACCCATACCTGCAATGATAATATCATAATCACCTGAGTTCATTCCGAGTACGATACTGCTCCATTCAACCTTATGTATTTCCAGTTCATAACCAAGTTCATCCGCAATCTTCTGTGCTACCATAACATCATAGCCGTATGCATAATCACTTGTTCCGTAAATAGGAACCGCCTTGCCGCCGTTTGAAAGCTCATCAGTTGACTGCGTCCAGTTGAATGGCGCATAAGCACATTCCATACCGACCCTGAGTACCTTTTTATCACTGCTGTTTGTTTCTTCCTTTGCTTTGCAGCCCGCAAACACTGTTGTTACTGCCATAGCCATACATAATAAAACTCCAACTAATCTTTTTTTCATAAATAATTCCTCCTGGTTTTCAAAATTTGTGTATCCCCAAAAGTTACTCTCAATCTTCACGCTGCCTGACGAGTGCGCATCCCGCAGGAATTCTGAATTTCCAAAATTGTTTTCGGAAACACAAAAAAGGCGCCGGATATTTAAATCCAACGCCTTCGTTTGATTGATAGGTGCATTTTAAATCCACATTTTTCATTTGTCAATACTTTTTCTGAAATTTTCGTCGGAAAGAATTCGTCAGAAAATCGCTATATTCTCTTAATTCTCGCTAATGCTTCAAGTGTATTTTCGTATGTACCGAATGCCGTAAGACGGAAGAAGCCCTCGCCGCTTGCGCCGAAGCCTGAACCCGGTGTACCGACAATTTGTGCATTATTAAGAAGTTTGTCGAAAAACTCCCATGATGTCATATTGTCAGGTGTTTTGAGCCAGATATAAGGTGCGTTAACACCACCATATACCTCATAGCCGTAATCTGCAAGACTTTCCCTGATGATTCTTGCATTATTCATATAATATGCAAC
>JBGVLM010000048.1:0-3228 GCA_045124255.1 Butyrivibrio sp. | reverse complement strand
AGAACTTGGCTCTCTATACAAGAAAATGTTTAAACCTTTTGTGAAATCGTTGGCAAAAATACAATAATTATGAAAGCAGCCAGAACAACTACGAAGGAGAGCTGATAACTCTCCTTCAAAACCTCATTATTTTATTGATAGTCACTCTATCCTCAACCCAAACAAGCATTATTTTTCAAAATAATTAATGGACCATCATCATTTACCTGACTAAATTCTAGTCATAATATTTGATATTGGTCCATTCTGTGTTATTATCTTAAATTATGGCAAAAAAATAGGAGCCTACCCGCAAAAGTACCGCTCCTATTTTTAATATAAATGTCATATCAAGATACGACAATAATACGACTACTATGATAACAATTATTTCAGATAAAATCAACAATTTAAACCAAACTTCTTACGATTTATTAATAAATTCAATTAACATTAACCAGTTAAAGTGTTCCTGCGGTCATTATGGAACACTTGCCAGACATGCCCGTTACAGTCGCACTATTAAACTTTCAGGCGGTATTCAGGCAGTACTTAACATTGTCAGGGTTAAATGTTCACACTGTGGCAAAACTCATGCTCTCATGCCATCCCAGATTGTTCCTTATTCTCAGATTCTGTTAAATGAGCATATTTCCATATGTACTAATTATATCCATAACATTTCTCAGGAAAAAATCATGACGGATAATCCGTTGATTGACGAATCGAATATTTCATATATTATACATAACTTTAATGAACACTGGGTTCAACGGCTTGCCGCTTTCTCCATCTCATTGGGACTTAATTCCACAGAGCTAGTTAAAAAGTGTTTTTCACTATGTTCACGCCAGTTTATGCAAATTAAATGCACCGTAAATATTTTATGTCTCTGCACCCACATAACTTAACTTCATATCTGTTTTGTTTTCTCCTATACTTAAATAAAATACATTTTGGAAGGAGATTTTAAATCATGAATGACAATGAAAGACAAAAAATTGCTCTTTTTAGATATGGCATCATTGCTCCGGCTGTAAGCGGAACTTATGATGAATCATTATCTTTAAAAGGCTTTTTTCGTGATGCCTCAAAAAAAGTTTACACCAATCCACGGGGGGAAGATACTATGATTTCTGCAGCAACCATTGAAAGATGGTATTATGCATATATGGATTCAGGCTTTGATGCACTGTTACCAAAGCGTCGCACTGATACCGGGAAATCCCGCAAGCTTGACAGTGACATAACTGAACAGATAAACTTTTTAAAAACAGAATACCCGCGAATTCCCGCAACCCTTATACATCAAAAGCTTATTGAAAATGGCACTATCAAAAAGGGAACTGTATCTCTTTCAACAATTAACAGATATGTAAATCGTCTTAATGAAGAAAAGGGACTGTTTCCACAAAAAGACATGAGAAGATATGAAAGAGAACACATTAATGAAGTTTGGTGCGGCGACTCAAGCGTGGGGCCATATATAACTATTAATGGTCAGAAGAAACGTACATATGTTATTGCTCTTATTGACGATGCATCAAGAATGATTGTAGGCATAAATATATTTTTCAATGACAACTTTGTTAATCTGATGTCTGTTATGAAAACTGCCGTAATACGCTTCGGACGACCTAAAAAGCTTAATTTCGATAATGGTTCCACATATAAAAACAAACAGATTGACCTGCTTGCGGCAAGAATCGGTTCTGTAATTAATTATAACCCTCCATATACTCCAGTCGGAAAAGCAAAAATTGAAAGGTGGTTCAGAACAATGAAAGACCACTGGATGTCACAGCTGGACATGAGCAGCTTTAATTCGCTTGAAGAATTATCAGCATCACTACTGGCTTTTGTCAACCATTATAATAAAAGCATACACTCATCTCTTAATGGAAAAACTCCTGAGGACAGATTTTTTGAGGAAAGCAGCATGATTAAGCGTCTGTCAGATGAAGTTATAGAAAAATCATTTTTGCTTGAGTATGAACGCCGTGTATCAGCTGATAATGTCATAGTTCTTGAGGGTACGGAATACGAAGTTCCTTATATTTATTCCAGAAAAAAGATTACCATAAGATACAGTACTGATTTCAGTTCAGTATACGTAGTAGATAAGACTACCGGTGAACTTACACCCATAAAACTTTTAAACAAGCATGACAATTCCCATATAAAAAGAACAAAAGTAAAACTCGCAGGAGGTAATGAATAATGCAGGATTACATTGCAAGATATGGTATGGATTTTAATCCTTTTATTAAAAACGCAAAAGATGTACATATTGAAACTGAAGATTACAGGGAACTCAAAATAAGGCTTGATTATCTTCTGTCAAACAGGGGATTTGGAATAATAACCGGAGGACCGGGGCGGGGAAAAACCACATGCATACGCCACTATATAAGTTCTCTTAATCCTTCACTTTATAAGGTTACCTACACTTCACTATCAACGCTTACAGTAAGCGAATTTTATAAGCATATGGCTAAAGAACTGGGACTTGAAGTATGTCACAAAAAAAATGATAATTACCGAAACATCCAGGCTGAAATAACAAGGCAGGCACTTGAAAAAAGGATAACTCCGGTAATAATTATAGATGAAGCCAACTACATCAATAATGCTATACTAAATGATTTAAAGATGCTGTTTAACTTTGAAATGGACTCCAGAGACAGAGCTGTTGTATTGCTTGTAGGACTTCCACAACTCAATAATACCTTACGTCTTTCTGCAAATGAACCTCTTCGTCAAAGAATTACAATGAATTATAATATTGATTCACTAACTAAGGAGGAAACTCTTGCATATATATCTTCCAAACTTGCAGGAGCAAAGACTACAATGGACATATTTAATCCGAACGCACTTGAAGCAATAGCAAACGCATCAAATGGAATACCAAGAGTAATCAATAAAATATGCAACTGCGCATTAATGATTGCTGCAAACAAAGGTATGCAGTATATAGATGATGAGGTTATATTAAGTGCAGTTAATGATATGGAACTGGCGTAAAATGGACACATCCTATATAAATATGATATAGGGTGTGTTTTTTTAATAAAAATGGCTGCGAATAAACTGAACAGACAGCCTTAATTTCATTGACTAATTTGACTAAAGTGAAGATTTATAGAACCAAATAAATTGAATAAATCAGCATCAAATAGATTGACGAACAACATTTACCCTCCAAGCGCTGCTCTCCGTCCACAATCATAACGGCTCCGGTTTCCT
>JBGVLM010000047.1:0-33080 GCA_045124255.1 Butyrivibrio sp. | reverse complement strand
AATGTACTCCATAAATAAATAATGCAAATACTCCCGCAAAAATACTTTTATCAAATAACAGCCACATTTTAGTATTAATGTATATATACAATGCCAAAAGAAAATGCAAAAGAATTATCAATAAAACTTTTAAACTTATTTTTACTTTTGTTCTTATAATCAATGCTGGTGCTGAAGATACCACCATTAATATCATTCCAAACACAACCATTAATATAATGTCATACAAAGTTTTATCATTTGCATCCATTATTGCTGATGGGTCAATTCTCCAAAAGCTTATTCTTCCTCTTTCAAATACATATTGAAAAAATTTTAATAAAACCACTATAATCGTGGGAACTATTGTAGAAAACCATGTAATTGCAGCTATATTTTTATTGAATTTTTTTATAAATTCTTTAATTGTTTTTCTATAATTTCCATTTTCCATCTTAATGTCTCCTATTTGTGGATTATCTCTAAATGATATTCAAAATTTAATCCATAATTTTTTTTATTTCCCATACTTCTCCATCATTTTCGCCAGCCCCTCTCTTATCCCGTATGCATTCCAGAAGCTGCTCTATTTCTTTTTGCGTCAGCCTGTGCTTCGGACTTGATTGTTCTCTGAGGATTTCCAAAATTCTGATATCAATCAGGCTGTTTTTGTGCATTGATTAATTTCTCCTACTGTACTCTTATATAATATATTAGCACTTCCTATGTGCAGATTTAGATACATAAGGAAATTAAATATCCCTCTATATAATAAGTACCAAAAAATTTCATTTTGTTGCGTTTTTCTAAAAATTCCTTCAAATATTTTTTTCAATGCGTATTCAGTCATCAGGAACTTACACGGCAGGACACATAACAGAAAACTCCCCATGCAGTGAAGCAATCTCCCAACCGATAGATTTTCGGTCTGACTTTTGGGGAGATGTTAACACTGCATGGGGAGTTAATCTGTCATTTGAAATATAGATTAAACATCCTCATCCATTTCCTCACCGACGGCCTTTGGCAGCTCAAACCAGAAGATGCTGCCCTTGCCTACGGTGGAACGGACTCCGTATTTGTAATCATGTAATTTTAAAATGCTTTGGACAATCGATAGACCCAGTCCGCTGCCCTGAATTGCACGGCGATGTGTTTTATCCACCTTGTAATATCTGTCCCAGATATTATAAAGCTCACTCTCGGCAATTCCCTTTCCGTGGTCCTCAACCTCAAGGCGTATGATGTCGCCATGAACAATCTGACGGACGATAACCTCTTTGTCCTCACCTGCATAATTGATTGCATTGTTAATCAGGTTGTAAACGACCTGATAAATCTTGTACTCATCAGCAAATACTCTTACATTGTCGCGATATTCAAAGCGAATGCTGTAACCTGCCTGTTCCGTCAGCTTTGCGAAGCGTTTGAGTACCGACAGAATATTGGTGGTAAAATCAAAATAAACCCTCTGCAAATCACTTACACCGGACTGAATTTTGGACAAATCAAGCATATCATTAACAAGGGTAGTAAGCCTTGTTGCCTCGTCAATAATTACCTGCACATTTTCAGGATTATTCTCTCCGGGAATATCCCTCATAACCTCTGCATAAGCGGTAATCATTGTCAAAGGAGTACGCAAATCATGGGACACATTGGCAAGCAGATCCTTTTGGAGCTGCTCTGTTCTGCCAAGCTCGTCAGCTGCATAATTAAGCGTGTGCGACAGTTCCTGAACCTCCTTATAGCCTGCTCCCTCAAAGTGTATATCAAAGTCACCCTCCGCAAGCTGCTTTGCTGATTTGTTTATTTTGACAATCGGTTTGGAAACCAGCTGCGATATTACCAACGCAATAAGAATAGCCAAAACAAGGAAAATAACTGATATATACACGAACTGAATTCTCAGTGTGTATACTGTAGCGTCCACAGGCGTAATAAGCGAACTTACCATAAGATAATTTATTTCGCCGTCCGGCAGCTGAATTTCTTTAACATAGACCATACTTTTTATATCATTAATCTGTTGACGGAACATGAAATCCTTCTCGGGCTTAACGGGGTCTGAATCGCTCTCCTCAGGCTTAATCAGTTCAGGGGCAGATTCCGGAACCTTCTCCTTATTCTCCTCCCTGTAGCGGCCGTCAACCTCATACATTGCAACTCCGTTGCCTTCGTTAACACGTCGGATAATATCATTAAAATATTCCGGACTGATAATATAAATATGACTGTATTCATTTATATGGGTTGAACATATACTTTTACCGTCAGAGTCCAGAAGATTGACCTCCATGTCATATTCCTCTGCCAGTTCGATAAAATATTCCTCCATACTCTCACTGTTTATATTATTTTCAAGAAGCAGAGCCGCTTCCTGAAGCTCATCCTTCTTAAAATACTTATAAAAACGATTCAGATGGACAATCTGAAAATACCATACCAGAAACAGCAGAAATGCCGTGAAACCGATAAGATATATAAAGATTTTCCATCTGATACTTAAACTTCTTCTATTTCTCATATCCACAATCCCTAAGAACATTAGCTACATACTCTTCATCCGGCGTTCCCTTGCTGTATTCAATGGCTTGCAGAGCATATTTTTCAAACTTACGCAAATCTCCCGTTATAAATCCAATTTGAGCCAGATTCAGGTAAAGTTCATAATTATCCGGAGCTTTTTCAAGTCCACGGAAAGCACAAATCTCGGCTTCTGCAAACTCTTTAATACCCATGCGGATTACGACCTCCAGAATATCAAGTATAACGCTCTCTTCATATCCCTGTATGCGATAATTTACCAGATATAATAGAGCTCTTCCAAATTGTTCTTTCTGAATTTCAGAAAGTATATACTCTATATACTGCTCCGGTGTATCTGCCGGTTGAATGACATCCGGCACAAATATTGAAAAGAATTTTATAATGTCTTTTTCAAACTCGTTAAATTCTGAAGATATTTTATTAATGTATGGCAGATAGTCTTTTTTGACATTTGAATAATTATCAAAAATATCGTAAATGCACTGAAATATTTTTTCTTCTTCACATTCATTTTCAAACTTATACTTCTGCGGAATAGAAACGTCAACTTCATTTAAGGCAGCGCCATTTTTGTTGGTGATAACGCAGCAGCCGCACATAGCCGCTTCCCTTGGTATACGGTCTTTTCCCGGATGTTCTCCAAAGTCAATATATACTTTTGCCTTGCGCATGGTTTCTCTCATTCCTGCCGGAGTAAGTCCGCAAAGTGCCTGCCATTTTATTCTATAGTCTGATCGCATAATCAGGTTTGCCGTTTTGTTAATACCTTTTTTGGGATTAAACAGCACTACATTTTCGCGTGTACTGTCATCAACTTCTATAGCAGGGTCAAAAAAGGCACTATTGAGATAATCCGACAAATAATATACTCTTTCCGTGATTTTAAGTTTATCACGCAAATGTTCAAAAGCATACTGTGACTGAACCAAATGATAAATATTAGGATTACCTAACATATATTCTACATCCTGTTCCGTATATTTTGCATAATCCACACTGAGCCACCATATCACCACAGGATGATTTTGAAAATGACAAGCTAATGATATGACCATTTCCGGTAAAATTATAATAGAATCGTCGCAAATTGAATTCTGGGTACAATAAGGCACATTATATTTGCGATAGCATTCACATACAGGGTTAACCCCCTCTTTTCTATTTGCATATAACATATTTGCTTCAATTCCAAACAAATTAAGCTTATATCCAAGCTGGTGTAAAACCTCCGGACCACCTGTCTGCAAATTTGCAGGACATGCTATATATATCATTAAATTACCTCCAATTTAAATTTTATCCCTCGAAACGATACCCCACGCCTCTTAAGGTTACCAGATATTTCCTGTATTCACCTAAACTGCTTCTTAAAAGCTTAATATGGGTATCAAGCGTTCTGTCATCTCCGTAATAATCATAGCCCCATACCTCCGTAATAAGCTTCTCTCTGGTAAGTGCAATGCCCCTGTTCTTAACCATATAGAACAAAAGCTCGTACTCCTTAGGAGTCATATTGACCTTCTCGCCGTTAACCGTAACAATTCTTCCGGTAAAATCAACGCTCAGACCTTCAACGGAAAATACATCATGCGGTCCGTTTCCGCCCCCTGAATTTAAATTGCGGTTAATTACAACCTTAACTCTCATCATCAGTTCTCTTGGAGAAAAAGGCTTAACCACATAATCATCTATTCCAAGCTCAAAGCCGTGAATCTTATCGTATTCCTCGCCCCTTGCAGATAACATTATAATAGGAATCTGTTTGAGTTTTCTAATCTCACGGCAGGTTGTAAAGCCATCAAGTTCGGGCATCATAACATCCAAAATTATCAAATCATAATTATTGGCACGGACCTTCGTAAGTGCCTGCATTCCGTCCTCGGCCTCATCGACCTCATAATTCTCAAATTCTGCATATTTACGAATAATAAGACGAATCTTCTCTTCGTCATCAACTACTAAAATTTTACTCATTAACACAATTCCTTTCCTATGAATAACAGAACATCTGCCTGCTGTTTGCTCTGCCGCAGCAGGTCTTTTCCATAAGGTCAAAAAACGTCACACCTGTTTCCCAGATTATACTAAGAATCAAGTGTGACGGTTAAGTGACGTTTTAGTTAATGTTAAGTATATTTTTAACTGTGTCCTTCATCTCTGTTCTGTCGCAGATTCTGTCATGAAGAACAGGTGCTGTACGAATCTCTTCAATTGCCTGTGGAACTGTAACATTGGCAATTTTGCTAAGCTCGTCTACTAATTCAAAATCTGACATTGATGAATATTCAGCCTCATCAATTGCATTCATAACGCTTCTTGTAAACTTGAACGGACTTGCTGTTGACGCAATAACAGTCTTGGTACCATCATTGGTATCCTTGCAGTATTTCTTATAAACTTCTGCTGCAACAGCTGTATGTGTATCAATCACATATCCTGTATCCTCATAAATGGACTTAATAACCTCTGCTGTCTCTGCTTCACTTGCATAATTGCCATAGAAGTCCTTAAGTTCCTCCTGCATTGCAGGTGTTATGTCATATCTGCCATCGCTCTTAAGGCTGTCCATAAGTTCCTTATTAGCGGCTGCGTCAGCACCCGCAATCTTATAGATAAGTCTTTCAAGGTTGCTTGAGATAAGGATATCCATTGACGGAGATGTTGTAAGAACAAACTCTCTGTTTCTGTCATAAGTTCCTGTAGTGAAGAAATCATATAAAACCTTATTCTCGTTGGAAGCACAGATTAATTTATTAATAGGAAGTCCCATGTTCTTAGCATAGTATGCAGCAAGAATATTTCCAAAATTACCTGTAGGAACTACAACGTTAATCTTCTCGCCTTCCTCAATCTCGCCGTTTGCAAGAAGTCTTGTATATGCATATACATAGTATACAATCTGAGGAACAAGTCTTCCGATATTAATTGAGTTAGCTGATGAGAACTGGAAGCCTGCTGCTTCAAGCTCCTTAGCAAGCTCTTCATCACCAAACATATTCTTAACACCGGTCTGGGCGTCATCGAAATTACCGTGAATGCCGACAACATATGTATTATCACCCTTCTGGGTAACCATCTGCTTCTCCTGAATAGGGCTGACACCATTCTTAGGATAGAATACAATGATTCTTGTACCCGGAACATCCGCAAAGCCTGCAAGTGCAGCTTTACCGGTATCTCCTGAGGTAGCTGTCAGAATAACAATTTCGTTGTTAATCTGATTCTTCTTCGCACTTGTTGTTAATAAATGCGGAAGGATTGAAAGAGCCATATCCTTGAATGCAATTGTTGCACCATGGAATAACTCCATATAGTATACTCCATCTGCCTTAACCAAAGGGGCAATCTCATCAGTATCAAACTTGGTATCATACGCCTTGTTAATACAGTTCTTAAGCTCCTCCTCCGTAAAGTCAGTGAGATATAATTTCATAACTTCATAAGCAACCTGCTTATAATCCATTTCAGTCATATCCTTAAGGCTCACATCAAAAGCCGGAATTGACTCCGGAACATATAATCCGCCATCTGCCGCAAGACCTTTCAAAATAGCCTGTGAAGCAGTTACTTTAACATCTGCACTTCTTGTGCTTGAATAAAAAAGATTCATTACAGTACCACCTTTTTCTAAAATTCGTCTAATTATAACACAATGGATATTTAAAAACAACAACTCATTGAATTAGTTTCTTTATTATTGTATAACTTTTTTAAATAAATCCAAATCCGCAGCCGGAGTTTTATTAATTATGTATTTATTCTCCTGATATGGAATTGAAATATATTTCTTAACACGTTCCCTGATACCGGCTATACCTTTTTCTTCTGAAAACAGCTTCTCTTTTTTTCCGTAACCAAGACACAGAGTAACGCACATTGACGCCAGTCTGAATATTGCATACTCAACTGCCGGCTTAAGCCCATCATAGTCTTCAAGCCCTGACATTGTATTATATACTGCGTCCATTGCCGCCGTCGCATTATTATAATATTTAATTACATTAAAGCTTTTGGACAGTGAATTAGGAAAATAACGGTAATTGTACAGTACTTCCTTTACATTGCCGATTCGCTCTGCTTTGGCAAACATATACATCAGATACTCACAATCCTCAAGTATTACCTGTTCCCTGAACTGTATTTTACTGTCGTTAATAAGACTTCTCCTGAATATGCGTGACCACAGATATCCTCCCGACACGATAAGCTCATTTCTTTTGGCAGCATTCAAATCTCCCGTGAGCTCATCAGAGGTATGCACCATCGCCAAATCTTTTTCTTCATTATAATAACCACAGTCCACAATATCATAATTGCCCCGCACGGCTTCATTATAAAGCTTCTCATACATATCAACTGCTATAATGTCATCGCTGTCCACAAAGCCTATGTATTTGCCCGTGGCATACATTAGTCCGATATTACGTGCACCGCCGGCACCCCTGTTCGTATCTGAGTTGACTGCCATGATAATTTCGGGAAACTGTCTTTCACATTCGAGAATAATATCCCATGTACCGTCGGTTGAAGCGTCATTAATAAGAATTATCTCAATGTCCTTAAGGGTCTGGTTAACAACATTTCCAAGGCACTGAACAAGCGTCTTCTCACAATTATATGCCGGAATAATAATAGAAACCTTCTTCATTTTTTTATCCTTTTATCACATCAAATTTTTCTGACATATATTATAGTAGATTTTAATTAATATGGCAAAAGTTTTCGGTTCGAAAGGACAAAAAAACAGCACCGGATTTTTTTATCCAATGCTGCTCAAAATTTAATACTTAAAGAAAACATGTCCGTCATATTCAAAAAGTCTTGTAAGTGTAGTAACATGCCAGCAGTCAGGTGTTGCTGATTTAACCGATACAAAAAATATCGCGCCCTGTGAGTAATCCTCTCCTGCCAGTGCTCTGTCCACTGCTTCAATTGTTGACTGTGAAATGCTTACACTGTAAAATCTTCCGTCCTTAACCGGCATAAACTGTTCGCCGTTTCCGTGAAAGATAACCCCTGTAATCGTATTCGGAAATCTCGGATTCTTAACTCTGTTAATAACAACATTTGCAACAAGCATTTTACCGAGAACATCACACGCCGTAGCCTCTGCCTCAACTATTCTGAGAAGATTATTGTAATCCTCCTCTGTATAAGAAATTACCGGCTGTGCCGCTGCCTCTGCAGGTGCCTCTGTTGCTGCTTCCGCCGTTGTCTCTTCCTCTGTAACCTCAACGGACTCTGTATGATTAGCCATGGTTCCCATTACCAGATAAATCTCATCCGATTCTATTTCTGCGATTTCACTTTCCACAATATCCTCTGTCTGTAATTCAGTTATTTCCTCAGACTGCTCTGCTTCAACTACTAAACTGACTTCTTTCTCTGTTTCATTCTTTTTAACATCCACACATAAGAAAGCGTCCGAAGCCACAATCACGGATATAACCGCAAGCCCCACCCATGCCGTACTTCTCCGGCACAGAGCTTTCGAAGAATTTCCAAACTTTGCAAGAAACCCCCGAAGCTTCGATTGAATATTCTGCATAAAAACCTCTCTTCAATTTATAGTGACCCGAATTGCTCAAGCCATGTTGAATTATGATTCAGAGAGTTTTATGTGTCAACAAAACGGGGTTTTTTTGTGAAAAACGCCCTTTGTAACAATTTTGTAACAATTATAACCGTCAATATACACAATAAAAAAAATATTTTTTGCTTTTTTTTGTGCATTTTAGCACTGTTTCCCCAAAATTATCGATATGCTTTTTTACATTCCTTAGTAAAAATAGTGCATCTTCTCCCATTTTTCATAATAAAAAAGCCAAAAAAGTGGTGGCGAAAACCATTTTTTTCCATTTTTTTATTGTTATTTCTTTTTTAACAGAGCTCAAAAAATGTAAGAAACTTTTTCTTACAATAACAATATCGGCTTGCAGCCTGACATATTTATTATGTATACTGTAAGTAGATTTATTTTGTACGAAAGGAGTTCTGTATGGAAAAGCTTGCAGGAGTATATGAGGCAGTCAGAAAAGACGGCAGTAAATACTATCGTGCCGGGATTACAATAAGGAATAAACATATCAGCCTCGGAAGCTTTGAAGCGCCTGAGGACGCAAACAGAGCCTATACAGAAGCAGCGGATATTTTTAATTCAGAAATTCCTATTGAAGCATACCGCTCTTCCAAATATGTTCTGCCGTTTAATAAATTTGTTGTACTTATTAATTTCAGGGATAACAATATTTATTTTAAAACTCCCATCTATCTGTACAAAAGATATTTTTACTATTATTTTGACAGAAACTATTTTCTTAAATTTGACGCAGATGACCTTTTCTACTATTCCACACATTCAATTATGAGACGTGGCGGTCATCTTTTTGTCGCAGACTACGGAATGCAGGTTAATATTCTGTCGCGCTACGGAATAAAAGACTATGCCGTTCAGGGCAAGGACTATTATTTTGCCAATGGCGATTCACAGGATTTCCGCTACGGCAATATAGTAATCGTCAATCCGTATCACGGTGTCAGTCATTTTGTCAAAAACGGCCGTGACTATTATAAGGTTAAAATACATATTAACGGAGATTATGTTGTAGGAACCTACAAAACAGTTGAGGAAGCGGCAATCGCATATAACAAGGCGGCTGACTGCCTCAAAGAAAAAGGACTGCAAAAAAACTTTCCGGAGAATTATCCGGAAAGTCTTTCAGCAATATCCTATGCTTCAATATATCATTCAGTTAAAATATCAGCCGGTATTCGTAATTATAAGCTTCCGTAAATTTCCTCACGTCTGTCCTGACGAATGGGAAATTCCCTGCGGAAGTTTTCTATTATATCCAAATCAAGCGTAAATACAGCTATATCCTCTGAATCTTTAAGTTCGCAGACAATTCTGCCGTGCGGGTCTGCCACAATCGAATTACCGACATAGAAGGTTGAAGGGTCCTTGCCCACCCTGTTAACCCCTATCACATAGCATTGATTTTCCAATGCCCTCGCCTTAAGAAGAAGTCTCCAGTGTTCATTTCTTGCACCGCCCCAGTTAGCAGGCACAATAATTACCTCTGCATGCTTTGACGCAGCCGTAAACAGCTCCGGAAATCTAAGGTCATAGCAGATTAACGGACATAGGGTAAAAGCTTTCATTCCGCAGTATGACAGTGAACTGCCCTTATCATAATTCTTATCCTCACCCGAATATGAAAACGGGTGGATTTTCGCATAGTCACATATCAGCTTTCCCGCATTATCCACAATTGCATAACGGTTCGTATAGCCGTTATCCCTAAGAACATAGCCAAAGCCCACTGCCGTATTATATTTAACGGCATACTGCGACATTGCTCTAAGAGTAGCATTATCCTCTGCCGGTTCATAAATAAGTTCGGGCTTCATTGAGAAGCCCGTCATACTCATTTCAGGAAAAAGAACAAGCTCTGCCCCTTTTCCTGCACATTCTTTTATAAAATTCTCTGCCCTTGTCAGATTATGCTCTTTATTTTCAAAAGCAATATCTGTCTGGCATATTCCGATTTTAAGTAATCTTTGTGACATATTTTATTTATTATTAATATAATTAATAAGTCCTTCCGCTGCGATGATTTTCTGCATGAACTCAGGGAATGCCTGTCCTTTGAACTCGGTACCCTTTGTTCTGTTATAAATCATACCGCTGTCAAAATCAACCTCTACTTCATCTCCTGCTTCAATTCCTTTGGAAGCCTCAGGACATTCAATAATAGGAAGTCCGATATTGATTGCATTACGGTAGAAAATTCTTGCGAAGGTCTCAGCGATAACACAGCTTACGCCTGCTGCCTTAATTGCAATCGGTGCATGCTCTCTTGATGAGCCGCAGCCAAAGTTCTTATCAGCAACGATAATGTCGCCCTTCTGTACCTTATTAACAAATTCCTTGTCAATATCCTCCATGCAATGAGTTGCCAACTCAGCAGGGTCAGAGGAATTTAAATATCTTGCAGGGATGATAACGTCAGTATCAACATTATCTCCATATTTGAATACTGTTCCATGTGCCTTCATTATTGCTTCCTCCTATAACTCTTCCGGTGAAGAAATCTTACCGGTAATTGCACTTGCAGCTGCTACGGCAGGGCTTGCAAGATATACTTCTGATTCAACATGTCCCATACGTCCTACAAAGTTACGGTTGGTAGTTGAAATACAACGCTCACCCTTTGCAAGGATTCCCATGTAACCGCCAAGACATGGTCCGCAGGTTGGTGTACTTACAACTGCTCCTGCCTCGATAAATGTCTTAACAAGTCCCTCTTCGATTGCCTGAAGATAAATCTTCTGTGTGGCAGGAATGATAATTGTACGGATACCCTTCTTAACCTTATGTCCTTCAAGCACCTTTGCGGCAATTCTTAAATCATCAAGACGTCCGTTTGTACATGAACCAATAACAACCTGGTCAATTGCAATATCAAATCCCTCGTCCGTTGTATGTGTATTCTCAGGAAGATGTGGGAATGCAACAGTTGGCTTTAATGTGCTTAAATCAATAACATATTCCTCATCATAAACTGCATCCTCATCAGCCTCATATACTGTATATTCTCTTACGGAATGCTCCTTCATATATGCGATTGTAAGGTCATCAACAGGGAAAATACCGTTCTTGCCGCCGGCTTCGATAGCCATATTGGCAATTGTGAAACGGTCATCCATTGTAAGATACTGAATGCCGTCACCGACAAATTCCATTGATTTGTATAATGCACCGTCAACTCCAATCATACCGATGATATGGAGAATAATATCCTTACCGCTAATCCATTTTGCAGGCTTACCTGTCAATACGAATTTGATTGCAGACGGAACCTTGAACCATGCAAGTCCTGTTGCCATGCCTGCTGCCATATCAGTTGAGCCTACGCCTGTTGAAAAAGCACCGAGTGCGCCGTATGTACATGTGTGTGAATCGGCACCGATTACAACATCTCCTGCAACAGTAAGTCCTTTCTCAGGAAGAAGTGCATGCTCAATTCCCATTTCACCAACCTCAAAATAGTTAGTAATGTCGTGCTTCTTAGCAAATTCTCTTACGCATTTGCAATGCTCTGCTGATTTAATATCTTTATTTGGTACGAAATGGTCAGGTACTAATGCAATCTTATCCTTATCAAACACCTTATCAGTTGCCATTTTCTCCATTTCATGGATAGCAACAGGTGAAGTAATATCATTACCTAAAACCAAATCTAATTTAGCTTCAATAAGCTGACCTGCTTCAACAGAAGGAAGTCCTGCATGTGCAGCAAGAATCTTCTGAGTCATTGTCATTCCCATAGTTATTCCTCCAAAAAGTTTTTATCTTGTTGAATAATACCATAAAACCCGGCTCAATGCAAATCCTACCTTTAAAGAAACAAGTGCTTCTCCATTAAGCGAAAAAAATCCGAGGGCTCAAACCTTAAACCCTCGGACCATATTATTTGATTGTATAAAGCTTACGATACCACATAAGTGCATCCATATATGAATCATGCACCACCTGCATATCGATATTGTTAATAACCATCTGTCTTGAAATCTCTGACCAGTTAGCCTTCTCATACTGCTCCACGAAATCAAGTACCGGTGCAAGCTTGCCCTTTCTATGTACAAGTGCGTCACTTACATCCTTTGATACATGTACATCCTCCAGCGCCTCTGACATAGGTTTCTCAAGAATAACATCAAGTACTGAGAACAGACCCATTATAAACAGTTCCTCTGCCTTAATTGCAAGCTCAAATGATTTCGCAAGATTCTCAGCAAATTTTGCACGAAGAAGTGACAATCTCATTATCTCATTAGGCTTATCCGCATATAATACATTTACCACCGCTGTATTAATCCAACGCTTAAGCTCTCTCTGTCCAAGCATTGCTGCCGCATGCCTTATTGAAGTAATCTCTGAATTTCTTGCCATTGTATTAACCATCTTCAGTAATGAAATGGTTAATGCCGTATCTCTTGAAATTACATCCGCAGCCTTTGTTAAATCATAGTTCTCATTATTAACCATATTGAGAAGTTCAATATAGTTGGCTTTAAGCGGAGCAATATCCGTCTCGCCCTTAGTTACTGGCATTCTGAAAAAGTTTCCTTCAAAAATGCCACATCCGCCGGCTTCCTTAATTGCTTCAAACTGCTCCATTGTATCAATGCTTCCGGCACATATTGTAATATTAGGGAAAAGTTTTCCGAAATAAATTCCCGCCTTGTCTATAGGAATCTTCTTGCTGTTTAAAAGAACATAATCCATCATCCGGAAAATTTCTTTGTAATTCTCAAAATCCGATACATTAAGCTTACGAATTGCAAACTTGTAACCCTTATCCTTTAATTCCTTAATGCGGTTTATGTACATCTCCACAGGCGGAATTGTATTATCTATCAAAAGAACAATTCTCTTTCTCGGTGCAGAGCATTCACTTTCAATATCCTGAAAAATAGAAATATTGGAAATCGGAACAAAAACCTCTGTATCATCAGAAATTGTCTCAATTCCCATCTTCTCAATCAATTCAAGTCCGTGAATTCTTGACGCTCCGTCATTCATTCCTGTTCCCAATAACAAAGGATTTAAAAGATAGTTATTTTTCTGCACAAATATGGAATAAGCCTTAACCGCTAAATTCTCATCAAACATTGGAACCAGTGCAATCAGCATAGTCTTCCTCTTTTCTGCCCATGGCATTTTATTATATTCTTAATCCGAACACATATATAAAGTTAGTTTAACATATTTTTTATGTTCCCACAATGAAATATTTCAGGCTAAATTCTTTTTTATCTTTAAAATATTATGACCGTCCTTATATTCATAGCAGATGTCATCCATACTGTTCTTTACTATATGAATTCCTAAACCGCCTATGGGTCTATCGTCAGCTGATAACGTAACGTCAGGGCTCTTGACTGACAGCGGGTCATACGGAATTCCGTTATCTATAAACGTAATCCATACAGATAACGGCTCATCAACGACCTCAACCCTGACCGTGGCAGGTCCCGTGCCATTCTTATATGCATAATTTGCAATGTTTCCAAACAGCTCATCTATTGCAATGTCAATCTGATATTGTATTTTCATGGGACAGTCTATGGCAGTAAGCTGTTCTTCAACAAATTCTGTAACTACAGGAATATTCTCCACTACTGCTTCAAGCGTTAATTCTTTCATCATGCTCCTCCTTCCGAAAAGACAATTTCAGACTTTTTAAACATATTATAGCATTTGTCCTGCTAAAAAACAACATTGCTGCCGGAATAAAAAACCTCCCCAAAAAGGGGAGGCTTAAAATAATCATATATATTAGTTGTTAATGAGCTTTCCGCTTTCATCATTCCAGCTGTAAAGCTTACGAACTTCTTCACCAACCTGCTCTGACGGATGCTCTGCTGCAAGCTTTCTAAGTGCTCTGAAATGAGCCTGTCCGCCTGCTGCTGACATGTCTAATAAGAAATCTTTTGCAAATGTTCCGTCCTGGATATCTGCAAGAACCTTCTTCATAGCCTTCTTAGTATCCTCAGTGATAATCTTTGGTCCTGTTATGTAATCACCATACTCAGCTGTATTAGAGATAGAATATCTCATTCCTGCAAAGCCTGACTGGTAAATTAAGTCAACAATAAGCTTCATCTCATGAATACACTCAAAGTATGCATTTCTTGGGTCATAACCTGCTTCGCAAAGTACTTCGAAACCTGTCTGCATAAGCTTGCAAACACCGCCGCAAAGAACTGCCTGCTCACCGAAAAGGTCTGTCTCTGTCTCTGTTCTGAAGTTAGTCTCAAGAACACCTGCTCTTGCTCCACCGATACCAAGTGCGTAAGCAAGTGCCATTTCCTGAGCCTTACCTGTTGCATTCTGATGAACAGCAACAAGACAAGGAACACCCTTACCTTCCTGATACTCGCTTCTTACTGTATGTCCAGGTCCCTTAGGTGCAATCATTGTAACGTCAACGTCTGCCGGTGGGATAATCTGTCCGAAGTGAATAGCAAAACCATGAGCGAACATAAGCATGTTGCCTGCTTCAAGGTTTGGCTCAATATCTCTCTTATACATAGCTGCCTGTTTCTCATCGTTGATAAGAATCATAATAATATCAGCCTTCTTAGCTGCCTCTGCTGCTGTGAATACTTCAAATCCCTGAGCTTCTGCCTTTGCCCATGACTTGCTTCCTTCATAAAGACCGATAATAACATGACAACCTGAATCCTTTAAGTTTAATGCATGTGCATGACCCTGGCTACCATAACCGATAATAGCAATTGTCTTTCCCTCTAATAATGAAAGATTACAATCTTCCTGATAGAAAATTTTTGCTGCCATAATAATTTCTTCCTCCTAAAAAATAAAACATAATATTTAAATTGGTATGTACCAATAAAAATCAATAAATAAACCTGATTATTTCTCTAAATGCATTCCTCTGAACAAGCCTGTAATTCCGGTTCTTGCAATGCCGAGAATCTCATAACCTCTGAGAAGTTCAAGAAAAGCGTCTAATTTAGATTTGTTACCTGTTAATTCAATCATAAGTGAATCCTTGGCAACATCAACAACGTTGGCCCTGAAAATATCAGCAACCGATACAATCTCAGGTCTCTGAATCTCATTAACAGCAACCCTTACAAGGATAAGCTCTCTGCATACAGAATTATCTGCTTCAAGCTCCTCGATTTCAATAACATCCTCCAACTTGGCTAACTGCTTTGTAACCTGCTCAAGAAGTGCCTCTTCTCCCGATACCACAACTGTAATTCTGGAAACAAGGGCATTCTCTGTCACGCCGCCGGTAATGCTCTCCATATTATAGCCTCGTCTTGTAAATAAGCCTGAAATACGGCTTGTAACGCCGGATTCATTACGAACCAGCAAAGATAAAACCATTTTTCTCATAATACACCTTCACATAAATAAAGTAGTAAATATCTCATTGATACATTTTAACACATAGGTGGAAGTTGTCAATTGAATTATTGTTTTTTTGACTGTTTTTTTGAACAAATGGTATGTTTTAACGCAAAAACAGGGCAGTTCTGACTGCCCTGTCAATTTCACTATAACATTTTTTTAAGAGAATTATATTCCATATTAATACTCTGTATAGCTTCCGTGCTTCCGTTCATATTATCGGGATGGAATATTTTAAGCAAATCACGGTATCTCTTCTTAAGTGCAAGCTCACTGTCCACACCGTTAAAAAGTATTCCCGCATTGGAGAAGTCAGCCTTCTCAACCTTCGGAGGTGTACTGCCCATTCCGGCAGCGGCTCTCCTTGCCTCAAAAGTCTTCTTCTCATTCTCAAGTCTGGCTTTCTCCCTTGCCAGACGCTCATATTCCTTATGAAGCACATCAAGCTTCTGTTTAACCATGTCCTCACTCATCTCAAGGCGTTTTGCCTGAATTCGTGCAAAGGTCTTACGTTCCTCCAGCCTCATAAGTGCCTCATGCTTCTCTGCTTCAAAAGCCTTACGCTCCTCCTCAAGCTGGTGACGTTCTTCTTCAAGTCTGATTTTCTCTTTAAAAAGCCATTGCTTCAGTTCCTTGATATCATCTGCTTCAAAATCCAAAAACATCACACCTTTCGCCCCAATATAAGTAATATTTTACACTATATTACTTTGTCAGGCAAGTGTAACAATTATTCCGTTTCAGCAATTTTTTGCGGAGATAATCCCTTATTGCTCTTAAATGCCAGCTTTAAGAATACCGGTGTAAGTATTGAAGAGAAAATAATAAGTAAAATAACCGGTGTAAACTCTTCGGCTGTTATCAGTCCGGAATCCAGACCCTTCTGGGCAACAATCAAAGCAACCTCGCCTCTTGTCATCATTCCGATACCACAGATAAGTGATTCCTTCCATGTATGCCTTGTAACCTTTGCAGCCAAGCCGCAGCCGATAATCTTGCTTAAAAGTGCAGTCACAACAAATGCGGCAGCGAATGCGAGCAGTGACCACGAAATATTCTTAATATCTGTTTTAAGACCAATGCTTGCAAAGAAAATCGGACCAAAGAACAGATATGAGCTGATTCCTACTCTTCTGTCAACATATTCAGAATCCTGAATATTGCATAAAATTACACCGGCAACGAATGCACCTGTAATCTCGGCAATTCCGAAAAATTTCTCTGCAACATATGCAAGTGCAAAGCACAACGCAATACTGATAATAACGATTCTTCTTCTGTGTGGATATTTTTTGTCCAGAAACGAAAACAGCTTGTACAGAAGGAAGCCCAATCCACATGCAAGAACGAAGAACAATACCGTTCTTAAAAGAATGCTTCCGATACCTGAACCGTCTCCGTTTGACATTCCAAGCACAACCGTAAGAACCACAATTCCAATTACATCATCTATAATTGCCGCACTAACAATAGTAGTACCAAGTTCAGTTTTCAGCTTGCCCATCTCCTTGAGCGTCTGAACAGTGATACTTACTGAGGTTGCAGTCATAATAACACCAGTAAATAAGGATTTATAAAATTCCGGTGTTCCGATTGCTGAAAAGCCTCTGAATACCATTGTAATTACAGTTCCGAGAACAAGAGGAACTGCCACTCCCATACATGCGATAAGGAGTGCTATCGGGCCTGTTTTAATTAACGTCTTCAGATTGGTCTCAAGTCCGGCTGAGAACATAATAAGAACTACGCCTACCTCGGCAAAAATCTTAATATATTCAGTATTTTCAACCCATCCAAGAAGGCATGGTCCGATTAAAAGACCTGCTATAATTTGACCTACAACCTGCGGGAGCTTGATTTTTCTTGCCAGAAGACCCATGCCCTCTGCCGCAGCAATAATGATAGCCAAATCACGTAAATTTTCGTACATTTTTCTTCACCTTCCTAATTTTTTTACCAAAAATGTATTTTAGTCAAAAAGGAAGAAAAATACAAGTACTAATTTAAATTATTTTCTTTGCTGTTTCTTAACTATAATTGAATTTAACACCGAACCGGTTTTATAGAGCATATTTTCTCCTGCTCCGTCCGGTGCTTTAATACGCACTATACGGCAAAGAGTGCCGTGTTAACGAGTAACACGACACTCCTGCACCAATCTCCTACTGCTCTGTCTGCTTCGAAGCATAATAATCCTCAAAAAGCTTATTTGCGGCATCCAATGTCTTCTGTGAAATTTCAGGAAGCTCTCTGCCCCATGCCTTTGTAGCGAGCTTAAAGCCCTTCTCCATGGCAGCCTGCATTTCCTTCATCTTCTCAACATCATCACCTGCTAAAGCACTTGCAAAAGAAAACAATCTCTCTGAAGTCTGCTTAATTCCATAGTAGCCATCCTCGGCGATATCCTTCTGGGCCCGCAGTTTAGTCTCGGCATCAACGGTATAATTGCCGCTCGCAAGAAATTCCCACATGTTATTGGCCTTGCCGTATGCACCGGCCTGTTCTGTGAACATCTTCTGGACAATGCCTTCCAGCTGCTGTCTTCTTGACTGCTCCTCTGCCTTAAGCTGGTCTACTAATGCCGCACGGTCTTCCTCGCTCATTCTGTTAATTGAATAACCTGCGTTAGCTGAGGAAGCTGATTTCTCATAAACAGCACCCGGCTGTTCTGATGTGCTTACTGCTTCGCTGCCTGTCGAACCTGTTCTTGTATAAGAATAGCTGTCCACAGCAGCAGAAACACCCTGAGTAACATTAACGTTCATATTAAACCTCCTTGTAATATTGAATTAAGGTAAAACCTTACTATGCAGCAAATCCTTTTGCACATAGTTTTTCTACATCTTATATATCGGAAAAACACAGCCGAAACTTAACATATTTTTCAGCAAATTCTCGGTAAACCTTCACCTTCAAGTATATCCATAATTCTTCTTCCGCCGATTGAAGTTCTGACAATAAGCCGTCCGCTCTGTTCCTCCCTATCAGAAGCTGTTCTGCCTATTACTGCGGCATTCTCTCCATAAGGTGATTCCTTAATAAGCGAAAGGGCTCTCTGCTCATCCTCAGCAGCAACAATTGCCACAAGTCTGCCCTCATTGCCCATATACATCGGTTCCAGCCCAAGCAGTCCGCAAAAATCCCTAACCATTGAGCTGACCGGAACTGCTCCCTCTTCTATTTCAAAACACAGCTTTGAGGCTGCGGCAAGCTCTTTTAATACCGTGGCAAGTCCGCCCCTTGTAACATCTCTCATGGCATGAACCCTCACACCATCGGATAAAAGTTTATCAACCATTATATTAAGGGGTGCATTATCGCTTTGAATGGAATTGTTAATTTCCATTCTGACGCTCTGTATTGCCGCATGGTGGTCGCCGATATTACCTGATACAATAATTGAATCACCTGCTTTGATTTTTTTGGAGGATATATCAACGCCGGCATTAACAAAGCCAACTCCCGTTGTATTAATATACATTCCGCCATTGCCCTCTACCACCTTGGTGTCTCCTGCAATAATCTGCACTCCTGCCTCTCTTGCAGTTGCTGCCATTGAACGGATAATTCTTTTAAGCAGAGCAATTTCCAGTCCCGCCTGCAAAATAAAACCGCAGGTTATGTATTTCGGAACAGCCCCGCGCATAAGAAGGTCATTAACGGTTCCGCATATACTGAGCCTTCCGATATCTCCTCCCGGAAACTCCAACGGCTCAACAACAAAGCTGTCCGTAGTCACGGCAATTCTGTCAGACGCGCCTACAACTGCAGAATCCTCAAATTCTTTAAGAAAAACATCTGCAAAGCCCTCCGCAAAAATCTCATTAATCAAATCCGAAGTAGCCCTTCCGCCACTTCCATGCTCCATTAAAATTCTGTCCATTCTGTTCTCCATTTATATATTTCTGTAGCTGTGATAACAGCTTCCCTCAAGTGAAACCATACAAGCTCCCTGCGGATTGTCGGGAGTACATACTCTTCCAAACAACGGACAATCCAAAGGACCTGCCTTTCCCGAAAGTATTTCTCCGCAGCGGCATGCTTTATTAACATGAACATCCTCATCAAGTCCGATACTGCCTGCATCATATTCTGAATATTTATCCCTAAGCACAAGACCTGAAGCCTTTACAATGCCCATTCCGCGCCATACGCAGTCATACGGAACAAAATATTCTGCAAGCTTATCCTGTGCAATAAGATTTCCTTCATTATTTACAACGGACGGATAATAATTCTCAACCCCGCACCTTCCGTCCGCACACATTCTTACAAGCCCGTATATTGCTGCCAGCAGTTCCTCTCCGGTAAAGCCTGAAACAGCAAACGGAATCTTATAACTATGTGCAAGCGGTTTAAAAATACCGCTTCCCGTAACGGCACATACATGCCCTGGCGCAATAAAACCGTCAATTCCCGGCTCATCAGCCTTCCTCTGTGACAGCAGGAATTCAATAACCGGCGGCATTGTCTTTAATGCTGTCAGCAGCCGTATATTGGTAATATTATTTTTTATTATCTCTTCTAACAGAAGGGCATACACAGGTGCCGTAGTCTCAAATCCGACAGCCGCAAAAACAAACTGCTGTTTAGGATTATTCATGGCAAGCTTTAATGTATCCATCGGAGAATATACCATAACAGCCCTCACACCTATGCTTCCTGCCTGTCCAAGGCTCATACGGCTCCCCGGTACACGCATTAAATCACCGAAGGTTACTATTGTACAGCCCTCATCCAATGAAAGGCTGATAAGCTTATCAATATATGCTGTCGGCGTAACACATACCGGACAGCCCGGACCGCTTATAAGGCTTATATTCTCTGAAAGCATTCCGCGAATACCGAATTTACTGATTGCTGCGGTATGACTTCCGCACACCTCCATAAGATTAAGCTTCCTGCCATTGTAATTACGCAAATATCCGATAACACTCTCAAGCTTCATTTGCAGCACCCATTAAATCCAGTATTTCCAAAGCATCACCCTTACTAAGCTTCTGAATGATACAGCCTGCATGCACCAGTACATATTCTCCTGCCTTAACATCAGCCAGACCCCTGTATGCATTTACCCTGTTACCCGAAAAATCCACTGTAGCAGTCGTATCATTTACCTCAACTACCAACCCCGGCATTGCAATACACATATATTCTCCTCCGTTTATATCAAACCTTTTTCTGAAGCAATAAATGCCTGTCCGAGACACAGACCTCCGTCTCCTGACGGCACCTGTTCATTAATATACCATTTTAATCCCTTTTCAGCAAATTTAACTGACAATTCCTCAACAAGTATTCTGTTAAAAAAAGTACCACCCGACAGCACCACTGCCGCATCGGGAAGCCGGTACTCACATATAATTCTTTCACATACCTCAATTATCCAGTCCGCCACTGCAATAATAAAGCCCCTCGCAAGAGCCGGCACAGAAACGCCCCTATTGACTGCGTCATAAATTTCTACAAACAATTCCTGTGTATCTCCGACAAAAACATCTTCGCATACAGTTTTTATATGAAGCGGATACGCCTCATCCCCTGCTGCATATTCAAGCCTTATTGCCGCTTCTCCTTCATATGTACTGTATGAACATATTCCAAGGAACGCACTTACTGCATCAAAAAGCCTTCCCATCGAAGATGAAACAATACGGTTAATATTATGTTTAATTGCTTTAGCCGTGATATTATATTTATCTGCTTCAATATTTTCCGACTGTATCAGCTTCTGTCTCGCTGCCTCATCAAAGGAATTGATATACCCGTACAGAACGCCCTCGGCATTGCGGCTGCATTCATTGCCTCCCAAAAGCTCCACATATTTTAAATGTGCAGCCCTTAGAAAATCCTTATCCTTTTGTTTACTGTTATACAGGAAAAATTCGCTTCCCCATATATTGCCGTCATCACCGTAGCCCGTACCGTCAAAAGCAATTCCGATAATATTTCCCTGCAAATTATGCTCTGCGATAACCGAAGCCACATGTGCTTTATGGTGCTGGATTCTCATATCGGCATTATCAATATTTCTTCCCGACAGATATCCGGGATGGGCGTCAATGGCTTTTACTAAAGGCTTAAATCCGAATAATTTACACATTCTTATACGTTCTTTGTTATATTCGTTCAGGCAGCTTTCCTCCTCCAAGTCACCGAAATGCTGACTCAGATATGCCCTGCCGCCCGCAGTATGGCAGAATACGGATTTTAAATCGCCTCCTGCGGCAAAAATACCTGCCTGCACATTTATTTTAACCGGCTCCGGTACAAATCCCCTCGCCCTTCTTATCATCTGTCTTCTTCCTGCCACAATCCGGACTACTGAATCATCAAGAGGTGCTGCTATTGCACGGTCATGGGACAAAATACCATATTCCTGAACCTTATCCATCCCAGCACTCCTGTCCCTAAGCCACTCCTCAAGCTGTACATTATCCGTAATCATAAGTCCGCCGGATATATTTGCACTTGTCATTATAATCGGACCCAGTGCGTCTGCAAGCATTATCTGAACAGGATTGGATGGAAGCATACACCCTATTTCCGTGCTGTCCATACATACCCCTGAATCAAAGCTTCTGCCGTCCTTCCTATGTTTAAGAAGCACTATGGGACGGGCTGCTGACAGCAGTTCCTCTTCCTCCCTGTAATCCACACAACAATATTCACGTACCGTATCGACATCAGGAAACATAACGGCAAGCGGCTTTCTCTCCCTCGTCTTAAGACTTCTTAATGCACTTACCGCTCCTGCATTGTCAGGCAGACAGACAAGATGATAACCGCCTATATCCTTTATTGCGGCAATCTTACCGCTGCTAATGTGTTTAATTACTGTCTCCATGCAGTCCGTATCAGCTTTGCCGCCAAATTCGCCTCTGCCGTTCTGCAGGATTCCTGCAATATGCCATTCAAGCCTCGGACCGCAGTCATTACAGCCTATTGTCTGTGCGTAGCGGCGTATTCCCCGGCTGTAATCTTGTACGCATTGTGAACACAGTTTAAAGTCTCTCATAAGGGTATTTGCTCTGTCATACGGAAGTTCCTCAATTATACTGTATCTTGCTCCGCAGGCAGTACAGCTTATAAAGGGATATCTGTACCTTCTGTTGTTAATATCCCTTAACTCAGCCTCACAGCTGCCGCAGGTGGGCAAATCCGGCGGAATATAAGGAATTTCCTTCTGACTGCAGGAATTGCTTTCTTCAATAATAAAGCTTTCAAATTCCGTCAGTTCCTGTCCAAAAGCTTCAATCCGAAAAACCCTTGAGCCGGGCACTCCGGCTTTAAGCCTCGCCTTAAAGCGCTGCAAATCATCGGCATTTCCCGTTGCCATTATCGTAACAATTCCCTGAGTATTTCTCACCCAGCCCTTTATATTATAAAATTGTGCACATTCTGCCACAAACGGACGATACCCCACTCCCTGTACCAGACCGTTTATAATAATAAATTCCGTAATCATAAAATCATAAACCTCTTTTACAGTATACCGCAAAATAATATCATCTGCATTATAATATTTTTCTCTTGTATTTTCCCCAAAAAGATTATACAATGTCATAAATTATTTTTTTACCTATACAGGCAATTTTCAGAAGAGAATTTATTAAGAATATTCGGGAGGAAATTTTATTATGAAGACTAAGATTTATATTGACGGTAGTGAAGGAACTACGGGTTTAAGAATAAATGAACGTTTTCAGGGTCGTGATGATATTGAGATTCTCACAATACCAAGCGAGCTCAGAAAGGACTTAAATGAGAGAAAGAAATACATAAATGAATCAGATATTACATTTTTATGTCTTCCTGACGCTGCGGCAATTGAAGCCGTATCGCTTGTTGAGAATGAAAATGTCAGAATTATTGACGCTTCAACTGCTCACAGAACCGAACGGGGCTGGGCATACGGTTTTCCTGAATTGTCAGCACAGCACAGGGAAGCCATCGTAAACGGAAAGCGTATTGCAGTTCCGGGCTGTTATGCGTCAGGCTTCGTTTCATTGGTATATCCGTTAGTGGCAGGAGGAATTCTTCCTGCAGATTATCCGGTAAGCAGCTTTGCTTTGTCAGGCTACAGCGGAGCAGGCAAGAAAACAATTGCGGTATACGAGGGTGAGGACAGACCTGCGGAATTTGCTTCCGGAAGAGAGTATGCACTTACACAGCAGCATAAGCACTTAAAGGAAATGAAGAAAATTACGGGACTTGAAAGAACACCTTTATTCTCCCCTATTATTGACGACTATTACAGCGGTATGGTTGTATCCGTTCCATTATATGCCGATATGCTTGCAAAGGAAATGACTCCTGAGACATTACTTGAATATTTCAGGGAATTTTATGACGGCAAGCAGTTTATCAGAGTCAGCGAGAAGGATGACGAAACAGCCGCAAGCGGTTTCATTGCAGGCAACGGCTTATCAGGCTGGGACGGATTAAAAATCTATGTAACCGGTAACGATGAACGTATTGTTGTTACATCGCAATTTGACAACCTCGGAAAAGGTGCCTCCGGTGCCGCAATCCAGTGCATGAATATTATGCTTGGATGTGATGAAGCAAAGGGACTGAATCTTTAAAGAAACCATTTAAAAATGGAAGCGTATATTCTGCACGCTTCCATTTTTTATGTTATTTTTGCGGAACTGTCCGTATTGCAATATTATTTGTTACACCAATTCTTTCGTTAACAAGATTAATCAGTTCGTCAAAATCCCACAGTCCTTTAAGAACGCCTATTAGCATAGACTTCCCGTCAGTAGTATCAATGAGCAGATGGACAGCAACATCAACACCTTTTTGTTTTATATAATTAGTATATATTTTCTGACATTTCGCAATCTCTGCCACAACAATCAATCCCGTATTTTTGGATATCAGATACTTGTCCGTGAGGTATATTTTTATCTTTGGGAATTTAACTGTTGAAGGCTTTAACAGTTCATATTTTATGGTATCAATATCAAACTGCTTCCTGACCCTGCGGGCAAATACCACACCCTGAATGCATCTGACCAGAAACCCTCCCATTACAATAAATCCTATAATGCTCATGCACCTTAAAATGTACGCCCATTCTGTATATGAATTTTCCCTGCAGCTAAGATATACGGTGCCAAAATATTCTTCAAAATTATCAGATGTCAGAATATCATCTGAATTATCAAAAGCCTCACCAAAACTGTTGACGGCAAGTGCTTTAAGGTCATAAGGAATGGTATGCGTATATCCTTCAAGATGATATGCTTCGCCGGTTGAATCAAAGGCTTCTGTTATTCTGTCATATTCCTTATCATCTATTTCCGCAATATAGACAAAATCATTATCATCCATTACATAATAATACTGCCTGCTCTTATCCGACTCCTCTGCAAACACGCAGATATACACAATATCAATATAGACAAATTTGTCCACCTGCTCTTCTTCGCTGACTATTAAATTATTAAAATACTGCGGTTCACCATACCAGTCCGCATTATTATTTTTAAATTTGATTGACAAGAAGAGCATTACTCCTGACGCAACACCAATAACAATGGTTAATATAAGGCTCAATGGCTTTGGTGACAGCAGTTTCTTTATCTGTTTTTCATTCATGTTTTATTCCCCCGTTTTTCGTTTTTTAAAACTTAATTTTTCAAATTTCAAAATCACGCCTTATCTTCCGGCTTCGCAGCCGCAGGTTTTGCCGGCATCTGCACGGTCACATGTACCGTTTCCTCGAATTTCTCACTTCCCGGCTCCTGATAGCCCGGTACAAGTAAAAGGCATTTCTTAGGACATTTATCCGCACAATATCCGCACTGAATACAGTCAAATCTGTTAATAGTCCACTCGGACGCCTCACGGTTAACCTTAATCGCTCCCGGCGGACAGCTTCTCATACACATTCCGCAGAGAATACAAGCCTCAGCATTAAGCTCTATATGACCTCTTGTTCTCTCAGGATATTCCCTTGGTACGGCAGGATAAGAGGTCGTCGCAGGTTTTGAAAATAAATTTTTAATTGCCTGACCGGCAAAAGTCATTATTGATGCCATAAAATTCCTCCTACCCTATCTCTCTGTACAGCTTACGCATGGGTCAATTGTAAGTATTAAAAGCGGAACGTCTCCGTACTGGCAGCCCTTAAGAATCTGCAATAACGAAGGCAGATTGGCAAAAGTAGGAGTTCTGACACGCATTCTGTCCAAAAACATTGTTCCGTTGGCTCTTACATAGTAGAAAGCCTCACCTCTTGGCTGCTCCATACGAATAAAGGCTTCACCGTTAGGCAGACCCTTAACAGCAGCTGCAATCTCTCCGTCAGGAATCTTTGCCACAGCCTGACGAATCAAATCAATCGACTGGAAAATCTCCTTAATTCTAACCTCACATCTTGCATAGCTGTCACAGTCATTGCTGATAATCGGCTCAAAATCTAGATTGCCATAAGCTTCATAGCCCGTCTTACGCATATCAATGGCAATTCCGCTCGCCCTCATCATCGGTCCGCATGCACCTCTTCTGACAGCGTCCTCCTTAGAGAGAATTCCGACATCAACAAGACGGCTTCTTACCGTATAGTCCTTAAGGAATACTGCTGTTGTGCTTCTAAGCTCCTTCTCCATATCATTAAGGTTCTGAACAAATGAGGCAAGCATATCGGCAGGCATATCCTTAAGAACACCGCCTATCTTATTAACCGAGAAAATAACTCTTCCACCCGTAGAGATTTCAAACATATCAAGAATCTTCTCTCTAAGCTTCCATGACTGCATGAACAATGCCTCAAATCCGAAAGCGTCCGCAAGCAGGCCAAGCCACAGAAGATGACTGTGCAGTCTTGACATCTCGCACCATATTGTACGGAGATATTTGGCTCTCTCAGGAACCTCGACATTCATAATCTGCTCTACGGCATTACAATATCCCATTCCATGCATATATGAACAGATTCCGCATACACGCTCCGCAACATATACCATTTCATTAAAATTCTTTTTCTTAACAAGACTTTCAAGACCCCTGTGAACATATCCGATTGAAGGAACAGCCTCAACAACCTTCTCATCCTCCAAAACCAAATCAAGATGAATCGGCTCTGGCAGAACCGGATGCTGCGGTCCGAAAGGTACAACACTTCTCTTAGCCATTATTTATCCTCCTTTGGTACAAACGGTGTCTCTTCGTCAATTCTGTATAATTTATCATGCAAATCAAGCTTCATATGTGTTACCTGAAGCCCAAAAAGCTCCTTCATCTCATTTTCATAGAAAATTGCCGACCTGTACACACGCGAAATACTTGCCACCGAATCATCCTTATCAATTACAAGACGAAAATGTTCGATATCATAATCCTTTGCAAAGGAATAACTTATTTCGTAAACATCATTAACGTATGTACAGCAAATCTGTGCAAGACGCCAGCTATCGTTCTTTTTCTCCATAATTACAGGGAGCAGGTCTTCTTTTTCAATTTTGTAAATATCTTTTCCCAAAGCTTCCATTACTTCTTATCCCCCTTCTTAACCTTATCCTTAAAAAGAGCCACCGCCTTAACAACACCGTCAATGATTGATTCAGGTCTTGCCGCACATCCGGGAACATATATATCAACAGGAATAGCCGTATCAACGCCTCCCTTGATATTATAGCATTCCTTAAAAATTCCGCCCGTACATGCACAGGTTCCGACCGCAACCACAACCTTAGGCTCCGGCATCTGTGAATAAATCTGCTTAACAACAGCTTCATTCTGACTGTTAATTCCGCCCGTTACAAGAAAAATATCCGCATGCATCGGATTACCCGTATTAATTACTCCAAAACGTTCCACATCATACACAGGAGTAGTGCACGCAAGAACCTCTATATCACAACCATTGCAGCTTGAACCGTCATAATGAAGCAGCCAAGGTGATTTCTGTAAACTTTTCATACTCTTCCTCCTAACGTGATTGCAGCAGTTCAAGAATAAACAGATTCAGTCCGCCCGTTACCATTGTAACCGACCATGCCAATTTGAGCATTGTCTGCCATTTCACACGTGCTGATGTATTATCAATAAGAATTTCAACAAAATATACAACCAATACCGCGGCAACTGCCCATACAAAACTTAGCGGATTGGAGTTAATAAAGAACAATGCAACAACACCGAGCAGGAATACATTTTCATACCATTCAGCAATTGTTGTAAATGCGTACTCGGCACCCATCATCTCTGTAGTAACACCCTTAACAACCTCCTGATGAGCATGGTGTGATGTACTCAAATCAAACGGTGATTTACGGAATTTAATTGTAAGAATGAAAGCAAAACCGATAAAAAATCCCGGTGTGTATACAATTGTTGGTATATCAACTTTAATAATCTCTGCAACATTGAAAGTTCCTGTTGCAAGGAAAAAACCAACTGCCGTAAGCAATACCATCGGTTCATAAGCCATCATCTGCATCATCTCACGATGTGAGCCTATTGTACTGAACGGTGAATGTGTCGAGGTTGACGCAAGTATCAGAAACATTGCTGCAGTCGACAGCGAGAAGAAGCACATAAGCATATCAAAGCCGCCGAAAAACAAAGCACCCGACAGAAGTACAAAAAACAGATACGACATTATCATTAATGTCTGAAATTTATTCATAATCAGAAGCTGCTTATGAAAAAGCTTTGAAACATCATAAAACGGCTGCAATACCGAAGGTCCTCTCCTGCCCTGCATTCTGGCAGATATCTTACGGTCAAAGCCCTCTAAAAGACCACCGATAAAAGGTGCAAATACAACGAACGCTGCCATACAGCCGAGTCTTATAAAATATTCTTTCATTATTTAATTGCACCTCCCACTATAGTACAGATAAACACAACAATAACTACTGCTCCCGCAATTTCAAAAAGCTTCATTAACTTAGCCTCATTAATCCAGTCAAGCAGATACCAGTTGCGCATTTCAAGCTCCTTATTCTCGCCCTTGTAATCTATGAAATTCTTGTTATCTCCGGCATTCGCGCCACCCATATATACCAGAACAGGGTCATCCATAAATTTCTTTGAAAGAGCATAATTAATCGCCGGCACAATGAAAATGGCACAAATCATTATGCACATAATAATTATGTTTCCGTCCGAAAGTACCGGACTTGAAACACCATACATATCAACCATTAACGGCTCTATAATGTATTTGGACAAAAACGGAAAACCGATACATAACAGAATCAGCAGAGCCGCATGGAAAAACATTGAAATATATTCACTTTTCTGCGTAATATCCCTGCCCTTCTCCTGATGAAGCCCGAGAATCTTCGCAAACCATTTTGTCCAGTAGAACATTGTTGTAGCACTTCCGAACACAATGAAAATAACCATAATTGTACTTGGCGCAGTAACAAATGCCTTAAGCGCCGCCCACTTGGACACGAGCATTCCAAACGGAGCAAGAAACATTCCTGCAATACCTACCATAAGAATAAAACCAAGCTTAGGATATCTGATAACAAGTCCCTGCATATCCTCTATACTTCTGCTTCCGGTAGTATTTTCAATCGCACCTACACACTGGAACAGCATTGATTTGGATACCGCATGGAAGATAATAAGGAAGATTGCCGCCCATGCCGTCTCCTGTGAACCTACGCCTGCACATGCCACAATCAGTCCGAGGTTCGATATCGTTGAAAAAGCAAGCACCTTCTTTGCGTCACTATGTGAAATTGCAAGAATCGATGCCGCAAGGAAAGTAAATCCTCCAATCAGGTATACCATTTGTCCTACCTGATTGCCTGCCATAGCAACCGAAATTCTTAAAAGCATATATACGCCTGCCTTAACCATTGTCGCACTATGAAGAAGTGCTGATGACGGAGTAGGCGCAACCATTGCACCCAAAAGCCAGCCCGAAAAAGGAAACTGTGCAGATTTGGTAAGTGCGGCAAAAGCAAGCATTGCAATAGGAATCAAAGCACCTGCTGCCTTGCTGTCAATTAAATAATACAGATTAAGTGTCTTAAATGTATAGGCAGAATAGATAATTGCAATCGCAAAAGCAAGTCCGCCAAGCAGATTCATCCACAATGCCTTAAATGAGTTGTCCACCGCCTTCTCGGTACGGGTATAACCGATAAGCAGGAATGAGCATACACTTGTAATCTCCCAGAAAAAATAAATCCACACCAGATTCATTGAAGTTACAAGCCCGAACATTGCCCCGTAGAACAGAAAAATCATTGAAAAGAAAAATCTTCTTCTGTCCTTAAATTCCTTATGATGCTCATGATATCCACGCATATAACCGATTGCATATATACCGATTGCAACACCTATAACGCCTATAATGAGAATCATTATAAAACTCAGCCAGTCAAGCCTTATATGTGCCGTGTGGTCTGTTTCAGGTCCGTTAATCTCCGTCCATACAACAATTCCCGTCTGTACAAAAGAGAGCAGACCGATAAGATACTTACGATGCTTAATTGACAGGGCAATAATTACTCCCATTAAAACAAAATCACCTATAAGTATCACAAAATCAAATACCTCTGAATAAGGCAAATCCAGATTAACTGTCCTGCCTTCCCTAAACCATAATACCGATACGGCAATTGCAACCGCCGCTACCAAAAAGCAGCCGATATACACAATTATACTACGCACCCTGTCCTTCTTAATAATTGCAGGAAAAATTGCCAGAACAAATGGCAGACATATCAGTACCGCAACCAGCTTATCCAATTCTACTTCCTCCTAAAATGCATGTAATTTCTTCGTTAAGTTTCTTTAAATCCTCCCTAATCAATATCCTCTGCGGACATTTTGTTTCACAAAGCCCGCATTCAACACATTGATTAGCTCCTGCATTGTCATTAAGCAATGCATTCCAACCCCTTCTCAATTCCTCTGCATCATTGTAAATGCTGTATTTATTCCATACCCTGAAATTCCTCGGAATATCAACACCCCTTGGACACGGCATACAGTAATTACAGCCGGTACAGCCGTTTCTGACCCTGCTGTTCAATGCATCCCTTACCTTAGCAATGTTGCACTCCTCTTCATCGGACAAAGGTATAAAATCCGTAAAAGTATTAAGATTATCCGTCACCTGTTCCATTGTGGACATTCCGCTTAGAACCACCTTAACATTAGGTCTTGAAGCCACAAAACGCAGCGCATACGAAGCATCACTCCTGTCCTGACCTCCAAGAATCTCCCTTATCTCCTTAGGCAGAACGGCAAGCGAACCGCCCTTAACAGGCTCCATGATAACTAACGGAATATTTCTCTCAACCGTCAACTGATACCCCTTATCTCCTGCCTGTTCGTTCACATCCATATAATTATACTGAATCTGGCAGAAATCCCAGTCCTTATAATTAATAATCTCCTCAAAAGCATCATACTCATCATGAAAAGAAAATCCCAGAAACCTAATCTTTCCCTGTGCCTTAAGCTCCTCACAATAATCAATCACACCAAGGTCACGCATTTTCTCAAAACGCTTCCTGTCCAACGCATGAAGCAGGTAAAAATCTATGTATTCCTTCTGAAGCCTTACAAGCTGCTCCTCAAACAGCCTCTTCGCATCCTCCGCACTCTCAATCTGCCATACCGGCAGCTTGGTTGCCAGAAAATATGAAGACCTGTCCCTTCCGTTCAAATATTCACCCAGAAAAAGCTCACTTTCTCCATTGTGATACGGATACGCAGTATCGTAATAATTCACCCCGCGTTCAAAAGCCATATCAAGCATTCTGACCGAAAGCTCCCTGTCAATCTCACCATTCTTCAATGTGGGGAACCTCATACAGCCAAAGCCAAGCAACGATGTACTCACGCCCAATTTATCAATACATCTCTTTTCCATTACTCAATGTACCTCACAAAAACCAAATTTGAATTAATTATAACATTTATATTAAAAAATATAAAGCCGAACAGGTTAGTGTATAATTTTAATTGGCAAAAATAAAGGGAAGAAGCAAAATACCTCTTCCCAGTCATACAGTTTTTCTTTATGATGTTAACGACCAAGAAAACATGTAAAGGAGACTGTATGATGATTACTATTGTAGAGGAAAAATTAATTTCGTTCAAGGAATTGGAACAAAAAGTTTTTAAATATGTCTGTGAACTAGGTTGTGAAATCACCCGAATAATCCTGGAGTCCTATGACAAAGAGCTAGCGGCATCTAGGGATACTGGGCAATATCGCGATAAAGGAAGTCGCAAAACCAGTATAAAAACTGTCTATGGAGATGTGGAATATCGCAGAAGGGTATATCGAACCAATCTTGAGGATGGAGAAAAGGCATATGTTTATCTTCTGGACGAAGCCATGCAGATGGATAAAATAGGGCTGATATCCACAAATCTGGCAGAAAAGATAGCCATGACGGTAACTGAGTCGCCTTACCGTGTTACAGCAGATGTCATAAGCAGTACCTGTGGTCAGAGCATCAGTGCAGGCGGTGTATGGAACGTGATGCAACGTCTTGGCGAACGGATCAGTGAAGAGGAAGAACATGCCGTTAAGCAGATGAATGCCGACCAGTCAGAGGGAACAAAGGAAATACCGGTTCTTTTTGAAGAAATGGATGGTGTATGGCTGCATATGCAGGGAAAAGACCACAAAAAAATGAAGAAGCAGGAAATGAAGGTATTTACCATGTACGAGGGCTGGGATGCCGAAAAAGAGAGGCTGAACCGCAGTACTCTGGTAGGAAAGACGATGTTTGCGGGTATGGAAAAAAGTACGGAATTTCATGAAAAACGTGAAGCGTGCATCCGGAAGAAATATAATGCGGATGAAATCGGACAACGTATCCTAAATGGTGATGGAGGCGGCTGGATAAAGGAACCCTATGATTCAGAGGTTATATTTCAGCTTGACCGCTATCATGTGTACAGTAAGATTATCGAGAAAATCAGTGATAAAAAAGCACAGGTAGAAATCCGACATCTGTTTGATAAAGAAAAACCGGAAGAAATGTTAGAATATATAGAAATATATGCAACCAGTGTGGAAAGCCCGGATGAAAAAGATAAGCGTAGCAAACATGCCAGAGAATTATATCAATATCTGAATAATAACAGAAATGGTCTGTTGCCCTACGATAAGCAGGGAATAACAATCCCCAAACCGCAGGAAGGTATTATATACAAAGGAATGGGTGTGCAGGAAAGTCAGAATTGTACGGTAATTACGCTAAGAATGAAAAACCGCAGAATGCGTTGGTCGGTAAACGGAGCCAATAACCTTGCCAAAGCCTTATACCGCAAAGAGAATAAGGAATTGATAGAAACAATAGACCGCTATACGGATGGTCTGGTATTTACAATGCAGATGCAGGAAATCATAGAGACATTAAGTGCAGCCAAGGCACCGAAGAAGGATGGAAAAGGCAATCCGTATGTTGATGTGGTAAATGCACATATGCCGCTATTAGAAGCCATGCAGACCGCATCAAGAAAAGCATTTAAAAGAGCTTTCTGTTAAACGAATTAAACGAAGCCCTATAGGGTTTATTTGGTGTACAAAAAAAGAGGCATGCATCATTGAGAAAAACAATGAAAAAGTTGCCAACGATTACTTGACACAAAC
>JBGVLM010000046.1:0-2793 GCA_045124255.1 Butyrivibrio sp. | reverse complement strand
TTACGGATTGGACCAGCCGGTGCCGATAGGAATTTATAATGGAGAATTAGTGATTCAGTTTGAACACATTAAAAAGTGGGTTGAAGCAGAATAGAGAATGAAAATCTGAATTCTCACTTGAGGTATAGGGAGCTTCCAAATCCTTTCGATTCCTTTTATCGTGGAAGTAATAGTACCGGTAGGAAAGGGAGCGGTCTGGGGCTTTATATTTGTAAAACTTTGATGCGTAAAATGGATGGTGAAATCTTTGCCGGGATGAAGGAAGAGTTATTTTGTGTGACCATAGTAGTTAGAAAAGCATAATGGTATGAAACTTCAGAGTTATATGTAATGACTCTGAAGTTTTTGCATTTAATGATTATTTAATAATTTGTCTTGTAGAATGAATTCAGAAACAAGAGAAAGGAGTTAAAAAATGTATCTAGACATATTAAAAAAAGACTTAAAACGAAAAAAGGCAATGAATATTATTCTTCTATTATTTATTATTCTTGCTACTATGTTTGTGGCATCAAGTGTAAACAACATTATTAATGTTACCACAGCATTGGACAGTTATTTTAAAATGGCGAATGCGCCTGATTATCTTGTGGCTACCATGAATAAAAATCTAGTCATTGACATTGATGAAACCGTAAGCTCAGCAAGTGCAGTGGATAGCTATGAGGCGGAGAACATATTGTTTTTATCGTCCGATAATTTTATCTATGAGGATGAAAATATCATTACCCCGGGCGGTACGCATCTGGTTCACAGCGATATTTGTATGAATTATTTTCTTTCCGATGGAAGTATTCTTGAAACGGTAGAGCCGGGTGAGTTTTATATGACAGAAGCTAAGGCTGACGCTCTTGGGGTTGATGTGGGCGATAAACTTATCATAGAATTAAACGGTGTGAAACGTGAATTTGTTCTTGCAGGTAAAATAAAGGACGCACTTTTCGGCCCAAATCAGTTGTCTTTTACCCGTTATATCATAAGCGAGGAGGATTCCTCCGTATTTCTTTCCGCCGAAAATACGGAGGAATATTACGGTGGTACTCTTGGCTACATATATTCTACCGATATTAAAACGGCTCTGACGCAGATAAAACCACTTTTAAATAACAGTATTCTTACAATGGACAGAGCCTTTATGAAATTCTGCTATATTTTTGATATGATTGTGGTAGGTATTCTTCTGGTGGTAAGCATTATTCTTATTATTATAGCATTTGTAGTTTTACGTTTTACCATTTCCTTTACACTTTCCGAGGAATTTCGTGAAATCGGCGTCATGAAGGCGATTGGTATCCGTAATTTCAAAATCCGAGGCTTATACCTTGTAAAGTATATGGGACTTTCTGTAATCGGTGCGGCTATCGGTCTTGCCCTTAGTTTCCCTTTCGGTGAAATGCTTATGAGCGTTTCCTCGCAGACAATTATTATCGGAAATCAGAGTCCAATTTTGGTAAACATTCTCTGTGCTGTTCTTGTTATCACAGTCATTTTACTGTTCTGCTATGGCTGTACAGGCAAGGTTAAGAAAATGTCTCCTATTGATGCAATCCGAAATGGTCAGACGGGGGAACGCTTCCGTAAAAAGAGCCTTATGAGTTTTGGCAAATCAAAGCTTCCTGCGACACCTTTCCTTGCACTGAATGACATTGTTAGCAGTCCTAAGCGTTACGGTATTATAAGCCTCACATTTTTCCTTTGTCTGTCCCTCATGCTTATACTTTCGGCAACTGTTTCCACTATGAACAGTGGCAGTCTTTCTACAACATTCGGATGGGCAGATTGTGACATATATCTTGACAGTAAAATAATTATGGAATGTATGATGGAAGACGGGCGTGAAAAGCTTGAAAAGCACCTTGACGATATGGAGCAAACACTTGAAGAAAATGGTATTCCTGCAAAATGCTATCAGGAAATAATGTTCAATCTGCCCGTATCTTTCGGGGAAAATGAGAGCAATATCAGTATCTATCAGGGCACAGGAACGACAATGGATATGTACGAATATACAGCAGGAACAGCACCAAAAAATACCGATGAAATTGCAATTACACGAATTGCTGCGGATAAGCTGAACGCAAATATTGGTGATACCATTACGATTAAAACCATTGACGGAGATAAGGAATATATCATTTCGGCATTTTTCCAAAGTATGAATATGCAGGGTATGGGTATCAGACTTCATAGCGATGAGTACATAAATTACGTTCAGGCACAGGGCGGTCTCAATACGCAGATTATGTTTACGGATAACCCTGACAGTAAGGAAATGGAAGGGCGAATAGAAGAACTGCAGAGGATTTTCCCTGATTATGAAAATATTGAAACCTGCGCGGAAACAGTAAAGGATATGTTAGGTGTTGCGGATACTCTTGCGGCAGTAAAATCCCTTATCGTTATCCTTACAATCGTCATAGCAGCACTTATAACCGTGCTTATGGAGCGTTCCTTTATCGCAAAGGAGCAGGGAGAAATTGCACTCATGAAAGCTGTAGGCACACGAAACGGAAAAATCTATGCATACCACGCTTTGAGATTTTTATTTGTGGGAATGATTGCAGTGCTTATGGGTGAGATTTTCGCAATGCCTCTTACTCATCTGTGCATTGACCCGATATTTAAAATGATGGGTATGGAACTTGCAGTCGATTACAGTATCAATCCGGTAGAAATGTTCCTTACATTCCCTATTATAGTTCTTGCAACAACAACGTTAAGTGCATTCTTTACTGCACTTTACACAAGAAAGATTAAGTCCTCCGACACTGCTAACATTGAATAAGAAAGGAA
>JBGVLM010000045.1:0-5986 GCA_045124255.1 Butyrivibrio sp. | reverse complement strand
TTTACGATTACTGCAATTCCGTCCATTGCAATTACTGTTCCTGTAACGCCTTCTTCTATTTCCGAATCCTTAAGCTCTCTTGAAGCCATACCAATGTCGCTGATTCCACTAATTGCATCCTTGACACCTGATGAAGAATCTGTCTGATTAATCTCAATTACTACATCAGAATTGATTGCAACATATGCTTCCATTAATTTCTCCATTACAGGAGTAACCGAACTTGAGCCGGAAATCGTAATCTTTCCACTTATATCTGATTTTTCATAAGCAGGTGCATCTGATACTGCGATATAACCGTTATCCTCAATAACCTTCTGTCCGTCAGCACTAAGAATGTAGTTAACAAAATCCTGTGCTGCTTCACTTAAGTCTTCTTTGGTTGCAATGTTAAACGGCCTTACGATTTTGTATGTATCATTCTCAACGTTTGCAACTGAAGGTTCAACTCCATCAATCTTAACTGCCTTAACCGTGTCGTTAAGTGAGCCAAGTGAGATATATCCGATTGCGTACATATCACCTGCTACCGTAGTCATCATAACTGAGGTCTTATCTGTAATAACTGCCTTATCAGTTGTGTAATCTACCTTTTCTCCGGCATCATTTTTCTGTTCAATTCCAAAAAGTTCAATAAATGCTCCTCTTGTTCCTGAGCCTTCCTCACGTGAAATCACTCCGATTTCCTTGCTTGCGTCAAATCCTTCTGTTGTTTTCTTCTGACATCCTGCAAATACACCAAGTGCCATAACTGCTGCAAGTGCCACTGTTAAAATACTTCTCTTTTTCATTTTTGCATTCTCCTTTGCAATTAATTTTTATCTTAATCATCTCTCGATTACAAAATCAATAATACCCCACAAAAGTAAGATACAATATCTCACTTTTGTAAAGTTTTTGTAAAGTGCGCGGGCAATGAGCCATGCAAGTCCAATGCCTAAAAAGGCTTATTGGAAGTTTACTTCCATAAGAGCATATTTAGGCATTGAACTATACGGCGAACGCCGCGGCAACGAGTACCCCGCAGGGGGGCGAGTTGGCGACAGGGGGGCGAGTTGGCGGCAGGGGGGCGAGTTGGCGGCAGGACTCACGTATTTGCAGGGCGCCCCCTAAAAAGAACTTTTACACTATAGAAAAATATAATGGCGGCAGAGAAAAATCCCTGCCGCCGCTATGTTTATACCATGTAAACTGCCAAAAGCCTGTAATGTCTTTTCTATATTTAAAATAATCTGCCTACAAATCGCTTAGCCCCTTTTAAATAATTGTCATAGGAGGCTGATGCTTCTTTAATTCTCCCATACAATATTCTCCTTAAATTAAAAGACCCAACGTGGTCCGCATCGTTGAGAGGCGTGTTGGGTTCTGTTAATTTTTATTATATGCAATTCCTCTTAAAAATCAATATAAATCGTAATTTTGATAGTTATTTTTCTGTCATTTAAACTGATAATGGCTCAGAATGAAAGCTTGCAAGATGCTTCTATGTCCTATATAATATATAATTAAAATCTGACTACTTTTATTCAAAAACATTAAGGAGACCACTATGCAAATCCTGTTCACTTTAGACGCCCACAATTACACCGATGACATGCCGGTTACCGAACGCTTCGGTGTACGTGCAATTATTAAGAGAAACGGACTTTATGCAATGCAGAAAAGCCGCTTCGGAGAATACAAAATCCCCGGCGGCGGCATAGAAGGCAGCGAAACCTGTGAAGAAGCACTGATTCGTGAGGTTCAGGAAGAAACAGGTTTAATTGTTGAACCTGCCTCCATACGACCTATTGGTGAAGTGCTGGATATCCATGAGGATATTTTTGAAAAAGGACACAAATATATCGCTCATTCTCTTTTTTATTTCTGTGATATTAAAGAAGAAACCTCCGCTACTGCACCAACAGAAAGTGAGCTAGCAAGAGGTTTTGAACTTGAATGGGCTGAACTTGACCATATTATTGAAGCAAATAAGAATTTTCCTGATGAGTCCTGGATAGTAAGAGATACAATGTTTTTGAAATGGCTTAAAGAAGAACACTCTCACTTCTGATATATTCCGCTGCAAAAACAATTTCCGTTTACCATATTTTTAAACCTCTCATATCCAGCCCATCGATTTCATCACAAAAATCCAAGCCGTCAGTGTAACAGATGACAACAATGTGGACATCACCACCACGCTGGAGCTTAATACCTCATCATTGCCCATGTTTTTTGCCATTATATAGCATGTTACGGTTGTAGGCGAACCAAGCATTACTATTATTGCTACCAGGGCCTCATTGCGAAAACCCATAGCCAATGCAATCGGCATAAACAATAACGGTAAACCAATTAATTTTATAAAAGCAGCGGCAATTGTCGGTCCGATTTTTGCAATTGCCTGTCTGCCCTTAAATCCGGCTCCGACAACAAGCAGTGCAATCGGCGTTGCCGTCTGTGCAACAGTAGAAACCGCCTTGAGCGGAATTGTCGGAATCTCAATTCCTATTATTGAAAAAGGAAGTCCGAGAAAGATTGCAATAATTATCGGATTCTTCAAAATATTAATAAATGCTTTTTTGATTGCACCCTTACCCTGTTCCCTGTCCTTAGCATTAAACGTAAGAATTATTACCGAATATATATTATAAAGCGGTACCGCCGACACAATCATCAGCGGTCCCATTCCGCAGCTTCCGTAAATATTCTCTATAAAAGCAATTCCGAGTATCGCCGCGCTGCTTCTTGCACTCGCCTGCGCAAAAGCACCCACCATTGACTTATCCTTAAGAAAAATCCGTCCGATAATCCACACAAGTGCAAACATTACCGTTGTGGTTCCCATACAGAACAATACAAAACGTATGTCAAATTCCGAGTGAATATCCGCCGTCGCTACCTGCTTGAATAACAGCACCGGCAAAGCTACCTTAAAAACAAACTTATCCGCTATGCGTGTAAATTCCTCATTAAAGAAACCCACACGCATGAGAATATAGCCCAGTATAATTACCAGAAAAATCGGAATTGTAGTGTTGAGACTGAAAATTAAACTATCCATTAGTATACTCCAAAATCGGGATTTATCGAATTAATATCCCTGCGGATGTGTGCTGTGCCACTTCCACGCACTTGCGATAATTTCCTCCAAATCAGCATGAGCCGGTTTCCAGCCAAGAATTTTTTTTGCTTTATCACTTGATGCAATAAGTCTTGCAGGGTCACCTGCCCTCCTTGGCGTTACAACAGCAGGAATCGGGTGTCCGGTTACTCTGCGCGCTGCATCGATAACCTCTTTAACGGTAAATCCGACGCCATTTCCAAGATTGAAAATATTACTGTCATTACCATTCATCAGATATTCCACCGCAAGTATATGTGCCTGTGCAAGGTCCGTTACATGTATATAATCTCTGATGCAGGTTCCGTCATGAGTAGGATAATCATCTCCATAAATTGAGATATTTTCTCTCTTCCCAAGCGGCACCTGAAGAATCAACGGAATAAGATGAGTCTCCGGATTATGTGCCTCCCCGATTAAGCCGCTTTCATGAGCGCCACAGGCATTAAAATAACGAAGCGATACATATTTAAGACCATGTGCCTTATCCGTCCATTTAAACATTTTCTCCATTGCAAGCTTTGTTTCGCCGTATGTATTAGTCGGCTCTGTTTTGTCCGTTTCAAGAATCGGTACATTCTCCGGCTCACCATAAGTCGCCGCAGTTGAAGAAAATACTATCTTATCAATTCCATGTGCAACCATTGACTGCAAAAGAACCTTTGTGCCATTTACGTTATTATCGTAATATTTTAACGGATTTGTCATACTCTCACCAACCAATGAATTAGCGGCAAAATGAATGACTGCGTCAATCTTTTCCATATCAAAAACGCTGTCAATAAAAGCTCTGTCCCTGATGTCTCCTTTGTAGAATTTTGCCTTTGGATGAATTGCACCCTCGTAACCTGTTTCCAGATTATCGACTATAACAACCTCTTCACCCTTCTCTATTAATGCATACACTGTATGTGAACCAATATATCCGGCTCCGCCTAAAACTAAAATTGTCATAAACAGTCTCCCTTTTCCGATTTTATTTCTCCACTTATTTTATTATAATAAAACAACGGTTGCAACACTCTAATTCTTAAATGCCATAAAGGCTCCCGTGTGCTTCTGTATATAAAATGGTTTCTCTTTGGATATTCTGCTTTTAAGGTATCTCATATAAGCATCTCCATTATCCTTTAACACTTCCTTGGCATTGCCCGGCAGCGAATAGGTATAATCATATATCGCCTTAGGGCATGGAACAATAAGACTGTCTTCATGCTCTTTTACCAATACCGTCGGAAAAATTTTCTCAAGCTGCTTTGCCCCGTTTTCCAGCTCAAAGGATTCTGACATCCAATATGGGGGATTTATTTTCCCATTCCATTCAGCTACCAGCTCCATAAATTCTTTCATGTGCTTTTTGCCTATTGTTGAAGCAAAAAACATGCCTTCTTTTTTCAATAATTTATAACAAATTTCAAAAAGACGATGTCGTCCCATATCAGACAAATGATACAGCATATGATTCGCCATTATTCTGTCAAACTCGCCATCTTCCATACTGAAATTTTCAGCATCCCTGCAAAGGAATCTAAAGGATATATTTTTTCCCGAAAAAGCTTCGGAGAATTTATCAATTCCTTCTCTAGCAGCTTTAAGCATTCCTTCAGATACGTCTGTCAAAATTATTTCTAAATTATCAGGAAGATTATTGTGTATTATATTGTATATCCAAAATGTCGCACTCCCGCAGCCCACTTCAAGAATCCTCATACCTGATTTAAGCTTCAACTCCTCAAATACCCATTGAAACCAATGTGTTCCTGCCGTACTGTAATCATGTATGCTGATTCTTTTTTGAAGATTACTCTCCTCCTTATACTGCTTAATAATCTCTTCCTTCTGTCCGGCAAGCGAAATAATTTCTAATATTTTATCCTGCCTCTGTCCGATGTCTGCATTCTGAATCTCTTTTATTGCATTAATCACACATTCCAAATGGTCTTTTTTCGCAATCAGCAGTTGCTCCTGTCTTTCAAATAATCTCTCCATTCCCTCTCTGTTTATAATATCAGTAATCTCCTCCAAAGAAAAATCAAGATATTTCAGAAGCAGAATATGCTCCAGCTTCTCCACCGCTTCCATTCCATACAAATGATATCCGGCTTCAGTTATTTTTGAGGCTTCCAGCAATCCTTTTTCTCTGTAATGACGGATGGTTTTATAGGAAACTCCCGTCAGCTTTGCAAGCTCCCCTGTAGTATAAAATTCTTTTTTCATTATTAAATCACCTTCCTCATAAATACATTAAACCCTGCCCTAAGGGCAGGGTCAATATACTTTTTGAGGTTTTTGTAAAAATAACTTATGCTCCAATAAGGGCCTTCGCTGCTTCATATTCATTCATGGATATTTCATGCATATCAAATGCCACCTCTAATGACACCTTATTCTTTTTAATAAAATTATCAATCATTGAAACTAATTTTAAAGCCGCCCCTTTTGCTTCTCCTCTTCGCTCTCTTGCGTCCAAAACCTTACACATACGAATTCCTCCTCTCTCTGATTCATCAAACGAAGAATATATCTCTTCATACCTACAGTCTCCCGTAAGAACCTTCATCAGCTTTAAAAACTCATCGACATGATATCTTCAAGTAAATCCGGCACGATTATCTGCTTTCCATTAAATACCAGTACGTTGAAAATATCCGCAAATACATCATTAAGAGACATGAACGTCTTCTCGGCAATATCTTTCTCTGCCATAATAACACCTCTCCTCTTATAACAAGGATACCGTGTCTGCACCCTTATTATATGCGTTTTATGTGCCGTTTGCAAGGCAAACAGCTTATACCTTGGGGTTGTTGTATGAGATAAAAAAGAATCTCATAGAAATTTTTGAATTTGCATAGAAGCAAAAGACAAAATATAAATGTA
>JBGVLM010000044.1:0-15377 GCA_045124255.1 Butyrivibrio sp. | reverse complement strand
CCTGCTGATGAGCTACGCCCTGCTCATTTTTTGAAAATATGGTCGACAGGGCTTAGGTGGTCGTTTTTTGTTTTCGTGAAATATATCAAAAAATAAAAAGAGTTTTTATTTTATTTCACTTGACATCTCACCGCTGGACTTTTTCTAAACTGGTACGATATACCCTGCGCCAGTAGACTACATCTCCATAAACGGTTTTAATACTGGTTTTACGACTTCCTTTATCGCGGTAATTCTTTGTATCTCTGGTAGCAGCAAGCTCATCGTCATAGGACTCCAATATAATTTTAGTAATCTCACATGCCAGCTCACAGACATATTTAAAAACTTTTTGCTCTAACTCCTTGAAAGATATCTGCTTTTCTTCTACAATAGTATTCATCATACAGTCTCCTTTACTTGTTTTTCTTCGCAGTTAACATCATAAAGAAAAACTGTATGATTGGGAAGAGGTATTCTGCTTCTTCCCTTTATTTTTGCCAATTAAAATTATACACTAAGATAAACAGGTGTGTTTAATTTGTTTAATTCCAGACTGTATTAAAAACCTTTGTCAGCTTTTCATAATAGGCAGGATTGGACTCGAACCAACGATGTTTCTGTGTAACGGATTTACAGTCCGCCGCCTTCGCCGCTGGGCTGTCTGCCCGTGTTGGGGCTGTCGGGAAATAGATAGTCCATAACAGCGGAGGCTGTGACAACAAAAGTCACAGCCTCCGTAAATTTTTTCATAAAAAGAGAAAAAAAATGGCTAACGACAACCATCTTTTCTCCGTTACATGATATAATGTAACTATGCTAAACAATAAGTATTATAACGATTTTTTTGAAATTGGGCAACAGAAAATTAACTTTAGTTTCTTCGAATTGAATTTACCTGATGACGATCCGGTCTATACCCTTAAAAAAAGTAATGGAGGATATTGATTTTTCGAGCCTTACAGCTCGTTATTCAACTAAGGGAAGAATAGGGTACAATCCAATAATGATGTATGCTATCGTTACCTATGCAAATATGTTGGGAATTAAATCTGTTGACAAAATAGTTGAATTATGCGAAAAAGCCAAAGCGTGATGCCTTCTATGATTTCATCGATAAAAGACTTAGTTCGGATGTTCTTGAAAATCTTCATTATCAGTTTATAAAAAGACTGGAACAGGAAGGGCTCATTACACTTAAGGAATTGTTTATAGATGGTACCAAGATTGAAGCAAATGCCAATCGTTACACATTTGTATGGCGCGGAAGTATCAATTATCATCTGGCAGGACTTCTTGATAAAATCGATGCCCTGTACAAAAGATATAATGAATATATTACCACTATGGGATTTGTTGAAAAGTATGAAATTGGTGAAGCGGTTATGTTTGTAATTGAAGGAATGGATAAGGTTCGTGAAATAATAGAGAAAAACAGAAAACGAAAACTTACAAAACACAAAAAACTTTCCAACAACCGGAGAATCGAGATAAATAACTGCTCTCCTTTGGAACTGCTCAAACTACAGGAAAAACACATAAAAACCGAGAAAAGAAACAACAACGGATACATTCAGACATATGAGGTTTACGGCTGCAGTGACTGCAGCGGCTGCCCATATAAACCTAAATGCCTTTATAAGTATAATGATGAAACAGACAGAGAAAAAACAAGATAATGAAGATAAACGAATTGTGGGAAGAACTGCAGTCGGAATCACATTCCAACATAATGAGTGACAAAGGAATTCTCAACAGGCAGATACGCTCCATCCAGACAGAAGGTCATTTTGGTGATATAAAAGAAAATGAAAATTTCAGAAGATTTCATTATCGTTCATCAGAAAAGGTATACAAGGAATTTCTGATATTTGCCATAGGCAGAAATATAAGTATCATCGTTTTAACCATGAAGAAATACATAAATTTGAAGGAAAACCAGACTGCAAAACAGCCTAAAAATCAGACCATCTTATAAAACGATGCATGTTTATTTAGTGTACCAAAAAAATAAAAAACAGATGAAAAATAATATCCCCCAGTCAAACATACACCTCTTAAAAGTGCTGTTTCTCCGGGGGATATATTTTGGTGGAGTTAAAGAATTAATTTTCGGTATTAACCGATAACTTCATATTAATTTTCATGCACTAATCTGTATATCAGTCTGCACATCGGTAACTAAAATATCATCTATTTTAACATCCAACAGGGCGGCCAGCACCACCAGATTGTCTATTGCAGGCAGTGCAAGACCATGCTGCCATTTGTATATTGCCTGAGGTGTGGCAAACCCGAAGGCGGTCTGCAAATCCCTTACGGTCAGTCCTGCCTTTTTTCTTAAAATAACTATATTCTGTCCCGTTTTTACCATGTCTATGGCTGGGAATGTAAACATTTCATTGTCCTCCTTCTGACTTCGGAGGATATGACCGTGTCGCTCTTAACTACTCCGAAGCCTTAAAATTATAGATTGGTTTCATTACATCAATGACCTCAACCGATTCTTTGATTACATCAATGATATCCTCAAGTCTCTTGTATGCCATTGGTGCCTCGTCAAGAGTTGCCTCATTTACTGAGGTTGTGTAGACTCCTGACATTGCCTCTTTATATTCGTCCATGCTCAATGAGCTTTTTGCCTTTGTTCGTGACATTACACGGCCTGCACCATGCGGTGCAGAATAATTCCACTCAGGATTTCCTTTTCCCACAGCCAGAACACTTCCGTCCCTCATATTGATTGGAATCAGCACTTTCTCACCCTTGTGAGCCGCAATGGCTCCTTTTCTTAAAATCATTTCATCTGTATCAATATAATTATGAATGGTATGGAATGCATCCTGTCCGCTAAGACCGGCTCTCTCCAAAATAATTTCTGCAATAAGTTCACGGTTTCTTCTCGCAAAGTTCTGGCAAATCTCAACATCATGCAGATAATCCTCAAAAAAGCTTCCGTAAAGGTGACACAAATCCTCCGGAATGGTTGTTTCTCTTTTCTCCCATGCAATCTCATTTAATGCTGCCTGTATTTCTTTTCTTCTGCCCTGCTCCTTATAAGTTCTGATTATTTCATCTCTCTGCTTAAAATAAGTTTCTTTACCCTTATTTAAGTCAATCGCAAGCTTCTGATATATCTCAGCCACCTGTTTGCCGAGGTTACGGCTTCCGGTATGAATAACCAGGTATTTGGTTCCGTCCGTTGCCTCATCCACCTCGATAAAGTGATTTCCGCCTCCCAGAGTTCCGAGACTTTTCTCCAGCCATTTTGTGTTTCGTAAGTCCCTGTAGCAGCATAAGCTCTCAAGGTCAAATTTTTCTCTGCGGCCCTCCCACACATTCATTCCGCTTGGAATATAATGTGCTGCCTCGTCAAGCTTTTCAAAATCAATCAAATCTTTGCCGACGTTGATTGTCAGCATTCCGCACCCGATGTCGACACCAACAATGTTAGGCACCGCCTTATCCTTAACCGTCATTGTTGTTCCGATTGTACAGCCCTTTCCTGAATGAACGTCAGGCATTATACGAATTTGGGCGCCCTCTGTAAACTCATAGTCACACATTCTGCGAATCTGCTCTATCGCCTCATCCTCCACTACTCTTGCGTAGCAGACAGCAGTATTTACTTTTCCTTTAATCTCTAATTTATCCATTATCATCTTCCTTTCCAAAACCGTTAATTTTTTATTCTATAGGATAATTTCAACGAATTTTCTTATAAAAAAAACTGCTTACCCATAAAAGATAAGCAGTCCAAAAATCCATGTATATCCTGTTAAACAGTTCTATAATCACACAGTTAGCATTTGCCGTTGACCTATCTTATATGAGTGCATGAAACCAAACCACTCTTTGTAATCTGATATAGAGAGTGATTCATAATTACGTTCACTATTCAAGTAATGTGCAAATCTTACTGCTGCCATGTTTTTTTCCTTTCTGTGGATTCTTAATCCGCTTAATCATTTTTAATAAATTGTATAATTGCTTTCGCTTTTCATATCGACAATATAACACTTTTTCTTTAGTTTGTAAATTATACCGGTAGTATAATTTTTATTCAAATTCCCGGTAACCGTTTCTGCCGTGTTCCTTTACATAATAAAGAGCAGTGTCCGCGTTCTTTCTTATTGTTTCGAAATCGTCCTCACAGGTTACGCCCTCAAGATATGCAATACCGATTGAGCAGCCGGCATAATGTGCTTTGTCCAAACTGACTTCCTTTAACGCAAAGCGCTTTACAACATCCTCAAAGCCTTCAGCCTTCCTGATTTCCGTCAGAATATTTTCTGCTATTGATACCACCTCGCTGCGGTTATGATATGACAGAATTATCGCAAACTCATCACCTCCAAGACGGATTGTGCTTGCACCCTCCGGTGCCATTTTGCGAAAAATATCTGCAAAGCTTATTAAAATCGCATCCCCGACATGGTGTCCGAACGTATCATTATAGTATTTGAAATGGTCCAAATCCATATAAATAAAAGCATAATTTTTACTGCGCTCTTCCTCACCGGAAATAATGGAACGGATAATTGAATAATATCCCTGTCTGTTGTATAAACCGGTCAGTTCATCAGTAACAGCCTGTTTTTTCAAAAGACTGTTCATTCGTTCAATTTCGTCGTTTGCCTGCCATTTCTTAATTGCATTGATAATCTGTCTGAATAAGTATGTATAGATTTCCAAATCATAGTCATTCAAAACATATCTGTCTGTTGAGGCATTCCAATTCTCACGGCTCTTGGTATATGCTACGAAAATCGCTGCTAATTTCTCATTTTCAAAAATAGGAACTCCTACCATTGAAAAAACCTTTTCACCGAACATAACGGAAAACAGCTTCCTGTAATCCTTATAATTTCCGTTATATTTTGACACCGCAAATCCGCTTCGCTTCTCCTCAAAGAATTTGATAATCAGTTCGACATTTTCCCTTGTCATCTGCTTTGCTCTTTCCTGATATACAAAGCATTCGTCACCCGAAATATGTATTGTCATAATTCCATCGAGATTATAATTGCTTGCAAGCGCCGATAAAACATTGCTCATTCTCTCATTAATATTTTCCTCACGTTTATCCAGCAAATTCTGGAACAGAGAGAAGAATTGTATTTCCTTACGTCTCGCATGTGCATTCCGCTCAACGCTTCGCATTCGTTCAGCCTCACATACATCATTCATAATCGGACAGGTCAATGTATTTTTGACAGGAACAGAGTCCTCACAATTCTCAAGCATTCTGTTGACAGACTCAAGGTGACGGAGATAACCGTTCTTATTACAGAATTTCTTATATTCTTCCAATAACTGCACCCGCTCCTCCTCCCTGCCGAGCTTGTGCAGTGTAAATTGCTTTGCCATACAGTACTGCGGATATGCAAAAAAGTAATTTCCCTGTGAACGGTTCATATAAACTGCTGCACGCTCATACAGTTCCATAGCTTCCTCATATCTGCCACTGTAATTACATAATAATGCCTGACATATAAAATACAGAAACAAATCATCATCCCACAGATAGTTATTATTATTATCGTGGTCATTTTCGAATATATAGTCAAGAAACTGTCCGTCCTTTACAAGATAATTTCTTGTACTGTATACTCTCCCCTGATAGAAAGAGGACAGTGCAACCATTCCCATAACCTTTGAAATATTGCAGACACGCAGACTGTTCTTACGGTTAATATTCAGAAGATAAAGTGTCTTCTCCAGATATGTCGTTGCGTTCTCATACTCCTCAGCCATAATTGCATTAATTGCCATATTATAAAAGGTTTCGATAATATAATCACTTAATCCGAGTCTGTGAAAAATTTTCATTGCCAGATTAAAATAATAATTGGCACTGGTATAATCCTCGCCTGAGCAGTGATTGTAGCCAAGTCCATTGTATACCATCGCCTCCTCAAACTGATTGCCGCTCCGCTGTGCAACAAGAATATCTTTTTCATAGAAATAATTTACAATATCACGATTGCCGCTGTAGGAAGCAAGCATAATTACACTTCTGTATGCGTCCGTAAGGAACTGGTCATTCCCAAGCATTTCACCTATTTCAATGCCCTTTTTGAAGTATGGAAGTTCATCCTCAATGGTATCTGTTTTTTTGTCCTGAAATGATTCATTTTCAAAGCAGAATACATATATATGTGCCAGATGATTGTAATAATTATATTTCCGGCACTGCATAAGAAGTTCTTCCTCAATCGGATAATTTTCATAGGAAATCAGTATATTATAAAATCCGCTGAATCGGCTCATAACCCTTGCGATTTTGCCCTTGAATTCCGAATACTCATCATTTTTTTCCTGTGCCAGACTGATACATTTCTCTGCCGCTTCCATTGCCGCATTAATATTTCCGTTATGCATATTTACATAAGCAACAATATAATAATAGCCGTACTCAATATTCCAGCTCTGCATTTCTTCGCTTATCTGGTGCAGGCTTTCGGCAACCAGCAGTGCATGGGAACAATCCCCCTGCAAAACAGCAAGGATTGCAAGCTGCATATACAGCCTTACCTCCTGTTCCTTTGTAATATTGATATTTTCAATCTGGACCTTCTGATAAATAAAATCCAGAAAATACCTCATCTCATCAAAGGCAAACATGCAGTACAAATTGTATGTATTAACAAGATATGTTTCAATATCCTCTCCGTTAAATACAAATCCGTTTTCGGTTACATTCTCTACAATTCCCGAATTTACCGTCCATTCAAAAATACATTGCTTCTTTCCGCAGTGCTTTTCAAATTTCTTCTTATACTCTTCTTCATGCGGACGTACTTTACCGTTTTCATTGTCAAACGCAATTATTCTTATGTGTTCACATTCAGGAAGACTGATAATATAATCCAGCAATTCCAATGTTGATGCACCGGCATAATTAAGACCGTTCAGAACAACATATATATCCTTACCACCGCATGCCCTTACAAGCATATCTGCAATACCCTTAAGAAGTTTTTCCTTTTCAAACTGCACCTCTGAGAAAAGAGGTTCCTCCGTTCTCTTACACTTTCCTGTTGTAAAATAGCTTTCAAACATCAACTCATGCAATGCATAAACGTCCGAAGCCCTGATAAACTCTTCAATACCAAGTCCCTGTGCAGCTGTTAATTCCTGTATAATGGACAGAAAAGGTGAATACACATCTCCCATCACATTTTCCGAAAAACTGTGACAGAAAATTCTTGAGGCATATTCTTCAGGCAGCATTGCTGCTACCTCTTCCCTGCATAATTCAATTCGGTTCGTATGTTTTATCAATACTATGCTGCAACCATTGTTAAGGCTTCTGTCATATAATGATTTTACATAACTTTTCAGGCAATCTAATTCTTCACGTATCATACTGACCCCCTGTTTAACTTCTTCCATTATTGTATTACTGTTGCCCCTCTGATTATTCGCTCTCGAATTTAATATAGTAATTGACATACCTCTTTGTAATATGATACCATAGGTTCAAATTCAATTCAAACGAGGTGACAAAATGGCTGGTTTACGTATTAAATGCCCTAAATGCGGCAAGGTTATGGATATAACTGCTCCTACAATGTGTCCTGACTGCAGTACTCCGCTGGAGGCTTATCCTGGTACAATTCAGGTATATCGTATGGGAAGTCCTATAGGTGTAGCAGTTGGTTACGGAGTATATATTAACGGTAATCCATTTGGACATATCGCTAACACTGAAACCGTTGCATACAGTCTTCCATTCGGTACATACACATTCCACATGACCTGCGGAATGACAAGAAAGTGTAAGGATATTTCGGTAACAATTACTCCTGAAGCACCTGCAGCCTTCTTAAAGGCACGTATTAAAGCAGGCTTCTGGTCTAATTCAATTATTATTGAACCATGTACCGCAGCAGATATGCCTAACAACAAATAATACACAAGAAAGAATGTCGCTTGCGACATTCTCCGCCTGCGGCGGGTTGCGTAAGCAACATCTTCTACTTCGCCGCAGCGCGCTCTTCACGGAGTATTTTTAATTCTATAGGATAATTTCAACGAAATTTCCTATAGAATTAAAAAGCGTATCAGAGCTTAGATATCCCTGATACGCTTTTTTCTATCTTTTCTTCATATCAAAATACTGCTCCTTAACAAGAAGCTGTTCCTTCGTCATCAGGCATTCATAAATCTTATCACTAATCTTAAGAAACTCATCCACTAGGTCAGGATCGAAGCTCACTCCCCTGTTCTCTTTAATAAGCTCTAATGACTGCTCATGTGAATAAGGCTCCTTATACGGACGTCTTGATGTCAATGCATCATAAACATCCACAACACTCATTATTCTTGCAAGAAGAGGAATCTCTTCTCCCTTGAGTCCGTCAGGATATCCCTTGCCATTCCATTTCTCGTGATGGTGTCTTGCAATATTCTCTGCAATCTCACCAAATTCTTTATCAACAATTCTCTCCTTAATAGACGCAAAAATATCTCCGCCTATCGTAGCATGATTCTTCATCTTCTTAAATTCTTCATCATCAAGCGAACAGGATTTCTGCAAAACTGCATCCTCAATCGCAATCTTTCCTACATCATGCAGCGGAGCTGCCCTTCCCGCCTTAACAACAACACGTGGGGTAAGCTCACTGCTGTATTTAGGAAGATACATCAAATGTTCCAAAAAGGTTTTAAAATAAATTGCCGTATTCTTAAGATGTCCTCCGGTAACACCGTCTCTTGACTCAACCAGTCCTGCAAAGCTTACCGAAATCAGGTCGTACATCTGCTCGATTTCTTCAACCTTCTCGGCAACCATTTTCTCAAGACCGTTCTCGTACTCAGTCAATGCAATCTGCATTTCAATTCGCTTCTTCATAACAGGAGGAACAAACGGTTTGGTAATATAATCTGCAATTCCCAGATTAAAGCCTTCAACCTCAGCCTCCGGAGTTGAATCAGCCGTAAGAAAAATCACCGGAATCTTCTTAAGCTTTACGTTCTTCTTAATAATCCTGAGAACATCAAACCCGTCCATCTCAGGCATTACAATATCCAACAGAATCAAATCCGGAACAACCGTACCCAATATATCAAACGCCTCCGCTGCCGAATGCGCTTCATATAACTCATATGTGTCCTCCAATACCTCTCTGGCAACCTTATGATTCAGAGCTACATCATCAACCATTAAAATAATCTTCTTATCCATAAGCACGCCTTCCAATTTATTATTTTCCCAAAATACCTATGTCTATTTTAACAAAAAAAAGGCTTTTTTACAATATAATATATAATAAACCTGTGACTATTTTAATCTGTCAGCCATTGTATAGAACTGGTAATACATTCCGCCGGTCTGCATCAGCTGCTCATGGCTGCCTTCCTCAATTATTCCGTCTTCGGTAAGTACAATTATTCTGTCAGAATTTTTAATACTTGAAAGTCTGTGGGCTATTGTTATGGTTGTTCTGCCCTCTGACAATTTATTGAGCGACTGTGCCACCTCAAATTCGCTCTCGTTGTCCAACGCAGAAGTTGCCTCGTCCAGAATCATAATCGGAGGATTTTTCAAAAAGACCCTTGCAATACTGATTCTCTGCTTCTGACCGCCCGAAAGCTTAACACCGCGTTCTCCGACATAGGTATCATAGCCATCTTTTAACTCAAGTATAAAATTATGTGCTCCTGCCTTTTTTGCAGCCTCTATTGCATCCTCCCTCGACGCATTTGGGTTACCATACATGATATTTTCAATAACCGTGCCCGAGAACAGATAGACCTCCTGCTGAACAATTCCGATGTTCTGTCTCAGACTTTTTAGGGTTATTTTTCTGATATCCTTATCATCAATAAGAATTCTTCCCGAATTAATATCATAAAATCTTGGAATGAGGTTGCAGAGAGTTGTTTTGCCACCGCCCGAAGGCCCGACAATCGCAAGTTTCTCTCCGCTTTTTATTTCGAGATTCAGATTTGAAAAAACAATGTTATGGTCATCAGGATATTCAAAAGAAACATTTTCAAATACAATTCTGCCCTCAGGAGTCTGCATATCTGCGGCATCCTCATCATCAAAAATCTCAATATCCGCATCCATTATCTGCAGGAAACGTTCAATTCCCGTCATGCCGCGCTGAAACTGTTCCGCAAATTCAATTATTCGTCTAATCGTTGCAATAAGTGTAGTAACATACATTACATATGCAACCAAATCTCCCGGCGTTATAAGCCCCTTTATAAGGAATATACCTCCGCCAAGTATAACAACAAGATTCATAAGACCGTCAAATGCTCTTGTCGAGGTCTGAAATGCAGCCATGAATTTATAGGTTTTCTTTTTTATATTGTAGAATTTACGGTTGCCCTGTTCAAATTTTGCCTCCTCAAGCTCCTCATTTGTAAATGCCTTTACCACCTTCTGTCCAAGAAGGCTGTCCTCAATCTGTGCATTCAGCTCGCCAATCTGTACTCTCTGCTCGGCAAATGCCCTTCTGCTCCTCCTGTTAAGCTTAATGCATACAAAAGCCATAATAGGTACAATTGCAAACAAAATAATCGTCAAAGGCACATTAACCGTAAGAAGAATCATAAAAGACACAACAGTCTTAATACCTGCAATAAAAAACTCCTCCGGACAATGATGTGAAAATTCCGTTACATCAAATAAGTCATTTGTAATCCTCCCCATTATCTGACCGACTTTGGTATTGTTATAATAGCCATTGGATAATTTCTGCAGATGTGAATATGCGTCCCTTCGCATATCCGTTTCAATACCTGCACCCATAACATGTCCCATATCCGCCATATAATAATTGGCGGCACAGTCAATACATCTTAAAGCCAGATACAATAACCCAAGCTTACCTACCATTCCTATCGTAAGTGCCGCAAGATTGGTCAGTGCCGTATCCGTAAGATATCTTATTATAATCGGAAAAACCAGTTCACAAAGCGTAGTCATTGCCGCACAGAATAAATCCATGAACAATACTCCTTTGTGATTCTTAAAATACGGTATAAACCTCCTCATAAGAATGCCGGTCGTATATTCCTTATTGTCCGTTCTGTTCATTTTCTCACCTGCCAAAATATTTTAACGGTTATTATAACACAAAAAAACGTAAAATAAAACAGCTTACGCTCCGATGAAGCATAAGCCGTTCCATAATTTTTATTCCATTGTTTTGAGTGCTCCGACAAAAACAGGAATATTTGTCTGATTATCCACAATCGCATATACAAAAGGTCTGTCCAGATAAACTGTTTTGGTCTCCATAGGTAACATGGAATTTCCGCACATTATAACTGCGGTTGCAGCCCCTGCCTTAGTTCCTTTCTCTGCCATTTCGATATGTGTTTTATGAATTACCGCACCGATATATAATCCCCCTCCGTCATATTCGCCCATTTTACTGAAATCCGCTCCGGCTCTGTCAAATGCACTTTGAAGTCCCATAGCCTTTAAAGCGTCATCAGCCTCCAGCTGAAAATCATAGGTAAATTTAGGAATCATTGTATTTACTTCGCATTCCGTTGAGTTATTAATAAGATTCAAATACTTCTCACCGGTAAAGCCCTCGATATATTCGTCAATTGAAACATCCTCATCCGGCAGCAATGCAACGAAGCTGTAGCCGTCCTTATATTTTTTGACAAAGCCCGTTGTATTTTCATCCTCAAGATAAGTGCTTACCGAGCAGTACATACCCTCTGCCTTCTGCTCCTTACCACCCGCATCCGTAAAATACGTATCATGTACCTGATTATCCTCATATACACTTTCCCATTCTCCGTCAAAAGAAATTGCATTAATAAGAACCATTATGTCTTCTTCTGACAGCTCATTTATAATTTTATCAATCATACCACCGGTCTTAGCTTCAACCCAGTTATTAACATCTTTTACTGCCCTGCTGTCAAATACTGTTTTGTAAATATCTGCATTATAATACTTTGTATTTTTATCAAGAAATTCCAAATCCGCCTCAAAGCTTTCCGTATCATTAATCCAGATTGAATTGGCAATACTCATCCTGCATTTTTCGGTATCAGGCAGGCTTTCGCAATAGCTGAAATAATATTTATTAATATCCTCTATAGTCAGCCCACTTCCGAGTACATCTTCAAACTCATCCAGTGTCGCCCCGTCTGCTCCGTTTGCCGTCATTCCGAGAGCAAGCATAACCGATACGGGAGACACAAGCACATTCCCATCACCATCACTGCTTTTTTTTAAAAACTCAGCTGCAAAATCAGACGCTGCATTGATAAACTCCTCTTTAAGCTCTACAGTATCAGTTTTATTACCAACGTTATCCTCAGAAAGCTTCTGTGCACGTATTGAAAGTTCCTTTGTGCAGCCCTGTGCCAGAACCATTACGCCAATCAGCACAATCGCAATTATTCTCTTCATAATAATCATCCTCCTTTTAATTGTCATCAGTTTACCTGAAACATTTATCAAGTATTTCCGCCAGAGTTTCTTCCGCCTCCGCGGAAAAAGAATACCATTCATCATCTTTTTTGATACAGTTATCCATAATTATAAAGGTTTCGGAAGCATTTCCCTTTGTCAGCATAATATTATAGGTTATATCCGCTGTTTCTTTTTCTCCCGAGAGTTCATTAAGCTTTACCGAATCAATCCACTCAATCAGACATGCCGCATTCTCATTATCCCCGCTTAACAGAACTGCCCTGGACGTACCCCCATCAAAATTCTCCTCACGCATTATGGACACATAACTCTCATTTATGATTGTATCTTCCATTACACTATTTCCCATTGAATATCCCGGGTTATTCTGCTGAACACTGTTTCCGCTGTTAGCAGCCTCTTCGGTTTTATTCTCAATGCCGAGATGTTCCATAGAGTTTTCCGGCGCTTTATTTTTTATTCCGTCCATTTTTATATCAATTCTTGTAAAAACAATAACACAACATGCCGCACATACCAGAACTCCGCCCGCAATCGTAAAGCTTCTTATTTTCTTTTGTTTCTTTTTAGATACTTCCTGCTTTGCCGCTGCAAGTTCACGAACTCTTGCTTCAAATTCTGTCTTATTCCTCATATTTAAACCCTCCTTTTTCCAAAATTACACGCAAAGCATTTCTTCCCCTGTATGCAAGGTTAGTTATCTGCTTCACATTCTTATGCATTACCCTTCCTGCCTCTTCATAACTCATTTCTTCAAAATAAATTAAATGCAGCACGGTCCGGTAATCCTTAGGCAGTTCCAAAAGAGCCTTATGAAGTATTTTCTTACGTTCTTCTCTGAAAATCTCATCCTCAAATGAAGAATATTCCAGACTTTTTACCGGTGCTTCCTCAAGCGGAACCATCACAAACCTTGACGAATGCCTTATATAACTTACCATTTTGTGGTGCGCAATCGCAAAAATATAGGTTTTAAGGGACACCGAGAAATCGTACCTGTCAGGATGAACCAGCAGCTCCGAAAAAGCATCCGCTGCAATCTCCTCAGCCATGCTGAGATTATTAACGGTACGGTTTATAAAAAATATTAAATTATCACGATACATATCCAATATTTCTGAAAAAGCATTTTCATCGCCCTCCAGAAAATGGCGGTAGCTACTTGCGCCACTATCCATACTGCTTCCTCCATGAATTTCAGCAATGAGCACTTTACCTGCTCATTCTTTATTCGAATTATATTAAAAAAACTCTCACTAAATATTAAAATTATATTATAAAATATTGAGCCGGTAAATATTACATTTAATATATTTACATTCCTTGACATATATTTTTAATTTAGGTATGCTTAAACCAGTGAAAATATTTCTACAGAAGGAGTTTATATATGAGTAAATTTAATTGTATGGTTGCACAGTCAGGAGGACCTACCGTTGCAATTAATTCCAGTCTTGCCGGAGTAATTTCCGGTGCAATGAATTGCGATTTATATGACAGGGTATATGGTTCAATAAACGGAATTCTCGGAATTCTTGAGGACAGAATTACCGACCTTACTTCATTAATTGAGAATAATCCTGAGAACCTTAACTGCCTTAAACACACTCCGGCAATGTATTTAGGTTCATGCAGATACAAGCTGCCGGACATTAACAACCCTCTTGCCAAGGACGAGCGTTTCGGTACGGCTAAGGAATGCTATGACCATATTTTCAGCCAATTTGAAAAATATAATATCGGTGCATTTTTCTATATCGGCGGTAATGATTCAATGGACACCGTACTCAAATTATCCGAATATGGCGAATCAATCGGAAGTAATGTAAAAATTATCGGAATTCCTAAGACAATTGACAACGATTTAATGCTTACCGACCACACTCCGGGCTTTGGCTCCGCTGCCAAATATATTGCAACCTCTCTTCTTGAAATAGCTCATGACACATATATTTACGCTGTTAAGAGTGTTACCATTGTAGAGATTATGGGACGTGACGCAGGCTGGCTTACCGCCGCTTCATGCCTTGCACGTAACAGCTACAACAGCGCACCACATTTAATTTATCTTCCTGAATGTGATTTTAATGAGGATGAATTTATTGAAGATGTTAAAAGACTTCTCAGTGAACGCAACAACGTTATTGTTGCTGTTTCCGAGGGTATTCATGATGCAGACGGCAATTACATTAGTGCAACTGAGGCTGCCGCTGACAAATTCGGCCACAGCCAGTTAAGCGGTGCCGGCAAAGCCTTGGAATACATTGTAAAAGACCGAATCGGCGTAAAGGTCCGTTCAGTTGAAGTCAATGTATTACAGCGTTGTGCAGCACATCTTGCTTCCATGACCGATTTGAACGAATCCTTTGCCTCAGGCGAGCATGGTGTTAAATGTGCCGCCGACGGCATTACAGGTGCAATGATTACCGTTACCCGCCGCGAGGGCGACTATGCCGTTGATTACGGTTATGCACAGATTAAGGGAATTGCCAATGAAGCCCGCTCCGTTCCGAGAGAATGGATTAATGAACGCGGCAATGACATAAAGCCCGAAATGGTGGATTATCTTCTTCCTCTGATTCAGGGTGAAGTAAATCTGAAGTATCATAACGGACTGCCGGTGTATATGGATGTGGAGCATTTGGTGTAATCGAAAACCATGCTGCTTTTGCAGAAGGAGGAATAACATGAAGCATAAGCTTATATCAACAATTTTTACAATAATATCCATATTTTTTATCTTTGCAGTTTTATGGAATAGTACTTTTTCTATAATTTCAGCGAATGACAAATGGTTCTTTATTACATTTGTAATTATTTTTGTTATATTTGCATTTATATTTTTTAAAAGCAAAAAGAATTTTATTCCATATATATTATCAATTGTTTTCTGTATTATAACGCTTACATCTCTTTTAATTTACAGAAACTGGAATAAACAGGGCTTTGAAATAAAACCTGACAGAGTAGATTA
>JBGVLM010000043.1:0-16187 GCA_045124255.1 Butyrivibrio sp. | reverse complement strand
GTACTTTTGTACTCCCGGTTCGGCTTGTTTTTCATAGGCTTTCCTCCTGATATTAATTTGTGATTTCATAACTGATAGATTCCGGCGAATGCCAAGATGTAAGAATCTAAGAGATTTTATGATAGGAATATAATACATTGGTGGGGGTGGAAAATCAAGGGAAGAATTATTAAAAGAGTATAAAATTTAGGGGCAATTAATAAGCCACCAATCTGCACTTCTTAATTTGCCCCCCAAGCAAGAATATCCAACGGAAGATATTGCAGTACCTTACGTTGGATATTACTACCAGAGGCTTAGTGTTAAATGTTCATGGTGTATGTCCGCAAAAATCACTTTCGGAGATTATTTTATCGGGCAAAAACCTGCAGCATTTAATTCCCTACCCCGCATTCTAATCAGACAAAAATGTTTCCGCAATATCGCTCAGTCCAAAGCGTCCTGCAATATTTTCCAAACCTAATTTCACTTCTTCTCTGTTAAAATCATTTTCTTCCAGAAAATCATCAGATTTTTCATTTAAATAGGAATAAAAAACAAGTGCCATTTTCATACTGCCGCTATCCCTGTTATCGATTAAATCATATAACTGATTCTCCGCTTCATTAATTTTCCCGTATCAATATTAAATAACAGCTTTAATAAAGCGCGTACCATTTCTTTAATCAGTCTCATTATATAATCCTGCTCAAACATTCATCATTCTCCCTTTTCTGATTTACAAAACCATAATCAATGTGCCTCAGATATTTAGTTTCTACCTTATTGTAAAATAAAACAAAAGCATTCCAATGCTGAATCCAATACTCAATATCAAACCCAGTATACAGGTAGTGACGGCAAATCTGTCATAAACCTTGCCCATTCTTTTATTCAGCCTGACATAATAAGTCATGTCAGTTAAATATAATTTGTCCTGCATAATAATCTCTTTTGGGAAAATGCATGGATACTCCTGCCCCTCAACCAAATAATAAGCCACCTGATATCTGCTTTCACCAACCTTGTCAAAATGTAAAAAGTTTGCTTCCTTTCTTTTTGAACGCACCAGATTTATGGTACAATATGTAAAACCCAGTGCCAGCAGGCCAAAAAATATGCACATTACCAATGTACTTCCTAACAACATGAAATTAGGGTCAACATTCAATATCAGACAGCATACCAAAACAATAACAATTATAATAATAATTTCCACATTATCACTCCCCGGTGAAAAATTTATTGCATAAAAATATTTATTCCGTTACAGAAATCCAGCTCATTTTATTATCCTGATTCTCCAGACGATAAATTATATTTCCTTTTTCATCATAAGCTGTCGCTTCCACTATGTTCTTCTGCTCATGGACAGCTTCAAATGTAAACAATGTTACCTCACCCAAAGCTGCTTCCTTTGTTTGAGTCTGTCCGAAACAGGTCACCTCTACTGTCTCGACCTCCTCATCATATACGATAATAGAAAATATTTGTACTCCTTCCGTATCTTCGAAAAAACATAAATTACCCGCTACTTCAATACCGATATTTTCATCATATATGCTCCACTTTGGACAATTTATATAACTAAAACTTTTTTTCCAGCCATGCCATGTTTTCTCAACGCCAACAATATCATAGCAGGAATAGCTGTCATAAATATAAAAATGATAATCATCTTTCCACTCAAAAGAAGCAATTATTTCTGAGCTGTCATTTAATCGTTCGTTCAGTTTTGCAACAGCCTTGGAACTAATACGATAACCGTCGGCATAATTCAAACATACAAATAACCATATTCCTACAAACATAACTATTAATATGCCTGCTATAAGTCTTCTTTTTCTAATTTTTGCAGCCAGCAGAACATATTTATTATTCGTATTTTTTTCGCCTACAGGCTTAATATCTTTCTCTAAAGCCTCATAATACTGCGTACATTCCTTACATTCTGCCAAATGCTCTATCACTACCTGTTCACTGGCCTCTGTAGCTTCACAATCCAGACAAAGAGGCATCAAATCCCTTACCATATCACATTTATATTTCATAACCGTATTCCTCCCTTAAACGTTGTTGAATTTTTACCTTTGCTCTGGAAAACAATACCTTAGCCGTCGCTTCTCTGATTCCTAGTAATTCTCCAATCTCCTTATATGGCTTTTCATCAAACAAACGATACTCTGCAATTCTTTTACTCCGTTCATCCAAGTCAGAAATAACTTTTTTAATATGACATATCATCTGATTTTCTTCTACTATTGTACCAATTGTTTTTTCTTCCTGTCTCTGATAAAGCTCCTCTTCCTGATAGTTTTCCTTAGCATGAGTTTTAAGATATTTGTAATATGTATTCTTTGAAATCTGACACAGCCATGTCTTTATGGAACATTCTCCACGAAATCGCCCCAATGCAATAAACGCCTGATAAAAACTTTCCTGTGTCACTTCCTCGGCAACATAATCCTGATAGTTGGCCAGTTTCAATACAAAATTATAAACATCCTTATAATACAAATTGTATATTTCTTCAAATTCACTCATGCTACACCTCCTTTCACATACATCAATTAGTACCCAGATGTAAAAAAAGGTAACAAAAAAAATCAAATTTGCTGCATTTCTGCTTCAATATTCAGTCTGTCTTCGTCAGTTATTTTTCTTAAAACCCTGCATGGATTTCCAACTGCGATTACATTCTCCGGAATATCCCCGGTTACTACGCTTCCGGCTCCGATTATACTTCCGTTGCCGATATGAACACCTGCAAGAATTGTGGCATTGGCACCAATCCATACACTTCTGCCGATGTGGATTGGTTTGGAGGTGTTATACACCGCTCTTTCGTCAGGATGAATTGCGTGACCGGCACAGGCAATACACACGCCCGGTGCAATAAAAGTATTTTCGCCAATATATACGGGAGATGTGTCCAGAATTGAACAGTTATAATTCAGAAGTGCAAAGCCCTCAAAATGAATATTGAAGCCGTAATCACAATGAAATGGTGGCTCAATAATTACTTTCAAATTTTCATTTTGGAAAAGTTCCTTTAAAAGTGAAGCTCTTTTATCCTCATCATCAGGTGCAGAGTTGTTAAACTCATACACAAGCTTTTTGGCTCTAAGCTGGATATCCTTGGTGTAATCGTTGTATTTTGCTACATAACCAATGTCGCATTTCATTAATTTTAGAAATTCATCCTTCATAATACATTCCCCAATTATAATGCATAATCAAACTTACTTCTGCTCCATAACCACATAGGAGTATGAACATCTATTGGTTTTAATTCCGAATCCTTTAACAGTTCTTCCCACCTTTTCGCAAGAACGGTCTGAACATTAGACTGCTGTGCTTCAATTTCAGAAATAACCCCTAATCTTACGCTTGCCTGTATGACATTTTATTTCCGCCTAAATACGGAAAATCCTTTTTGTTTCGTACAATATATTCTTTTATATTACTTACCGAATAACCATTCATACTAAACAAATTGCGAATATCGCCTGCTAACTGATTTTCGATTGTTTCGCATAATTTTTTCCATATTAAAGGCTGCTTATTCTGCTGTAACGCTACCTTGTATTCAACAAGGATTTTTTGCAATTGCTCTTCAGTCATTGCACAGACAGCTTTGCTGTCAAAAACTCTTTTAGCATTATTGTCAGCATACATTCTGTTAGCACATTCCCATAACACGTAAGAATTTCTCTGATAATTAAGTGCCATTGGCAGTGTAAAATACATATAATTCTCTTTGGACGCTTTATCCAAATGAGGGTTTTCATCCTCTGGCATTTTTTCGCCGCCTAAAAGTCCCTGCCTGTATGCCGCTGCCAGCTTATTTATTTTATCCTGAAGTTCCATTCCAAAAACTCCTCCATATACCGTCTGTGTGGTGTGATAATATTAATGTCCACCTCCGGAAAAGCCTTTACAAAAGACAGCGCTTCTGTTCCCGTTCAGAATCCTCCCTAAGGTCAACTATAGTTGTAATGTTATTTTCAATCAAAAAATTTATCTCTGCCTCAGTAATATTATGAGGCACGTCACTTCTAATATATCTCAAGCTGTCCGGAAGTATTGGACGGGTGTTCTGTGTGCTAGTTAGAATGCTGTTTTTCATACTCAATAAACTCCTGTGTCTTTGACCAGTATTTTATTCCCCAGTTCTCAAAATTCCATTCGTCCATATAGCTGTTGCATTCGTAATCAATGTAGTAAATCAGTCCCTCCTGCACAACAAAATTCGTCGGGAAATAATCAATATTAAGCCCCATTGTTTTCAGTCTGTCAGCCATTTCACGAACCTGTGTAAGATATTCATCCTTCATGGAATCACTTTTGACCAAATCATATATTGTGGGACCGTCCACATATTCCTTTAAAATTCTTTCATTAGAAATATCTATATCCAGCATTTTCGGAATTCTGATTCCTGTAACGGCAAGACGATTATAGTCCTGCTGCTCCGCCTCTATTTTGTTTCCAAAGGTATAATAAGAGCAAGGCTCATGGTGTATCTGTTTCAGAACGTACTGCCTGTTGTCCTTCTGTGCAAGATAGGAGTATCCGCCCTTGCCATGCCCCAAAAGCTTTGTAACTTCATAAGCCGTCCGGTTAACATTCAACATGCACTTCATGTCCTTTATGGATTTAGACATAATAATTTCATACGGGTCATTCAAAAGTGTAAAACCGCCGATTGCTGCATATCCCAGCCTGTTATAAAAATGCTGTGCATATTCATCAGAAGCCGTTGATGTCAGCACAACCTCGTAGCCTGCAAGCTTCATCTGCATTTCCCAATGTTCTGTTATTTTCTGACCATAACCCTTTCCTCTGTAATCATCCAGCACATATAACATATTCATAAACGGAGTATTATCCCAGAAAAAATTGTATCTCAGCCAGCCGACAAATGTGCCGTTTTCCTCCGCAATATACACCCTGCCCAGATTAAGCAGATTCTTCATTTCATCAGAAGAAATATGCCTGTCATATTCCATTAATCTGTCCATATCATCAATATTTGCTGCACGTACTAACATATTATTCCTCCCTTACTTATCAACCGAAAACCACACTGTATACCCCTTCGGAATTGTTTCACCATAAGAAAAGCCAATCGTATGCAATGTATTTTTCTTATGCAAATCACAGGAAAACTCCTCGCATTCATATGATAATCCCGCGTCGGTCAGTACATCAATAATTTCCTGTCTGGTCATTCCAAGATTAAATTTCGGAAAAACAACTAAATCTTCTTTTGAATTATCACTTACCACCCATACGCACTCTTCATCATAAAATGCAATTTCATTCACATTATACATCTGGGAACTTATGTATATAATATCACACGAAAATTCTATGTCATTTTCTTCAAACTCGGACTGTATGTCAGATAACAGCCTTCCTGTTGAGGCTTCCATAATTCTGTACGCTTTTAAACTTTTTTCTTTTTCCTCCTCTTCCAGTCTGAGTAGTTCTTTTTCTTCTTCAATACGCTTTTCATCCGCTTCTTCTTGGATTTTAATCACATCAGCCGCCAATGCGTCAATATCATTTTTGTTAATTCCGTTAATCGATTTAATTATCCCGGAATGCGGATAATATTCTATCTCTATACTGCTTACACATTCCTTCAGTCCTTCAATGCATGACATCAGCTGGTAGTTTTCCAGTGATGAATACTCAGAATTATTAATTGTATATGTTATATAATAGGACCTCTGAGTTCTTGATTTTCTTGTTGACCTTAGTACATATCTGTTTGTAAATGTATCTATATTCTCCACCGGAATTATCTCAGTTTCTGTGTCTCCTGAAAACATATCCAATAATATATCACATTTATAAACGAATTTCGAAGGTGTTTTATCATCAATAACAACTGCACCATATTTTTTTGAAACCTTAAAAAAATTAATTAAAGTTATATATGAAAGTGCAATCAGGGAAAATATCAACCATGCCTTTCTCAGATTAAGACCCTCGCCCTCTTTCTTCATATCATGCAGCACAAATATAAACACAGCCAAAAAGAAAATTACAATATTCAACGAGTCATCGTACCAAACCTTAAAAAAATAGAATATCAGCATGCCGGTTTTGGAATAAAGGACAGTCAGCAGACAGTTTAATCCTATACTGACTACCAAAATAATTAATACCCTGACGGCCCACTTCCAAGCATGTTTCTTACTACCTGTTTCCTTCATCCTGCAATTCTCCTAAAATAACTTTAACTTCTCTGACTGTTGTACAGCGTTGCATAGAAACCGCCCTTTGCAAGCAGTTCCTCATGGTTACCCTGTTCAATTATATTTCCGTCCTTCATAACAAGGATTATATCCGCAGACTGAATTGTAGAAAGCCTGTGTGCAACAATGAAGCTGGTTCTTCCCTTCATCATTCTTGCAAAAGCTTCCTGAATCTTCATCTCGGTTCGTGTATCGATTGAAGAGGTTGCCTCATCAAGAATTAACATTGGCGGAAGGCAGAGCATAACTCTTGCAATGCATAGAAGCTGCTTCTGTCCCTGTGACAGACTTCCGCCGTCCTCGCCGATGACCGTATCATAACCGTTTGGCAGTCGCTTAATAAAGCTGTGTGCATGAGCCGCCTTGGCAGCCGCAATGATTTCCTCATCAGTTGCATCGGGCTTACCCGTTGTAATATTTTCCTTAATCGTGCCTGATTTAAGCCAGGTCTCCTGAAGCACCATTCCATAGCTGTTACGAAGACTCTTTCTGCTTACATTGCGGATATCCTTTCCCTCAACCTTAATACTGCCTTCATCAACATCATAGAATCTCATAAGCAGGTTAATAATTGTAGATTTTCCGCAGCCGGTAGGTCCGACAATCGCAACCCGCTGTCCCGGTTCAACCTTAAGATTAAGGTTCTTTATAAGTTCAACGCTCTTATCATAGGAAAAAGAAACATTATTAATATCGATTCTTCCCTGACCCTCTTCAACTTCAAGTTCATCATCTGCGTCCGCCGAAAGCGGTTTCTCTTCTATCAAGTCAAGAATTCTGTCTGCACATGCAAGTGCATTCTGCAATTCGGTTACAACACCTGAAATCTCATTAAACGGCTTGGTATACTGCTGTGCATAGCTTAAAAAGGCTGACAGCTGTCCGACGCTGAAAGCACCCTTAGTAGCTATTGAAGTAAATGCCCCACTCAGGCATACCAAAGCATACACAACATTATTAACAAATCTGGTTGAAGGATTTGTTATTGATGAGAAAAACGTTGCGTCCAAAGAATATTTCTGAAGCTCCCTGTTAATCACATCAAACTTCTCCAGTGCCTCATCCTCATGGCTGTATGCCTGAACCACCTTCTGGCTGCCAATCATCTCGTCAATAAATGCCGTCTGCTTACCTCTTGACTCCGACTGCTTATGGAACATAGTGTAGGTTTTCTTTGCAACAAAGCTGGCTACAAAGAATGACAGAGGTGTTACAAGTACAACCACAAGTGTTATTTTCCAATTAATAAGAATCATAAAAATAAGAGTTCCGATAATTGTCATAACTCCGGTAAAAAACTGTGTAAAGCCCATTAAAAGTCCGTCTGCAAACTGGTCAACATCTGCAATTACCTTGCTGACAATCTCTCCCGTAGGATGTGAATCCACATATTTAACAGGAAGTCTCTGCAATTTGTTAAATGCGTCCTTTCGGATATCTCTGATTACGCAATAGGTTATTTTATTATTGCAGATATTCATAATCCATTGCAAAAGAGCAACTATTAATGTTGTAATCAGAATAATAACAATAATATGCATTATTCCTTTAAAATCAACATTACCGGCACTTATGATTTTATCGATTGCGTCACCCTGAACAATCGGAATATAAAGCTGTCCTGCAACAGTTACCAATGCCAGAACAATTGATAAAATCATATAAAAAGTATATTTTGATAAATATTTTAAAACTCTGATAATTGTGGAGGTCTTCTTCATTACTGTACACCTCCTGCTGCTTTATTGCTGTCTGTATTGTATATTTCCTGATAAATAAGGCAGTTTGCAAGAAGCTCCTCATGCGTACCGATTCCTGCAACCTCTCCATCCTCAAGAACAATTATTTTATCTGCATGGCGGAGGGACGCAGTACGCTGTGAAACTATAAAAGTAGTCATGTCACCCTCCAATTCCTGAATTGCTTTACGAAGCTTTGCGTCAGTAACATAATCAAGTGCGGAAGCACTGTCATCAAGAATAAGAATCTGCGGCTTCTTAACAAGTGCTCTTGCAATTGTAAGCCGCTGCCTCTGACCGCCCGAAAGGTTTCTTCCTCCCTGGGCAATCTCAAAGTCCAAACCGCCCTCTTTATCCATTACGAACTCTTCTGCCTGAGCATTTCTGATTGCTTCCATAATCTCCTCATCATCAGCGTCGGTCTTTCCCCATTTCATATTATCCCTTATGCTTCCGTTAAAAAGAACTGCCTTCTGCATTACAATTCCGACCATGTTACGCAAATCCTCTTTAGTGTAGTCCTTAACATTAACACCATTTATTCTGACCTCGCCGACAGTGGCGTCATAAAATCTCGGAATCATGTTTACAAGTGAGGACTTACCCGAACCGGTTCCGCCGATAATTCCTATGGTCTCTCCCTTTTTAACTTTAAAATCAATATTACTTAAAGACTCCGCACCTGCGTCCTTATAAGTCAGGCATACATTATTAAATTCAACCATATATGGTGAGCTTCCCTCAGCACTTTTCTCAGGAAAACACATTCCCGGCTCTGTTTCAAAAACCTCCTGAATTCTGTTTGCGGAAGCAAGTGCCTTTGTAATCTGGATAATAAGGTTTGCAAGCTTTACAAGCTCCACAAGAATCTGTGACATATAGTTAACAAGTGCAACCACATCACCCTGCTCAAGGATACCCGTATCTACCTGAATGGCACCTGTATAGATAAGAATAACCATTGCCACATTTACAACTACAAATGTAATTGGATTCATCAGTGCAGAAACCTTACCTGCAAACAGCTGAATCTTTGTAAGTGCAAGATTTCCGTCATTAAAAGTTTCTATCTCATCCTCCTGACGGTTAAAGGCTCTGACAACTCTTGTTCCGGTAAGATTCTCCCTTGTATGCTTTAATATTTTGTCAAGTCCCTTCTGAACCTTCTTATATAAAGGTATTGAAGCAAGCATTACGGCAAAAACCACTATCGCAAGCACCGGAATGGCAACACAGAATATTAATGCGCATTTTACATCAATCGTGAATGCCATTATCATTGCGCCAAATACAATAAAAGGTGAGCGTAAGAAAAGTCTTAACACCATATTGACACAGTTTTGAACTGAATTGACATCACTTGTCATTCGTGTAATCAGTCCCGCCGTACCCATTTTATCAATCTCTGAAAAAGACAAGCCCTGTATATGCTTAAACAGCGAAAATCTTAATTCAGTTGCAAAGCCCGTAGCCGCCTTTGCAGCAAAATATTGTGCCGTAAGTGAGCACGCAAGCCCGACAACACCTAACAGCACCAAAATAAGGACCCTTGTTATGACATAATTCTTATCTCCGTCAGCAATACCTGTTTTAATAATATCCGCAACAACAAGCGGCACTATTAATTCAAAGGTTGCCTCCAGTAATTTAAACAAAGGTCCCAAAATACTTTCTTTAATGTAGTTCTTAAGATATACTAATAATTTCTTCACAATACAATCCTACTCTTTACCAAATCTTTTTGTAATATAATTAAGGATTATATCAACACATTCCTCATAAGTAAATACCCCCGTATTAAGACAGAGGTCATAATTATAAGGGCTCTCCCAATCCCTGCCTGTGTGGTATTTATAGAATTCCCTGCGGTACTTGTCAGTCTTAATTATGTACTGCTCTGCTTTGGCAGCATCATAACCTGTTAATTCCATTTCACGCTTAATTCTGTTTTCCATTGGTGCATGAAGGAATATTGTTATAAGTCTCTCATTATCCTTAAGAATAAAATCTGCCGCTCTTCCTATACAGATTAATGATTCATTGGCGGCAAGCTCCTTAAGCACCTTCGCCTGATAGTTAAAAAGATTCTCGTTTGAGGTAAAATCATCACTGTCCGGTCCGATTAATTCTCCTTTATATACCTTACTTGAAACCTTATACAGAAGACTCTGCTTCATGTGTTCATCAGCCTTTGCAAACAGCTGCTCATTAATTCCGCTGTCATCGGATGCCAGTCTTAATAAATTTCTGTCATAAACATTAATACCAAGTCTCTCTCCCAATATCTTACTAATACTTGTAGCCCCGCTTCCGCAGGTTCTTGTAACCGCAATTGCAAAATTCTCCATAAGCCTCACTCCGTTCGTTTAAAGTTATAAATATTATAACACAATATAGCAGAAAATAAAATGAGAGTTTTTCATAGCTCATGCGAATAAAGTACAAAGGAGGTTATGATTATGAAAAAAATATTATCACTGCTTATGATTTTTGCTATGCTGACTGCCGTTACCGGATGTTCTTTTTCTTCGGACAAATCCGTTGTGAATTTTTCATCTGCTTTATCCGATGGAAAGATTTCAGATGACTGTGACATCAGTATTGATTCAGAAGGATTTTGGGAGTCCGAAGAAATTGCACTTGGCTCAGATACGGTTAGCGGGGAAAATTCGCAGGCTCAGAACGTTATTGCCGGTACGCTTACAGCCGGCGAATGGAGGGATTCAGATAATCAGGATTTCTGGAGCAGTCTGTTAAACCGCAATGACTGGTATCAGCTTATGGTGGAGCGCAATCTGTATACCAACAATATAATTACCGTATATATACATGATGAAGAGGGAAATCCCTGCTTCAATGTCATGACACAGCTTACCGGTTCCGACGGACAGACCATCTATACGGCCCGTACGGATATAAACGGCATGGCTTATATGCTGTATAATCTTAATAATACCGGAGAGACAGCTGTATCGGTACTGGTTAACAATCAGGAATTTCTTTTACAGGATAACAGGGAACTGGATATTTCCGTCAAAGACCTGGGAATGGATGTCAAAGAGCTGGATTTAATGCTTATGATTGACACTACCGGTTCCATGCATGATGAATTAAGCTACTTGCAGGAGGAGCTTAAGGATGTTGTAAAAAGGGTTGCAGATAAGGATGAGGCATTATCAATTAATATCAGTGTTAATTTCTATCGTGATGAAACAGACGACTATGTGGTATTAAGCTATGATTTTGACGATGATATTTCAAAATGCCTTGAACAGCTTAAGGAACAGGAGGCAGACGGTGGCGGAGACTACCCTGAGGCAGTGCATAAAGCACTTAATAATGCCGTTAATGAACATCAATGGCGCAATGATGCAGTTAAACTGTGCTTCCTTGTTCTGGACGCACCGCCTCACAATGAGTCAGATATTTCCGGCATTAATGCCCGGATTCAGGGTTATGTACAGGATGCGGCAAAAGAAGGAATCCGCATTATCCCGGTTGCTTCCTCCGGTGTTGACACCGAAACTGAATTTTTGTTACGAAGCTTTGCATTAATGACAGGAGGCACATATATATTTTTAACTGATGATTCAGGAGTGGGCGATTCTCATTTGGAGCCGACAATTGGTGAATATGAGGTAGAAGCACTGAACGAACTGATGATTAGAGTAATTTCCGAATACTGCGGACTTGAGTATACCGCACCTGCTGCAGAGCAGCAATAATATTATTAAAAGCCGGATTGCCAATGTGCAGTTCGGTTTTTTATTTATGGAAAATAAAAGTTATTGACATTTCTTCTAAGTCATAGTATCATCCCCTTTGTATTAAAGTTCATTTTGTGAACAATTAATTTTGTAAACTATTTTTAAGGAGCTGTGTTATGGACATTCCTAAGCAATTAAATTCCGAATTACTAGAAGCCTATATCAGGGTTTCAATGAAATTATGGAATCAGCGTGTTGTACAATACATGCCCTATAACGAAGCACTGGCATGCCATCTTCTGTTTGTACAGAAATCCCTGCATTCCGATAAACCGTACCTTACCCTAAAACAGCTGTGCGATTCAACCGGAATACTCAAGTCACAGATGAATAAGACCTTAAATTCACTTGAAGCACAGGGCCTAATTACCAGAGAACGCTCCGTAACGGACAAAAGAGTTGTACATATAACATTATGTGATGACAATATGGGCGTATATCTTAATGAACAGCAAAATGTTTCCATGATTGTTGACAGAATAATTGAGAAACTAGGTATTGAGCGTTCATATGAAGCCGTATCAATTTTTAATGATATTGCCTCTGAAATATCCCTTATTACCAACGAAAGGAAATAATAATTATGGCAGTTAAAATTTTATGTGATTCTTCTGCTGATTTGTCAATGGAAGATATTAAGTCAATGGAGCTTTTATATGTGCCGATTCCGGTACTTTTCGGAGATGAAACATATATTGAGGGGAAAAATATTACTAAGGATGAGTTTTATAATATGCTTGAAACCAATCCTAACTTCCCTACTACATCACAGCCATCTCCGGTAAGCTTTCTGGAGCATTTCGAGGCTGCTAAGGAAAACGGTGATGAAATCGTTGCAATTCTTATTCCGGAAGCTTTAAGCGGAACTCTTCAAAATGCAAACCTCGCCAAAACAATGGCTGAATATGACAATATCTATATTGTTGATGGTTTCAATATCGCTGCTGCACTCAGAATTCTTATTGAAACAGCAGTAAAATTACGTGATGAAGGAAAAAGTGCACGTGAAATTGCTGATACACTTACACAATTACGAACAAGAACAAAGATTTATGCGGCGCTTGATACTCTTGAGAATCTGTACCGCGGAGGCAGATTAACCAAGGCGGCAGCAGGAATAGGCGAGCTTGCCAACCTTAAACCGGTTGTCACACTTGACGAGACCGGTAAGGTTGCCGTATGCAACAAGACCTTGGGTAAAAACAAAGCCTGTTCAAGCATAATAAAGCATTTTTCTGAATTAAACATAGATTCCGATTATCCGGTATATTTTGTATTTTCAAAAGAGACCTCCAATGTTGAAACATTAAGGGACAAAATGGTTTCCGCCGGCTTTGATGTTTCTGAGAATCCTGCTTATAATCTCGGACCGCTTCTCGGAACACATGTAGGCATTGGTGCTTTCGGAATTGCCTATGTAATTAAATAAAATATTTTCCGTATTCCATTTTATTTTTTGTTATTTGTGTCTTCCACAGGCTTTGAACAACTTGAACAATACTATAGTTCGAATTGCTCAAGGCAGTGGATGTCACAAAACTTATAACAAAAAAGTCTTTTTATAAATTCTTTTTCTTTTCAAATATCGGGAGCTCACTGACAAGGGTTGAGCCAAGCACCAACACCGCTCCACAGATTTCCGGTATACCGATTTTCTCTTTAAGAATAACCGCCGACAGAATTATCGCAACCACAGGGTCAATATAGCTGAAAAGTGCAATTGTCTGTGCCTTAACATTTTCCATTGAGCCAAAATACAGCGTATAAGCAACACCTGTATGAAGCACACCCACCAATATAAGCATTACGATTCCGAGAGGTTCAATTTTAACAGGAGTAAAATTTTCAACCATAAGTATGTACGGAACCACCGTAACCGTGGATACCAAAAGCTGCACGATTGTTTTATCGTATGCACTTATATTTTTAAGCTTTTTATTAATTATTACAACTGCCGCATACAGAACTGCCGCTCCAAGTCCAAGCAGCACGCCCTTAATCTCGCCAAATGAAAACTCCGTCATTCCCGTTACACCTGATACCAGTACAACACCGCCAAGCGACACAATAATGCAGATAACCTTTTTAAGCGACAGCTTTTCACCCAGCAAAAAAGGCGATGCAAGCATAACAAATACCGGTTCCATATAATAGCAGATTGTCGCCGTAGCAACCGAAGTGTATTTATATGATTCAAACAACATAATCCAGTTAACAGCCATAACCGCACCGGATATAATCAGCAGAATCAGATTATTTCTGATTGCCTGAAAGGATATTTTCTTTCGTGTAAGAAACATTACAGCCACAAGAAAAACTGTTCCGATGCATCCCCTCGTAAATGCAATGATACCCGAGGACATCGGAATATATCTTCTGAAAATCCCGATTGTTCCCCAAATTGTCATTGCAATAATAATAAGTATTTTTGATTTATTCTCCTGTTTCATTTGTATACTCCGTTTTCTATTTAATGTATTGCATACCGGTATGGTCTATCTCATACCCGTCCTTATAAATCAGCTCCGAAATCGGCACAATCTCATAGCCCATTTCCTGAAGTCCGACAATGACTCTCTCCAATGCGTCCTTGGTGTATTTGGCACCGTTATGCATTAGAATAATTGAGCCGTTTTGAAGATTCTTATGCTTCAGAACCGTATTTACAATATTATCCGCCCCATAGTCCTTCCAGTCAAGACTGTCACGGTTTGCTATAAAAGTAAAGAAAAAGATACTGCCATAAAACAGTATCTTTATACTAACGCATTATTCGCTATCACAATCTTCTGTATCAATTACAATAATAAATTCATCAGAATCAATAACATATTTATCTTTGTATGTTCGGTCTCTTCTTACCAAATAAGAAATCTTGTTTTCTCTATAAATGGATATATCTCCATTATCTGTTATGATGTACATATAATCATCTTCTAAGTCAATATCAGTAATCTTACTGCTGGAAAGATAATTAAATTTCTTTTTCGACTTATGATCAAAACTAATACCAACTTCTTTATCTTCCTTGTATAATTTCAAAAGTTTCTTATAAAGTTCTAAATACATTTTATCTTCCATAGTATTTTTCTCCTCTTTTATAGCGTACCATACGACTTTACCATCTACCATAATTTCTGCTAAAATTCTGTTGTTTTTCTTCTCACAAACTTGATATGGATATTCTGTTGTCCATCGACATACAATATCATTTTCTATATCATATCCATTCTCAATAAGTGTCATTATTATCTCAAAAGATTGTTCTTTTCCAATTTTTAATGAAAAGTATTTATTAGACAAGGGATTCTTATAAATTAGTTTGCGTAGCCCCTCTGGCAATAAGTTTGTCTGTTCATTTTCTTCAAAGACATATATTCCCTTTTCTTCGTCTAATTGTATATTCCCATCACATTTGCGTTGAATAACAGAAAATCGCTTACCATTATAAAACCCTATCCATTTATATCCCCACTGGTCATCTGAAATTTCAAATGGTGTTGAATAAACTAATATATCTGGTATTTTTTGTTGTTTTTTACTTTTGTACAAATCAAACACCCCATTCTATAATTCTCTTACAGTTACATTTAATAGACCATTATTGAGAAATTTAACATCTATTTGTCCCGTTTTATGTCTAAACGGTTTATTGGTTGTAATGGTAAACTCATTATTATCATTTCTAAACAATATTGTTTTATCAGTAACTGGAGTTATTGTATATGGCGCCCATATATCCATTTTGATAAGTGGATCAAATTCTTTTAGAGATATTGCACCAACACAATTTCCATTGCCTTTAGGTATAAAATATACGTCTATCATAATAGCCACCTCTTATTGCTAACTACGAATTGAATTAATATATGCAGTCACATATTTTTTTATTTGAACAATCTCTTTCGGCTTATTTGATATATTATCACTCAAATATTTGCATCCCATTGTTGTCAATTTTGTATGTATTTCAGATGTATTTGACATTTCTTTTAAAACATCTTCTGAACCATAGTTCTCCTTCATATATGCTTCGGCTAATTTAAAAAATGTATTTACGTCCATAAAAACCTCCACCTAATCTATTGTAATAATAAATGATTATACCAAAATATTTTATTATTATCTACAACATTCTGACAATAAAAACTCTATATATTCTGACAATAAAAACTCTATATTTATCGCTCGACATCGATAATTCTCTCTGGATTATTCCTCTCTGGCTCTGGATAATCTCCAACACCTCTTTCAGCCCAATAGCATTGCTTTTCATATTGATAATAAGACAATTGTAAACGGCAAGTACTTTCCAGCAAAAAATGGCAATTAATTTCCAGCATTTTTTGGCAATTAAGCACCAGCATTTTGTATACACCCACGGATTGCTCCGTGGGCATTTTTTTATTGAAACGGAAGTTCCATTTCTTCCA
>JBGVLM010000042.1:0-40549 GCA_045124255.1 Butyrivibrio sp. | reverse complement strand
CTCCTTTCCCGTAAGTTTTGGTTGATACCAGAGGAAGCACATGATATAATCTATTTGCGTGTAGGTATATCATGGCTTCGGTCTGATACATACCAAAGGGTGGTTTCGTAGGAAGCCACCCTTTTAAGTTACAGCAGTTTTTCTGCTAACTGCTCTGACAGTATTCTTATCCCTTAAGTCTCTGCCCTCGTTGGCTTCCATGAACTGCTCCAGTATATCAGTTTTAATCAGAACCTTTCTTCCTACCTGAAGTACCGGGAGCTTCTTCCACTTTACCAAATCTCGGAGTGTATTTCTTCCGATACCGGTATAGTCGGCTGCTTCCTCAATGGATAAGGCAATTTTCATTTCTGTCATTAAATTACCTCCTTACGAATTGCATTATGCAATTTTCTGACTAAGCCCACTATAAACCTTTTATATCTTTTTGTCAAGCGTTACGAAATTTTAAAAATAATTATTGAATTGCACATTGCAATTATAAAAGATATATGTTATAGTAGTACCATACCGAAAAAGGAGGCGTATCAGGATGAAAGATAAAGAATTACGCAAGCTAATCGGTAGCAGGGCAAAACAGCGAAGATTGGAATTAGGATTGAAACAGCCTTATGTAGCTGAAAAGATGGGAGTCACAGCTTCCACCATTCAGAGATATGAAGCCGGAACAATCGACAATACCAAGAAGCTGGTGCTGGATGGACTTTCAGAAGCACTTCATGTATCCGTGGAATGGCTCAAGGGAGAGGCAGAGGAATACGAAACAGACATTACGGATAAAAGAGAATTACAGATTCGTGATGCAATGAGCAGTATTTTAAACCGCTTACCTTTTGACCTGAATAATGAGGAAGCTGACTTCTCGAAAGACCTACTGCTACTGATGTTACAGGAGTATGAGTTGTTTATGGATTCGTTCCAGTTTGCCTGCAAGAACTTTAAGGGCAACACAGAGAATGCGGACATAGCAGCCACCATAGGTTTTGAATCGAATAAGGAATACAACGAAATCATGTTTCTTAGGGAGATTACCCACACAGTCAATGCCTTTAATGACATGGCGGATGTGATAAGGCTCTATTCCAAGAAACCGGAGACAGCCACACAGAGGCTTGCAAATCTTTTATCGGAAGATTCCGAATCGGTATAGTTAGACAACCGGAGTTATGATACAATGAGTGCAAGCGAGTCAAGCTGTTTACAGATTTGACGAGCGACGAATTGGCTTACGGACTTGTCCGTAAGATACTTACACGCAAGAAGCATTTCATCAGTTCCGATTGTCCAATATCGAAAGGAGTAATAACGATTATGGCAAAAGGTTCTGTAAGAAAAAAAGGAAAGAAATGGTACTACCGCTTCTATGTGGAGGACGCCAGCGGAAATCTGGTACAAAAGGAATTTGCGGGTACGGAAAGCAAAAGTGAAACAGAAAAGCTATTAAGACAGGCTATGGAGGATTACGAAAGCAAGAAGTTTATTGCAAAGGCTGACAATATCACACTTGGAGAACTGCTCGACATCTGGGCAGAGGAAGAATTGAAGGTCGGCACATTAAGCAATGGAACGGTTGGTAATTATCTTCAGGCGGTCAACCGGATTAAGCAACATCCTATCGGCAACCGCAAGCTGAAAACCGTCACTTCAGAGCATTTACAGCAGTTTATGGATTTGCTTACCTTTGGGGGAACAGCCGGAAACTTCGTTTCCAAAGGCTACACAAAGGATTATGTGCATTCCTACTCGGCTGTGTTACAGCAGGCATTCCGATTTGCAGTATTTCCCAAACAGTTTATTACCTTCAATCCCATGCAGTATGTGGTATTGAAAAGGAAACCGGATGATGTGGATTTATTTGCAGAGGATGACCTGCCGGACGCAAATGCAATGGTGCTTTCCCACGAAAAGTATCAGAAGCTGTTGGAGGAACTTTCCAAAAGAAGCAGGGACGCAATCCTTCCGGTGCAGATAGCTTACTATGCAGGGCTTCGACTGGGAGAGGTTGCAGGACTGACATGGCAGGACATTAACCTTGAGGAACAGTATCTGACTGTAAGGCGAAGTGTCCGCTACAACGGAACAAGACACAAAACAGAGATTGGTCCTACAAAGCGTAAAAAGGTTCGTGTGGTGGACTTTGGCGATACCCTCGCCCAAATCCTTAAAGCAGCCAAAAAGGAACAGCACAAGCAACGCTTTCAGTACGGACAGTTGTACCACAAAAACTATTACAAAGAGGTTCGGGAAAAGAATCGTGTGCATTACGAGTATTACAGTCTTGATGGCACACAGGATGTACCGCCGGATTACACGGAAATCTCCTTTGTATGTTTGAGGGCGGATGGTCGTCTGGAACTTCCAAGCACAGTTGAAAATGCTTGCAGGAGTGCCAGTCGGCGAGTGCCTGAGTTGGAAGGCTTTCACTTCCACACTTTAAGACACACCTATACAACCAATCTTCTGACAAGCGGTGCACAGCCAAAGGATGTGCAGGAACTGTTGGGTCATTCCGATGTGCGTACCACAATGAATGTTTACGCCCATGCCACAAGAGAAGCCAAGCGGACTTCCGCAAGGCTCTTGGATAAGGTTGTGGGGCAATAAGAAAAAACTTTCCCTTGTAAGTTGCCCATAAGGGCAAAAACAAGGGAAAATACATACAGTTTCATAGTTTGAGGCTCTGGAAGCCTTATAAAATAAGGAAAGTTAGTTAGGGGACTAAATAAATTCCAATTTACAAATTTCTGCAAATCTGTTATATTAATCTGAAAAGTATTATCAAGAAAGGTTTTTATGCAATGTACATATTTTTATCCCATTCTTCAAAGGATGCCGCAATAGCACAGAAGCTTTGTGAAATTATTGAGGCTAATAACAATAAATGTTTTCTTGCACCCAGAGATATACGTTCAGGTTATGAATATGCTTCAGAAATAATAAACGGAATTGACCAATCCAATGCTTTGCTTCTCGTTCTGTCGGAAAATTCCAACAACTCTCCGCATGTTCTGAGAGAAATTGAAAGAGCTGTCACCAAATCAATTCCAATTATTGTATATAAGATTGAAGATGTTACACTTACCAAATCAATGGAATATTTCCTGATGACACATCAATGGCTTAATTACAAGAAAGGTGATTATTCTGATGTTATCGACTGTATAAATAATTTAAAAAGTACCGTCTCAGATTCACCGGCTTCTTCGGACAGTACCAACGTAAGTACTTCCGATATAGAACCTGCAGCATCTCCTGTTACAAAGCCAAGACGCAGAAAATATATTCTTCCTATTGTAATAGCATTGTCCGCACTTGTTATTGCCGGCTCAATACTTGCCGGAACCTTCATACTTAAAAACAGTAATACAGGAACCAATGCAAACGGAGAAACAACTGATGTTGCTGATTCAACCACAGCTTCGGAGAATAACGAAACGACATCTTCTGAAAATACTGCCGCTTCCAAGCCTGTCGAAGATGACACTACCTCCGGTGAAGAGACAACCACCAAAGATAATAACAACGCAGCTGCCGCAGATGTCGAAATCGGTGATACCATTATTTTCGGAAGATATAATAACGCTGATATCGTATGGAAAGTTCTAAAAATTAATGATGATAAAACCGCAGTACTTATCTCCGATAAGGTTCTTACGATGAAAGGCTTTGATGGTGCTGACGGTGGTGATGCGGGCAGATACAACGGAGAAAGCCAGTCATGGCAGGATTCAATAGCCCGTACTGATATGAAAATACGAACAATTGCATGGGGCAACGGAGACTGGTCGCTTTCAACAATCAGAACATGGCTTAACTCTGACAAAGAATACGTTGAGTACCCGATATGCGCCCCTACAAGCTATTCATTTTCTGAACATAAAAATGCATATAATAATGAAGCAGGATTCTTATATAACTTTACCGAAGAAGAGCGCGAGGCAATTGTAGAAACAACCGTTACTACCAAAGGTAATATCGTTTCCGGCCAGGATACAATTGTAACCAAGGATAAGGTATTTTTATTGTCCTTAGATGAGCTTGAATGGTTTGAAGGAAGCGGAATTTCCATTTATGCCACACCGACTCCTGAAGCAGTCATCCAGAACGAAGACACGAATTACAAATATATAATTCAGGATTCTCATCATACCGATACAATTTACTGGTGGCTCAGAGACCCTGTTGAAGATGATTCAGCCAAATGCCATATGGTAAGTCTGGATATAGCTCCTGCCACCACAACAGATTTTTATATGGTATGTGTTGAAGGTTGGGGAATCCGGCCTGCAATCACAGTTGATTTAACATCCGATTTAATTAAGGCAGAATAATTATAAAGGCGGCCGCTGTCTGTGAAATATAATCACATACAGCAACCGCTTTTTCATTACCAATCCATATATTTTACTTTATAATAAAATTATCCTGCAAAAGCAGCCAGTTTGCACGAAACAGCTGCATAATCTGCCAATATCCCGGGCCACGAAGTTCAAACAGCTTAATTACATCAAATTTCTTTTGCAGGCTTCGTACATCCTCAAACCAGACTTCATGCTGTATTCCATTATCCTCATATCTGAAATACGGCGACTGTGCGATTTCATCAAACTGTATCTGAGCGCCCTGCCTGACTGCTATTCTGACCGCTTCAACATTACCGATTGTTCGTGCTTTGGTAACTCCTCTTTTATACGGCAGTGGCCAGTCGTAGCCATAGTTTGGAATCCCCATGCTTATTTTGTAAGGCGGTATTTCCGTAACCGCATATTCTATTACCTTTTGCACCATATTAAGCGGTGCAACTGCCATTGGAGGTCCATAGGTATAACCCCATTCGTAGGTCATAACAAGCACACTGTCCGCAATTTCCCCCAGTGCCCTGTAATCCTTGCCCTCATACAGAAGCCCCTGCTGATTTGCTGAAATCTTTGGTGCAAGTGCAACAGAGACACTATATCCCATTGCATGCATGCTTTCCGTACACACTCTTACAAATTCAGTAAATAAATCCCTGTCCTCCGCCTTTATATATTCAAAATCAATATTTAATGAGCCATACTTTTTACTGTCCATAACCGTCAAAAGATTGTTAATCAGATTATCCCTGCTCGAAGTATTCCGTACAATTGCACTTATCAGATTATTATTAAATCTTCCGTCCTTACCAAGCGGCGTGAGCGTAAGAACCGGAAGCACATCATTTTCCAACGCTTCATCCACCATCCACACATCATCAACAAGCGGAGAAACCAGTTCCCCTTCAGGTGTAAAACCATAAGAAAAGACAGACAATTCTGACAGAAATGGCAAAGTATTGTCAAGCACCCATTTATTAATAAATGGATATGCATATCCGTTACTGACAATTTCTCCTATTGTCTCTCTTTGTCCACTTCTAATCAATAATGCCTGCCCTACTGCAAGTTCATAAGGATAAATCAGCTGATTATCATATATAACATCTTCTATTTCAACTCCGAACTCATCCGCAATTCTGTCTATAGTATCCCCGGGTTGTACCACATATATTTCCATATATTCTCCCCAAACAGCATTTGGATATTATATTCAGCGAGCCGATAAAATGTCATTAAAATTTATTTTCTTCTAAAACCATGTCAATTGATGATATTTCTCAGGAAATTCATACAGATAATCAAAACATTTGTCCACCTCACACAGAATATTATTTTTCTGACAGGTATCCTTAAAAAATTTCATCAATTCATTATTATTGTCACTTTGCAAATCGTATGCGTAACCATACCTTTGGGTATATTTCTCACTCATTCCGGGAAAATACTTATCCAAAGCCTGATAGAAATATTCCCTGTCACCCTCTCTTAATGTCAAACCCATTTTAAAAACAATTATGCCATGAACCCCTGCTTCAATACAATAGTTAAGCAGGCCTTCAATATTCTCCATTGTATCATTAATATACGGCAGAATAGGTGTTAACCATACAATCGTAGGTATTCCGTTATCTCGGAATATTTTTAACGCCTCAACCCTTTCCTTTGTTGTCGATACATTAGGCTCCAGAATCCTGCACAGCTTCTCATCATAGGTCGTAAGCGTCATCTGTACCACACATTTTGCATTCTCATTAATACTTTTTAATAAATCCAAATCTCTTAAAATTCTATTGGATTTGGTCTGAATCACAGCTCCGAAGCCATATTGATTAATAAGCTCCAGACACCTTCTGGTAAGCTCCAATTTCTCCTCGCAATGCATGTACGGGTCGCTCATTGCCCCGGTTCCTATCATACAGGGTTTTCTTTTTGAACGAAGTGCTTTTTCAAGCAATTCAGGAGCATTCTGCTTGACTTCAACATCCTCAAAATCATGTGTAAAGCCATAGCATCTGCTCCTGCTGTCACAATATATACAGCCATGCGTACATCCTCTGTATATATTCATACCGTTATGTGCTGAAAGGATTCCTTTTGCATTTACAAAATGCACCCGCAACTCCTCCAATCACATTATAATTTGCCCTTTTGAGTCAGAATATCTTCAAGAATGGTAATTACTTCCTGTATCATTCCATCACAATGAACCTTCTTATCACCGCCGTTTTCTTTGTTGATTCGAAGTAAGTCCACACAATCCAGACTGTCCTGATGATTCTTCTTAAGACGATTGTAATAATCGCTTATTGTCTGCATATCATCAACGCCAAACAATCCAAGTACCATAAGACCTGACGTAATTGCACCACAGGCTGCTCCCCTTCTCATTCCGCTTCCGAAATTAGAAGTAAGCTTATAGAGCTGTTCCTTATTCATACCAAGCTTATCCGCAAAAGGGATAATAACCGCCTGTGCACAGTTATAATGCACTCCCTGAGCATTTCTTAATTCATCTGCCCTGTCATTAAATTCACTCATAATGTAACTCCTTGCTTATGTTTAAACGGATGTTCATTGATGTCCTCGTAAATCAGGTCCAAAAAATTTTATTAAAGATTTCTCAGTTCCTCAAACTTAGCCCTCAAATCATCAGAAACTTCACCTACCACGGTTGCAGAGGCTGCGATTTCCTCAGTACTTGCTGCCAGATTGCTGATTCTCTCATTAACGTCATCAATTATCTTAATCAGTCTGTCAGATTCATCAATAAGAACATTCATGGCTCTTACAATCTCTTCCTTATTGGAGTTACTGCTAAGAGCAGCGTCCTTACTGGTCTCACTTAAATTCTTAATCTCTTCCGCAACTACGGCAAAGCCTCTTCCTGCTTCTCCTGCTCTTGCCGCTTCAATGGAAGCATTAAGGGAAAGCAGATTCGTCTGACTTGCCACCTGTGTAATGCTGTTGTTATTATTTTCAAGCTTTCTTAACAAATCATTAATTACTTCAAAGGATTCCTTAAGCTTATCGCAGAACTTAAGCACATCCACCATATCACCGCTGATTCTGCTGCTTTCCTCAGCATTATTATTGTTGCCGCTTACCATCTCTGAAATAGAAATATTTAAGGAATTAAAATCCTCATTAGCAATCTCAACCATTTCGCTGATTGCACTGTTCTTCTCCGTTATCTCTCTGTTCTTAGCTTCAATTTCCAAAGAAATCTCCTGTTCCCTGGCTTTTTCCCTGAGAACAGCATCCTTTACATAATGTATACAGTTCTCTCTGTAGTTATTACCATTATGTATTGCCGTAACCATATCCCTACAGGACTCATATCCGCATGAGCCGCAGTTAATCTTTCTTGCCTCAGGTGTGTCCTTATGCATACTTGCAAAAATTCTCTCCATCTCCTGAGTATCAGGCTTAGAAATTACCCTTCCCGCTGACTTATCAGTATATTTACGGATAAAATCATTCAAATCAAGATTTTTAAACTGCTTATTCAATGCGGCAAGACGCTGTTTAGGACTGCTCTTTACCTGCCATGCACCGCCCTTTGCTTTCTTGCCTGCTGCCTTAATACGCTGAATTTCATAAAGTGTATCTTCGTTCACGGTCTTGGATTCCTCAACACCTGTTCCGTATAAGCAGCCCTGTGCACAGCTTAATGCGTCCACCATAAACGGAAGCTCCCTTCCGTCCATAACTCTGCTCTTATATTTCTCAAGGAAATGATATACATGCTTCTCGCCTTCTATCTGGCGGATAAACACATCTTCACCGCAGAACCAGTATACGTTCTCCTTAAGTCCGCCCGGCATAGGATAAATTGAACCCAGACCATATTCTATCTCATCTGTAACAGGCGTACCTGTAATCTTATTTCTGCGGACATATTCCATCAGATGCTCAAAAGTAACATTATATGATATATATCCTTTATTATTCTCATCAGAAATCTCTGATTTCTTGGCAATACAAGGACTGATAAATGCAAGCTTATCAGTAACCTTCATATATTTCTTAACATAAATTGCGGAACACATCATCGGACTGTGTACCGGCATTAATTTTGGAAGCAGCTCCGGAATGTATCTTTCTATATAATTAACCACCGCAGGACATGGCTGCGAAATTCCGCCCGTAAAATTATGCTCTGTTATGTAATTAATATAGGCCCATGTCGTAATATCCGCACCAAAGCTGACACTGATAATGCGGTTTACACCAAGCTTCTTCAAGCCTCCGAGAATCTTCTTATACTCATTAGGATAGTTTGCCGCAAACGCCGGAGCAAGCAAAATCGATATCTTCTCACCCTTCTTTAATGCATCAAAAAAAGCCTCCGTATCATCATTAAAGCTTCTTGCACCATGCTCGCATGCGTCAAAACATGAACCGCACCCAATACAGTTATCAGGATTAACCTCTATAACCGTTTTTCCGTCCTTAACCACCGCTTTATTAGCTGTAATAACCGGGCATACTGATATACACTTATTGCATCCGATACAATTCTCATTGGTGTATACCAATCCCTTCTGTACTTCTGACATATTGTGTCCTCCCTTTATTATGTTATTATTCACGATAAAACGAAAAATTTTATCACACTCTGTTAAATTATTATAACAATTTCACTATATTTTTTCAACAAAATATACAATTTTAGTACATTTTTAACATGATTTTAGGTATGACATTTAGGGTCAGTTCGGCAATACAGATATGTTAATAATTACCTAAGCTTTTTTTAATTCATATACATAATCCGATTTTTTTGCAACCTCCGGAGAATGTGTAACGAGTATTATACATTTGCCCTGTTCTGCAAGTTTTCTGAATATATCAAGTATTTCCTTCTGTGTCTCTCCGTCAAGATTTCCGGTCGGTTCATCAGCAAGAATAATTTCAGGGTCATATGACAATGCTCTTGCGATTGCAACTCTCTGCTGCTGCCCGCCGGATAATTTAAGCACCCTGCGGTTTGCCTCATCCCTGTCAAGTCCTACACTTTCGAGCAGTTCATAAGCCCTTTCTTTTTTATTTTTGAGTTTTATTCCGGATATATCCATTGATAAAATAACATTTTCGAGAGCAGTAAGCTTTGTTAACAGATTAAAACTCTGAAACACAACTCCGACATATCGGCTTCTGTAATCATATTTGTTAATTTTCTTAATTGATTTATCATTATAATATATTTCACCCTCTGACGGCTCCGCAAGACCCGACAGAACGGACAGAAGCGTTGTCTTTCCGGCTCCTGATTTACCAACTATTGAATAAATATGACCGTTTTCAAATTCATAATTAATACCGTTCAGTACTTTTTTATTCTTATTGTAGCCATACGAAATATTGTCAAGTTTTAAAATAGCCATTTTGTTTCCTCCTAATCACGATTTGCAAGTATTTTGAGCGGGTCATATCTCATAATAAATATTACCGACGCCGCACCGGCTGCAAGTGCCAGTGCCACCCCTATTCCCAACAGCTTCAAAAGTACTGAAAAATCAGTTGCAGAGGAAACCTCTGAAATATATTCAACTGCCTGTGTTTTTAATTCACTTATATTTTTATTGCCGATTGACAGATTATCCGGCTGCTTTCCTCCCTGCATATTATCCGGAATATTACCCTGCATTCCGCCCATATTCTGTTGTCTTCCAAATGCTTCCTCAACAGAATCAGCCTCTGACTCCTGAGCAGCAATCTGGCTTGCAAGCAAGGCATTTGTTACAGGTACGGATGTAACGGAACCGACGATTGCACCTAAGAATACGGCAACAATTGTTACGGTAAGTATTTCAGTCAAAAACTGCAATGACACCTTATATTTTTTCATTCCGATTGCAGTTAAGGCTCCAACCTCGTATTTTCTCTCCCTTACGCTGAAAATGTTAAGCACAATCAGTACCACTGCACCTATTCCGAGCACAACAGCAAGAAAATACATTGACATTGCACTGAGATTCTCCAATGGAACGATACTCTGCTCATACTGCGATGCATCCGAAGAACTTACTGCATATTCTTCGCTCAGTCCTGCCTCATATACCTCCTCTGCAAACTTCCCGTAATCCTCTGCAGTTGCAAAAACATATGTACCGGATACCTGCTCAGGTATTGCAGTTGTTGTAGTTATTCCTGTATTCTCATCAGTTGTAACCTCTGCATTCTCCTCTGAGATATCCAAAATATTTTTGAGTGCATTATAGCTTAAATAAATCTGATTCGCAGAATCGGTTGATGTTGAAAATCCACCCATCATGTTACTCTGTGAAACAGTTGACTGTGTATTTACATATATTCCGACTATTGAAAGAGTATAGCTTTCCTCTTCGTTATTAGGATTCACAATCGTAATTTCATCTCCGACCCCAAGGTCATTGTAAGCAGCAAGCTCATCCGAAATCACGCACTGATATTCCTCCGTGCCTTCGTCAAACATAACTCCATCTGTTATGTAGCTTGTTTTGTTAATGAAATCCGTCATTGCACTATCAGAGCTGTAGCCAACCACGGTGAAATCTCCCTGTGTTCCGAATGTTCCCATCTGAAAACCGCCCAATTCCTTGGAATTATCCATTCCGCCCATCTGCGGTATATCCGCCGACTGATTATTGCCAAAGCTTATATTGCTCTCACTGTTGTCCTCTTCATCCTCCGTACTCTCATCATCAACATCAAAAGTACCTGATGAGGAATTAGAACTCACCGGCTCAAAATCATCATTTCCGTTCATTGAAATGGTAGCTGCATAGTAGAAATCCTCAACCGAATCAAGTTCTGCATATTCAAGCATTTCTTCAACTGTAAGAGAGGCTGTACCTGTCAGAGCCTCCTTAAATGCATCCTTATCGAAGCCGCCCTGTGCCTGATTTTTCATGTTACTCATCATTGAACTTCTATCAACGGAAATCTGAGCCGTTATTGTAACACCTTCCAAAGCCTCTTTCTCTGCTGTTCTGGCAGCCTGCCTTATTGACAGTCCAAGGCATGCAGAAACAGCAATTACAAAGACTATTATTCCAATCAGTAAATTTCTTCCCTTAGACCTTGAGATACTTCTAAGGGCATTTTTTAAAATATACATTATATTTATTCCTTTCAATATTTTTTATAATAATAAAAAATAAAAAAGGAGAAATATTGTCCAAAAAGTGGTATCAACGTGAAAAAAAGTGTTTTTTAGGTGAATGTAAGCTTTTCACAATGCACAAAGCGTTACGGCCTGTCAGTTCTTATAAAATTTTCTCCATTCCTGTTTTCTGAGGTACAAGTCCGCATTTCTCATAAAACCGCATGGCACTTTCATTGCATGACCAGACATTCAGTGTCAGATTATAGCAGCCCTGCTCCTTTGCAAAATCAGCTACGTATTCATATAAGTACTTTCCGATGTGTTTTCCTCTTATTGCCTCATCAACACATAAATCATCAATATACAGACTTTTTATATCTGTCAGAATATTGTTGTCAATGTGCTGAACAAACATACAGAAAGCATATCCCATAACCTCGTTCTGTTCATCAACAGCGACGAAAATCGGCTTGTCATCATCCTCAATTATTATTGAAAGCTCCTCATCCGTATATTTCTTTGCATTAGCTTTAAACAAATCCGGACGGCCGTTATGGTGCACCATCAGAACCTGCTCCAAAAGCTTATTTATTCCTTTCATATCTGTTTTAACTGCTCTTCTGATATTCATATTTTTTATCCTTCCATTATCACTCGCAGAACGGATAACGTCTCACATCATATTCATGGTCTGAAATACCGGAAATATATTCTCCGCTGCGATTGAAATATATCCATATTTCCTCGCCCTCATCCCATAGTGCATCACAGTGATAATACTGTCCGTCAATTTTGACAATATTCCATGCATGGGTTTCGCTTGAACATACATAAGTCTCCAGCCCGGCATGACAGGCAAGCAGACAGAAGGCCTCTGCATAATTACCGCACACACCGACACCATCAAAAATTCCGTAATACCCAAATGCCGCCATAGGACCTGACACTATTTCGTATTCCATATTATCAATTATATACTGATAAATAAGCTTCTCAAGCTCGAGTTCAGACTCCTGACTGCCAAATCCGGCAACAATTTCCTTTGCCCTGTTCTCCGTCTCAAGCATTTGTGCATACTGTGCCTGTGAAGCATTGTTAATCGCCGTAATAAGTTTTTCATTAGTCTCAATCAGATAGTAATCAAGAATACAGTTGTTATCAATACCAAGTCCGTCAAGCCATGTAATATCCTTTATTGCCGCAAGGCTTGATATTCGGTTATTCTCAAGACTCAAATATCTGATGGAAGGAATATCCATAACAGGAGAAATATCCTTCACAAGATTATTTACAAGATATAAGGATGTCAGCATTGGGCAGTCCGACAAATCAGGAATGCTCTCAATATAACAGTTTGATATATCAATTGAGGATAAATTCTGTAATCCGTTCAATTCACTGATATCCTCAATATACCCGCTGCTTATGTGAATTTCTGACAGATTTATAAGAAAAGACACACCTCTCAATGAAGTTACCGGTGTTTCAAAAACACCAAGATAAGTTACACTCTCCAAATCACTGCGTGTAAGCGTATGCTCCGGGGCATATCCCAATTCTGCCCTGACTGCATCAGCAAGTGTTAAATCAATCTCAATGCCATCCTCAACATTCTCATCCAACGGATATTCAAATTCAGTAATATTTTCCGTATTTTCAATGTTTCCTATATCATCCTCATCTGAATTATCCATCAATTCCCTCATTTTATTATATTCCGTAACCTTCTTATAAAGAGAAGCGTCGTCAAGTTCAACGAGTTCCGCAAAAATCATATTTGCATATAACTGTAAGCCCTCATTTACAACCAGCACTGAATTTTCATAATTCGGTTCACTAAAACCCGAACTGTACTCCAGATAGTATATATGCTCATACTGTGACAAATCACTGCATATTTTCTCATAATCCATTCTGTCCGGAAACTGTTTATGGCTGATGTAGGTATAATAATCTGCGTATATTAAATTATATATTTCCCGTTCCGGCAGATATGCTGACAGTTCCGGAACTCCGTCATACTCAGTAACTATAATCGATTTCTCATCAATATTGTCTTCTATATAGTCTGCAACCTTACGCCATGCATTAAAATCCTTATAATAATCCTGAAAAAGATATGAGGCACCAATCGGAATCGTAATTGCCATTGTAATACATAAAACAGCCTCATATATTTTCAAATCATTTTTATAACATTTTGAAACAAAACCGACTAATTTCTTTAATAAGCTGCTGCTGATTTTATCAGCAGATATTTTGTCAGCCTTAATCGGACGCTCCTGCCTTGCAATATATGCCGAAAAAGCAAATGAGAAAAGAAAAATTGCAGCACGGTTAGGCAGTGTAATCCAGATTACTTCACAAACAATTATGTAAAAAACGACAAATATTCCCTCGATAAGAAATGCTCTCGGTCTTCTTAACAGGAGTAACAGCATTACAATAAACATTGTTTTGATTGGAACAGCCCACAAAGAGCTTGCCAAAGTCTGCTCCTGTATATTCGATACTGCCACTACGGCAATATTCTCAAAGCTGTACATAAATTTCTTAACCACATAATCAAAAGAAATTGTTTTGCCCTCAAAATCACAGTTATTTTCCATGGAGTTAAAAATCATGAAAATCAGAATCAGCACACCTGCAGCCGCAATAATGAGCCCCGCTATATTAAGCATATTATTTTTAAATTTATTTTTCTTCCAATCCTTAAAAAGGTCAACCAGCATAAGGATTCCCAATGCACCCACGATTCCGCAGACAAACACATGCGTATTGGCAAGCAGCGCAACCAGACCTCCGTACAGAAGCGGATATTTCTTTCTGTTCGGATATGCAAGTGCAATACAGCATAAAATCAGCGGAATCAGACAATATACCCTGGAAATGACCGAATTATAAAAAAGAAATCCTGCCGAAAAAATAATTGCCGCCTTAAGCAGTGTATTGAATTTAAACTTATAGATTATTAGTGCCACTGTAATTACATTAAATGCCCAGCTTATAATCGGAACAATTCTCCATCCGAATCCCATCAGTGCAAAAATATGTAAAATAAAATGCCACAATGGCGGATGCCCCTCATAGCTCATCGCATTAATTATCCCCATAAAATCATTGTCACGGGCAATATTCCACGCCTGAGCCTCATCAATCCAAAGTTCATGATTAAGCGCACCGATAAGCGTCAGAACGGCATATATAATAAATAAAATAGTTTCAATAATTAACCTTTTATCAAAGGCTTTTTGAACTGTACCGGCATTACTGTTACTCATTAAGCTTCCCCTTTGTAAATAATATCATTTTGGCTTCTTCATATTCCCCGGCAGAAACACTAAGCATATCAAGTGCCTTCTCTAACGCAACTCCATTTTTAGTTACGAAAGCATCCACTATTGAAACAAGCTTGGAAGCCTCTCCATAATTTCTGCCACGTTCCATACCTCGCTCCAGTCCTTGTTTCATTCCTAGCTGTATTCCACGCTCTTCTACCAAATCACTTAAGTTACACATCTGCCTCATCTTCTTCTCCAATTTTACTGTTGAACCAATTCCAAATTTATCTGATAAAGTCTGCTTTACCTAAGCATATCATAATTACTTCTATAATGTCAAAACGTGCTTTGCCTGTATAATTACCATATATCTTATTCTGAGACATTTTGTAAGAGGTAATTGTGTTTTTGGCATATTTAGGAGTAATTCATACATATCCATATAGAATATACTTTTTTGACGGAGTCATAATCATCGCCAATAAACTCTCTGTCCTTCTGTGCAGATATCATTCTGGCACCATAGAACACTCCCCGTGTAACCAAATCATATCCGGCATTAAACTCCTTTTGTGCCTCAACATTGATAATCAGCTTAATTCTTTCTCCGCCGGGTATATATACTGCAAATTTTATGTCATAAGTAATCCTACCTTCATTTGGTATTTTGTCTTCTGTATTGTCACCTGTTATTCTTGGCAGCATATTAGTTTGTCCGGCATATACCGGAACCGATGCAACCTCTAAATCCCCAGACAAAGCCGTATTTATTTCCGTCAATAGACAAAACTCCCTTCTTAGCAAATTATGTCATTAAACCGATAGATTCCGGTGAGATACCGTGAATATGAGAATTATGAATCTATGAATTAAATGAGATATTGATAGAATACTCTTTACATTCACTAACCGCAATATAAAAAATCACTAAAAATCCAGCCAAAATTTCTGGCAGTTTTTTAGTGATTTTCAAGTCATATTTTTTATTTATTCCTCAAACAATGGTGTGCTGAAATATCTTTCGGCCGTATCAGGCAATACCGTAACAACAGTTTTACCCTTTCCCAATTTCTTAGCAAGCTTAATTGCAGCCGCAACATTGGTTCCGCTTGAAATTCCGCACATCAGTCCTTCTCTGCGGGCAAGCTGCTGTGATGTTGTAATGGCTTCCTCATCTTCAATTACACAAATATCATCATATATTTCCTGATTAAGGATGTCAGGAATCAGACCGTCTCCAATACCCATTTGCAAATGAGTTCCGATTGAACCGCCTGAAAGAATTGCTGCGTCAACAGGCTCAACTGCCCATATTGTCATATCAGGATTCTTCTCGCGAAGCACTTCACCAATTCCTGTTATCGTTCCGCCTGTACCGATTCCCGAGCAGAAACCGTCAATCGGTCCGTTAACATCCTCCAGAATCTCTAATGCCGTCTGGCTGCGGTGAATCTGCGGATTGGCAGGATTCACAAACTGCTGCGGAACAAATACATTCGGATTTTCCTCTGCCATACGGAGTGCAGTCTGCAGACATTCATCAATACATTTTCCTATATCACCGTCATCATGAACAAGAATAACCTCTGCTCCGTAATGACGTACCAGCAGACGCCTCTCCTCGCTTACTGAATCAGGCATAACAATAATAGTCCTGTAACCACGGACTGCACCAATAAGTGCAAGACCAACTCCCTGATTGCCGCTTGTCGGCTCAACAATAATAGTGTCAGGATTAATCACGCCTCTCTGTTCTGCATCCTGAATCATATTGTAGGCCGTTCTTGTCTTAATCGAACCTCCGACATTCAGTCCCTCTACCTTTACAAGTATTCTGGCACTATCCTCATCCGTCATATGCTTAAGCTCAACCAAAGGAGTATGCCCTATAGCCTCCAAAATATTATTATATATCATTCTTCTGTATCCTTCCTAAAATTACGCATGTAATGGAATTATACAATATATTTATGATAAAGTATAGAAAAAGTTAAACACATTATTAAAAAATCATTTGTCCAAAGTACGCTAGAAATTTCTGCCGTTCCAGCCCCAGTCATTTACTCCATGATATGTTACATAAACGGCACTTCCCGGAATTCCAAGCTCTTTCTCATAAAGCTCACATATCTTAGCTGTCATTTTCTCATAAGCCGAAGCCGGTGCATTTCCAAATAAGCTTACTGAAACATAAGCACCCTTTTCGAGTTTCTTTCCACCCATATAAAGGTCATAATTGTCTTCAAATCCAACCATTAAAAAACTTTCAGGCTTACTTAATATTGCCACCGCACTTCCCAATTCGGATTTAATAATTTCTCTTTTCTCCTGTGGAACAGGCATTGTAATTTTTGAATCAATAAACGGCATTTCAAATTCCTCCATTTTAATATATTTTATAAATTCTTATTAATTGCTTCGCTCCAGTTTTTTATAAGACTGTCCAAAGAAACCGCTGCATTTGCAGGGCTGGTTGACATAAGTCCGACTGATTCAACACCCGTTAACGGCAGAATGTGTCTGCGGTACAATTTTTCCGCCGTCCTGCCATTTGTGAATATTCTCTGTATATCAGTTTTCTCAATAAGTCCTTTTATATCCGCAGGTATCACGTTTCTGATACTGCTGTCACTTGAGCCCTTTATGTCACAGCTGTCAATTACATCCCATATTGCAATTCCATGCTCAATCAGCATTTTCTTCTTCGCTTCAATGTCCATTGGCACCTCACAGTTACATATCGCAGCAATAACCTTCCAAAAACGGTTTCTCGGGTGTCCGTAATAAAAGCCTTCTTCCCGTGACTTAACTGACGGAAAACTCCCAAGTATCAGTATTCTGGACTTATCATTATATACCGGATAAAAAGTATGTGAAATATGTTCATATTCTGACTTACTTTCAGGCATTTAAATATCTCCTTTTTGTCATTTCAGCATATTATATAACAAATTTTATTCTAAAGGAAGAAAAAATGGAAAATTGCAGTTTGTAAAAACAGAGCTTCTGCTATATAGATTTTATATCTATCTAGCAAAAGCCCTATTATATTACTGTTTAAATTCGCCTTAATATCAACAATTAAACCATGAATTATTCATTATTTTACAGTAAAAAGATATTTTTTTCCGGTTAACAGGACACCCATCGCACCTATAAGTATAATTGACAACATTAAAATCGGCTGATTTAATGCTCCTGCGTCAGGGTCATTATTACCTGTTGTATTGTCTGTATCATAATATACAAGTGCATAAGTTGAAAACTTATCCGTTTCAAAAGTTAATGTATGCTTTGAAGAATCATAAACCGTATCAATTACAGTTACTTCTCCGTCATGCAGTCTTAATATCTTATAAATTCTTGTTACACCGTTGTCAGCTCTTAATTCTTCCGGAAGAGTAATCTTAATGCTGATATTTCCTGTAGTATTTGTGATATATTCTTTGGTTCCTGAACCAATCTGTTTCCACAAAGATATATCCATACACATTCCGAGTTTGTATTTACCAAGAGCGGTTGTAATCTTCTCCATATCTGAATCAGTTATTTCTTCTGTGATATCAGATACCTCTAATATAATATTAAGATTATCGCCATTTGCAATAGCTTCCTTCTCTGTATCTGTTAATGGTATTTTGTCTTCGATTGCTTCGGTGTTATCAATCATTGCACCATTAGCATTTGTCTCAGGACAGATTACCTCAACCTCACCACTAATATTACCACTATCACCGTTATTGCCGGAAGAAGATTTTGAATACACATATGTTACAAAAATATCTGCTGATGTGTGAACTCCTGAAGCATTATCAGGTGTAGTCTTTAATGTATATCCGTCAATAGTAATTGCTGATGTGGTATATGCTGCTCCAATTGCTGCGGTTATGCTCTTACTTGAAAGAACATTGCCGTCCTCATCAACATATTCAACATGTACCCTACCGGTTTCAGCCACGGTATTCTGAACATAAACTGAATCAGTATCTACTGTCTCACCCTTTACAAGAACTAATGCAGAAATTGCAGGAACTGTTACTTCTCCGTTAGTTACTGTTCCAAGAACCTCTGTACCTGCTGCCTCGTCATTAATACAAATCTGCCATGTTCCTTCACTAATACCACTACTATATAATGAGAAAGTCTTTGATGCAGTATCAGCGTTATAAATAACTATGATTCCGTCTGACACTTCATCTGCAATATTAGATGTATCTATATTGAACATAACTACATTTTCATCAATCCAGGTCGCAGAGATAGAGTTATTAACATCTGTTTTAGAGGTAAGTCTTAATGCAGCATGATTTTTACGGAATTCAATCAATCCCTTATAGTAATCCCTTACATTCTGATATTCCTCTGAATCAAGGCTGCCCCATTTAAGACTGTTAATATAATCCGGTGAATTATAGCTGTTATGAATAATATTTCCGTCGCTGTCCACCTTGGTTCTTAACATTTCTTCTCCGGCATGTATTAAAGGAATACCCTCTGACAGCATATAAATTGAAGCTGCCAGATTATTCATCTTAATGCGGTTCGCCAGACTTTCCGAAGCCTTTGTGGCATTAATCTTATCCATTAAGGTGTAATTATCATGGCACGATGCATAATTAATTACCTGTGTAGGATTCTGAATCCATGAAGTATTTGCCATGAAACACTCCATAAGAGTTCCCTCAGGGTCACCGTCCTGGGTATTCTGTATAAATCCCCATGATGTTTCATCATTCTTACCCTTAATGAAATCTCTGATTGTATCACTAAAGTATGCAAAATCAGGTGTTGCCCACGCATTAGCCTGTGTTGCCATTGTAGTATCGCTTGGCTCTACTGCTGTACCCAATGTCCAGCCTTCGCCATAGAAAATTACATCCGGATGGGTCTTGTGAACCTCTTCAACAACCTGATTGATTGTCTCTGCGTCCAAAAGTCCTACTAAGTCAAAACGGAAACCATCAATATGATATTCGTCAGCCCAGTATGTTACGGAGTCCACAATGTATTTTCTTACCATTGCTCTTTCTGAAGCTGTATCATTACCGCATCCTGAGCCATTAGAATAGCTTCCATCAGCGTTAGTTCTTGAAAAATAATTAGGTACAATTTCGTTAAAGCAGAAATTTCCTGCATCATATACATGGTTATAAACCACGTCCATAATAACGTTTATGTTATTTTCGTGGAGGGTCTGTACCATTTCTTTCATTTCACTTACTCTTACTGCACCGTCATAAGGATTGGTTGAGTATGAACCCTCCGGTACATTATAGTTAAGTGGGTCATAACCCCAGTTAAACTGCTTAGATGTATCTGCTGCCTTCTGTTCTTCTGTCATTGTCTCATCAATTGAAGCATAATCATAAGAAGGCAGTAAATGAATATGTGTAATTCCCAAATCTTTGATGTGGTCTAAGCCTGTTGATATTCCACTGCTGTTGGTTGTACCCTTCTGTGTGAGGCCGAGGAATTTACCCCTCCATTCTTCTTTTACCCCGGACTCTTCATCAATAGAAAGGTCTCTTACGTGTAACTCATAAATGATGGCATCCGTATAACTCATTCCTGCATTAGGGCTTACATCTGAATCCCATCCTTCCGGGTCTGTGGAAGCCAGGTCAATTACCATTGCTCTTTCTCCATTAACACCTGTTGTTCTGGCATATGGGTCGCAGGATTCCTCTACTTCTCCATTAACATTGGTAAGATAAGTATAATATGTTCCGTTCAAATCTCCCGGTACTGTTACAACCCATGTACCATTTACATCCTTAGTCATAGAATATGCATTAAGCTTAGCACTTCCTGTTTCTGCATCTGAGCCTGTTGCATATAACTGTACTTTGACGCTGTCTGCAGTAGGTGCCCATACTCTGAATGTGGTCTCTGTTTCGGACCAGGTCGCACCTAAATCATCACCTGTATAGGTAAATTCATTTTCAAATTCTTCTGTTGTATATACGTTTGGCATAGTAACATAATATTCATTACCATCGTAGGTAAGCTTATATGTTCCGCAAACCTTAACAAGAGAGGTTAAATCCTCACCAATTGTTAATGTATATGTTGTTCCTGACTGTTCAACACCTGTAATGCTTATAGCTGTACCATCAGCTTTTTTAAGTGCAAAAGCTGTAGCAGGATTAATTACAGCACCGGAAGCAACAACAATAATCTTATTAGTAGCTCTGTCATAATCAACGGATGTAATCTTTGTTCCCAAAACTGCCTCTGAAGTATCATTGTCGTAACTGCCGTCTGTATACACATAAGAATGAACCGTACCAGCAACCACATTGGAAATGTCTATAGTTCTTGTGTCTTCCTGTGATTCCCATTCCCCTTTTCTCATAATGTAGTACAAAGAGTTTACAAAGAGAATATCTTCTTCACTTACGGTATATGTAGCTATATATTCTCCATCTAGATTTTCGAGTTCATATGCCTGACCGCCAAGATTATCTGACCAAATCCATGCACTCCATGCACTTTCAGCACTATCACTTCTATCGTAATGAATCTTAACCGTAATATCCCCCGGTTCATAAATCTTAACTTTAACTACTTTGCTCTCGTTATCCGCTGTTGTAGCTGTTACATCAAACTCTTTTGCCGTAAAGCTATCCGCTAATGTTACTTTGTATCCGTTTATTGTTACTCCGGATGTGCTTGAAGTATATGTAACAGCTTTGGTAGATACGCAACCTGTAGCAGTAAAATACTCAAGCTCTGAAGGCAATTCCATTGAGCCGCCCTCTTTAATACTTACGGACTCTGTTGTGATACCCGGAACTATAGCAAGGCAGTTTCCGGTGCTGCTGTTACCAACCCAATAATCATTATCAGGGTCTGTAACCCACCCGCTGTCTACTATGAATTTATATTCGTATTCTCCCGTCTCCAATTCAAGAGTACAGGTAAATACACCGTCTTCTGTTTCATCCATTTTATTGGCTGTAGTACTCCAGCCATTCATAGAACCGGCAAGATATACACTCTGAGCAGTATCGCTCTCATATCTGAATGTTACCTGATTGCCGTTAACCTCTGGAAGCCCGGATGGTGCCGTAGTTGAAGGATTTTGATCTGTGTCAAGCCACAATTCAACAACTTCGTCCGCAGCAGACAAAACATCTGTAGTGACATACAAATCTCCCGTCTGTGTTCCCGAACCGTTATTAAATATGTAATTCAACTGACTTGAACTACTCTTCGTAACCTCGTATGTGTAGAATCCGTCACTACCCTTGGTAAGCTTATTACCCGGCCATGCGGCTGTGATAGTGCCAGATTCCCATGCATAGGCATACACTTCAGACCACTGTCCAGAATTTCTGAAATGTAATTTCACTGTTACCATATCGCTGGCAAGTGCCTGTCTGTTAGACATTGGTAACGCTGTCAGCACTAATATAAGTGCCAGAAATGCGCCTAGAAATCTCTTGATTTCAGACATTGTTACAAGTTTTTTCCTGCGTGTAATCATCCTTACTCCTCCTTAAAATTTAATGCGTTTTCTATTGTTTCAAATAATTTTTCTTTGTCCGGCGGTTTAAGAATATATCCCATTGGATTTAGCTGCAATACATCCGCGATATATTGTTTGTCTGCCACACCTGTTAGAAAAATTACCGGAACATCCTTCATATTTTCATCTGCCCTGATTCTTTCCAATGTTTCCTTGCCATTTAATCCCGGCATTTCATAATCAAGAAGCACTAAATCCGGAAGACTTTTTTCCATACGTTTGAGTGCCTTCTCTCCTGATGTTGCAACAGAGACCTCATACCTGCTATCCAAAAGGGCTTTTACGCTTCGTAGCGTTATGGCGCCGTCATCCACCACCAGTATGCTCTTTCGCTGCACAGCTTCTTCCTCATCCTCCGGATTAGTATTTTCACATTTTTTCAAAATAACGTCACATTTTGCCTTAACATTATCAGCCAGTACAGGACGATGTACACAATACACATTCTCGTTTTTTATGAATTCTTCATATTCATAAAAAAGCTCCTTATCAGCTAAGCAAAGTAACGGAATATGCATATACATAGTGGTCAGGATTTCAAAATCCTTCTTTGTCAGCTCATTCTTTTCTGATATGTTAAGTAATAACATATCCGGCTTCACAATTCTAATCATGTTCTGCATGGTCTTGGATATTTCTGTGCAAAACTGTATCTGATATTCACGACACATATTTTTGTACAAAATTTCCATGGTCTGGTCCAGTTTTCCTAAAAACAAAATCTTCTGCATTTTATTCCCAATCCTTTCTATATATGTCTATAAGAATGTATTATAGCAGCTTAATAATTTCTTCTATTATTTCCGCCGCTGCTTCCACATCCAAATTAACTACCGCTGCCGCAAGGTTTTCCATCTTATCTGAAATACTCCGGCTGTATTCATAGGCTTTTAGAGACTTCATAATATCATCCGCCAAATCAATATCCATTTCATCCATTGCAGTCTTTAAGTTGAATAACAGCTCACGAACCACACTCAAATCCGCTTTAACTTTATCTTCTTTCTTAGGTGCAAAAATTGAAAGTCGTTCCCTGTACTGCTCCCACTCCTGCAAAAAAGCATCTGTCTGTTCGTATATGGTGGTTTTATCCCCACTTGCAGCCGCCATTTCCAATACTCTTGCTTTTTCACTGAGTCCGCTTATGCCTATAAGTGCAAGAGAACTCTTCATTGCGTGGACCTTAACACGATATTTTTTTAACATCTCATCATTATCAATATTGCCAAAGCATTGGCCAAGATATTCCTTTTCAGCCGTCATAGTAGAATAAAAATCACGAACCGTTTCCATTACAAGTTCTTTATCCGCCAGATGTTCCATTGCAGCATCCCAGTCCAGGCCCTCGACAGGTGGAAATTCACCTTGTTCAGTTTCTGTGAAAGCCTCGCCTGATTTTTCATTCAACATTTCCTCTGGAAGCAAATCAGCAATCATTTTTTCTAACTTATCAGGACGAATTGGCTTGGATATAAAATTATCGAAGCCCTCATTCAGATACATCTCTTTGGCCCCCTGAATTGCGTTAGCCGTAAGTGCCACGACAGGAGTATTTTCACATGGATAATCCGTCATCTGCTTCATTCTGTGAAGGGTCTCAATACCATCCATCTCCGGCATCATATGGTCTAAGAAAATCACATCATAATGCTTTTCTTTTATCATTTCAATACATTCAAAACCGCTTTCCGCCTCATCAATATGTACCTTGGTCTGTTTTAAAAGATTGATAAATACTTTTCTATTAATCGAATTGTCGTCAACAACTAAAAGCTGTGCATCAGGTGCTTCAAAAGCAACTTCATATTTCTGACCGGCTGACAGCTTCTCTATCCGTTCATCCAGATTACCAATTGGTTCATCATTAATAATCTGCTGTGCCAGTTCAAAATAGAACTTTGACCCCACTCCATATTCACTTTCCACCTTCAGCTCACTGCCCATAAGGTGCAGCAGTTGCAGCGTAATACTCATACCAAGTCCCGTTCCCTCGATATTACGGTTTCTCTCTTCCTCGATTCTCTCAAACCTGGCAAAAAGTTTATGAAGGTCCTCCTGTTTGATACCAATACCCGAATCCTCCACAACAAAATTGAGCAAAATATTATCTCCATCCTTTGAACCCGTAACCGTAAGTCCCACACTGCCTTCTTTTGTATATTTTACGGCATTGGATAAAAGATTAATAAGAACCTGTCTGATTCTTACTTCATCACCGCATAGCATAAAAGGCAGACTGTGGTCAACATTAAAATTCATTTTAAGGCCCTTATCCTCCGCCTTAATCTTAATCATATTAACCACATCATGCAGCATACTGCTGAACTCATAATTAGTTGGAATTATTTCCATTTTGCCCGATTCAATTTTGGAAAGGTCAAGAATGTCATTTATAAGTGCCAGCAAGGTCTGTCCCGCATTCTGGATATTCACGGCATATTCACGTATATTCTCATCTTCAGTTTCTCTGAGAATCATTGCATCCATTCCAAGCACAGCGTTAATCGGTGTTCGGATTTCATGGGACATATTCGCCAGAAACCTGCCCTTTGCCTCATTAGATGTAATTGCCTGCTGTTTCTCTCTTTCCAGTCCGAGAATGTCATTCATGGTATTAACAAAAGAAATAATCAGCACAAATATAAGACTTATTGCAATAATTGAACCGCTAAACTGATTAGTCCATTTAAAGTATAAAATCAATTGGATTACCGCTGCCACACAAATTGTCAAAATGCCCAGTGCAACAAGTTTGTATTCTTTAATATGTTTTTTTATAACATCCCTTATAATTGTAAAAACCAAAACTGCAATAGAGGAACCTGCGATTATTCCCATATATTTAATGGTGTCGGAAAAATCTACGATATTAGCAACATGCAATACCGTGCAGATAACCGTATCTGCCAGATTCAGAATAATCATCACCATATATACTTTCCGGTATCTGCCATTTTGTACGCAATCCAAATACAGCATAAACGGGATTGCTAAAAGCATTACCATAAAAAATGCAATATCGCTTATTACAGATACGCTCGGGAAAATTACCTGTCTGAAAACTGAGTTGGCAAGAATCCATATTGCCGCAAGGAAAACGCCCCAACCCAGGAATTCCATCTCAACATTCTTCTTATAGCTTATTTTCAATGCCACGCTTATCACGATTGCCGCAATGCCCAGAATCAGCATAAAAATTCCAATGCATAACTCTAATCCGTTAATTTCAAATAAGTAACTCCATATTTCCCATTTCTCTCCATAATATATCTCATGGAAAACACCGGAGTATGATGAATCCGTCCTGACCTCCATACGGATGTTTTTACCTGCGTCATCTGAGTTCAATTCAACAAATACAAATGCTACAGCACTTACCTTTCCAAAAAGTCTTGTGTCCGCCGTAGAGTATTCGTGACGCAGTGCGCCATCCACATAAACCTTCAATTCCTGCTTGGAACTTCTGATACACAAATACTGGTTATCTTTAACGTCATCCGGCAGAACATTTTCCACCACCATCAATTCATTACGTTCAACTTCACATTTGCCGGGAATATCAATCTCTGTTCTGCTGCCATCCTCCTGTATCCAAACCCATCCGTCAGAGAAAGTTTCATGTTCCTTCTGTCCGATTGCTTTTTCATTTGAAAGAAATATCTGCCCTAAAATTAAATAAAGGCATATTATCCCCACGAAGGATAAAAATACCCCTTTTAAAATTGTCATCAGCTTATTTTCTTTCGTATTAACCATTTCCTTCACTCCATAAATGCATTTCAGCTATCTCAAGAACATTTTTCAGCACCAATTGCCGGTGCAGGCATTAATACACACAGCAATCCCTTTCTATATATATCCACATTATACCACTATCTCTTTTATTTATCCACTAAATAAACTGCAAAAAAGCTAATCTTTTAAAAACAATATGATTTACGGCATTCAAATTTTTCTTAACTATTTGTTAAATTCATGATATAATTTTTATCAGATAACATAATCTGCCAAAGGAGAGGTAAGTATGAAAAAAACAGTCAAAAACGGGGTAATTTACTTTATCCTATGCTCAATTCTATTTGTAGCAATATTCTTTGCAGGCATAGACAATATAACTGCTGTTAATGCTGCAGATGCTTCATCTGTAACCAATAGTCTTTCCGACATTGCAATCAGCATAGAAAATACCGAAAACTCGGATATTGTAGTTGAAGACAATGTAGTTAACGGCTCACTGCTTGCCGGTAAATATTATAAGGTAACTATTGATTGGAGAATCACATCAGATAAGTTCTATAACATTGTTAAAAGCGGGGATTATTTTGAGATAAATCTGGATGACAGTTGCTTCTCATTTAACGATTCACTCTCAGAAAGTGACCTAATATATAATAATATGGTCATCGGCAAATGGAAGGTTCAGGATAATCAAATCATATGTACATTTACAGACGGCTGTGAACAATTCATGGAAGTCTCCGGTTATTTTGAAGTATACTGCTACTGTATCCGCCAGGACCGTGCTGACGCAAACGTAAATATCGGCGGTGTACAATTGACAATTCCTCTGAATCCTGCTTCTACCGGATTTCCTTATGCAGATAATCCTGACGTTACCTGGAATTACGGACTTTTAAGCAAACTTGGTAATCATGATACTGATGATACAACTGTGGACTGGTACATTTATGGTAATTATGATAACGCTCTGGCTGTCTATACCGGTCAAACTGCTGCAACTATTGAAAATGTTGTTATAAAAGATGTTCTGCCGGATGACTTAATTGTAGATACAATCAGAGTAAATACACCTATCAATCATCCAAAAGACAACGATACACTTTCAAACAAATCAGCTTTTAAACTTGACATAACAGAGCAGTTTACTAACATTAATGAAGAGGATACAGTTAACGGAGCCGCATTTGAGTCCCAGAGTGAATGGGAAGAATATATTAACAATCATCCGCTTACTTACGGCTCTTCCAAAGACCAAAAAACTATTCTTGTCAACCTTGGAACCCTTCCGGATTCATTAAAAATGGCCGATAACGCAGACGATTTTAAAACAAAAATATCTGCTGCTTACATACACTTTACAGAGGATGAATTAAATGCAGTCGCTGATATATATAACATTAATGGAGAATATCCTGTATATGCATTTCAGGTTTATATAAAGGCTAAGAGTTCTAATGATAACGGAATTTTTTCCAAAGAAGAATATACCAACACCGCATACCTAACCTGCAACAGCAATTCGGAATCAGCCGAAAGTCCAAGCCTTAAAATTAATTACCTGACAGGCGGTATTGAAGCCAGCGAACGTAAATCTGCTACTCTTACCAAAAAAGACGCAGATACTTTGGCTCCTATCGAAGGCGCAAGCTTCAAGCTTCAGCAATATAATAATTCTGCCTGGGAAGACTATACTCCTGAAAGCGAAACTCTTGTAAAAGATACCGATAGCAATGGCCAGGTTACCTATACCAATCTTGGTCCGGGAACCTACCGTTTCGTAGAGGTCGAAGCTGCCGAAGGATATGATATATCAAGTGTTATTTATTCAGAAAACCAATTTGTGATATTAAGCTCTGATACAGAGGGCAAAATGATAACAGCAACAAATAAAAAGACATCGCAGGGAAATGCTCCAACCGAAGGAACTACTACCGAACAGGAAACTTCTTCAACCGAAGCACCTACATCCGAGCAGGAAACTTCTTCAACCGAAGAAACAACACCTTCCGGCGCAGCAAACGGTGGTCAGGATAATAATACAAATGTTGAAGCCGGCAACGCCGGAAAAGTAACAACATGGCTTTTCGTAACGATAGCACTCGGCATAATGTTACTAGCATCATTCTTTATATTGATGAAGAAAAATTCGAATAGGGAATGTTAAACTAATATAGGTTCTCCCTTTGGATGAGGGGGAACCTATTAAATTTATATCCTACGATTTTCTATCCGCAAAAATATGAATTATCCATACATCCGGCAAGCTCCCTTCATTCATGTTCTGCCCATAGAATGATAAAAGCCTGCTTATGGGCAGAATTTCAGAGGTGGAATCATCAAATTTTCTTACCATACGCCATGAAATAGCCTCACATGGGTAGATTTTTAGTTGGATTTATTGGATTTTTTCTTACCATAGAGGAGAAAAATACTCTGTATGGGTAGAAAAAGTAATGAGATTGGGGGAATTTTTCTAACCATAAGGCTTAGAAGAGTAAGCGCTCAATTACCGTTTACGTTTCTTATAATACTTTAATTCATTTCTTTTATTTTCTTCATATGCTGAAATGATCCTTTTCATAGGAACTTGATTTTCGGATAATTTCTATTCGTCTTTTACTATAAAATATATAATACAAATGTACATTCATAACACGTGGGAAATCTTTTGCTCAAAATCCGTAAAAACGTGCGATGATGGATCACTCCATCACCGCCCGTTAGCTTTAGGGGTTACTTCTCGCTGTTTTTCTTTTTCTGTTGTAAATGCTGAGTCCGAAAATACCCATTCCGCTTACGAACAGAACTGCGAACCACATCCGGATGTTGCTATTATCTCCGGTTGCAGGATTTATCACTTCCTGTGCCGCGTCAATTACTATCTTTGTCTCTGGTGAAGCATTGAAGTTAAATGTTTCTGCATAGCGGACATAGTATATTCCTGCTTCAAGGTCAGTAAGCTCAGCATCTGTTACTTTCGTATAAGTGCTTTCGCCGTCTTTACGCCATTCCATTGCAGTTGTCAGACCGGAAATCTTTCCATCTGCCTTGTTGAAAACAGTTTCGTCTGTCTTGCTTACGCTCGGTGCAGTCTGACCTACTTTGTCCACAGTAATTGTTGTGGATAGCGTTTGAGAATCTCCTTCACTGATAACTGTACAGGAAACGATGTGTGTACCAGCATTCGGCTTTTTCATTGTATATGTTGACATACTTTCTTCAACTGAAACTCCGTCCACAGACCATTGGTATGTAACTTCACTATATTGTTCGTCCAAGATAGCCTCTACACTTACAGTCACATCATCACCATAGTCACAACTGTCCTTGTCTGTTTCAATGGCAACACTTTCAAATGGCATTGGCAAAACTGATGCAGAAATACCAGTCGCTTTCAAATCTGTGTTAAGCCAACCGCCGTAAGTAATGGTCTCGTCTTCTGTTGTGTAGGTACGGAAACCTTAGCCATCAACCAAAACATTGGCAAGGGTGTCGCTAAACGAAGTATCAGTTGTAAATGTACCACCGGAAATAGTAACCTTACAACCGCTACCATCCATTCCATTGCCAATGGCAGTCGTATCGGTTCTCTCACTGTTAATCGCACCAGTTGCAGCATATATGGTGCCACCTGTTATAGTAACACTTCCGCCTTCATTTTTACCACTTCCACCAATGGCTGCACCACAACAGTATCCAGTATATGCGGTAATATCGCCACCGGAGATTATAACGTCCCCGCCACCTATCGCAGGTCCGCCCGTGCCATTGCTCTTACCGCCACCAATGGCTTTTACTACGCCTCCTTTAATCACAACAGTACTGTTTGTTCCACCGATGCCTGTATCAGCAACATATCCGTTAATTATTTGTCCGACATACTTGAAGTACGACTTATTTGCCATAACCGTACCACCTGTGATGGTAACCGTACTGCCTACACCACCAATAGAAGCCCCCTGTCCGCCACAACCATTGGCAATAACAGAACCTCCACTAATGGTAACAGAGCCTCCCTCGCCGTTGGCTCCACAGCCAATAACATCTGCAGTTACCGTGCCGCCGGCAATGATAATGTCACCGCCGTCACCACAGCAACCACCGCCAATACTCGCACTTCCGTTTACTGTATACCCTGACACTACACCACCATTGATTGTGATGTATCCGGCGTTTCCACCGTTTCCGCCACCAATACCAGCACCACCTTTTTCGCCATTATAGCCACACGAACCATTCCCCGTTACGATTCCTCCGTTGATGGTAATATTACCGCCATCAGCACCTGCACCTCCGCCGATACCCGCTCCGCAGTCAGTATCAGTACCAACTCCACCAGCATTTATATAACCACCATTGATTATCACAGTTCCACAATTATTTCCATTTTCTCCGCCAATACCAGCATTAACACTATAATCTGTGTTTGAGAACATTTTACCCATTGTACTTTCGTCGTTGCTTTGAGCATAGATAGTCAGGCTGTTTTCTCCCTCCACAGTGATTCCGCCGTTAGTGTACCACTTGCACCCATCCACAAGAATCAGATGCACATCACCACTGACAGTAATACGGCTTCTAGTGTCCATCGAACCACTGACCACATACCAAGTGGTCTTTCCTTCTTCGCCAAGTGTAATTGTGGTGTCAATTACCTCCGTGTAATCACTTGCTGAAACAGATTTAGTTACGAACTCGCCAGAATCATAGTCATAATCCAAATATGCTACAGGGTCACCGCTTATCGTATCCGCCATCGCTGACATCGGTAACAGGCTAAATATCATTATTAAGCTCGATATAAAGCTCAGTATTTGTTTTGAAAGTTTCGTTCTCTTTTGCATTTTTTATACCTCCTAGATAGTTATTGAATAAGCAATGTCTTTTGTAACTCGTTATAAATCTTAAACATTATAACGCATAGTATCCAGTTTCTTCAATAGATTTTGATGTGATTCAAAAAAAATCGAAAATTAAATTTCGAAATTTTGCTTCTCCCACCATAAGTAAAATTTCAAGCAAGATTTTTCCATTTTCATATAACTTTCTTATTTTAAGTCCAACTTCGTTATGGATCTTTCACATCCAACTGCCTCCTGTTCGAGCTTACATCCATTTTTCAGCATAAACTCAATCACTTCCCTATCATTCTTTATTTTTCCAAGCAAAGCTTCAAGTCGCTTCCTGTCATTTATAGTCAACTCCTTGGTATGCTCCATATATTTATCCAACGTACTTATATCCATATTCATTGATATAAACGGAATACCCGTCTTACGCTTTAGATGCTCCAGTATATAGAATCCACCCGCATCAATATCTCCAAAATGTCTATACTCCTTATTCTCATTCCATTCATACAATTTCATCAAAAATTCTCTCTTTGCCCTATTATGAAATCCACCAAGATATATGACAAAATCATCAGCATCCTTCTTAACAACTCCATAATTATGAAAGCTTGTCAGATTCTCAACAGTCACAACCCTTGTTCCTGTAACAGTTATGTTTTCAAGTTCCTTTAACAACTCTGTAGACAATGCTATATCTCCCACAAACTTTGATAAATCCACTGTCTGCCCAGCAATCACCAGTATAGCATTACCTTTTACGCTCACATATGTTGGTGTTTTTAGAACATTACATTCTTCAAATACCGAATCCTTATCCAAATAATCACCATATTGGTACAACAACCCCTTCGCCTTGGACTCAAGCTTCTCTACTCTCTTTGAATCATGAAATAATCTGATTGATAAATCTCTTACAAATATTTCACTGTTATTTGTAAGTAATACTGATACAAGCATCAATAAATCATTATAATCATCCTTATCACCATCATAGTATTCCACCTTCTGATTTTTAGATATCTTTTCCCTCTGAACCTGAAAATACCTTCCAAGCAATTCAGCATCTGAACTATTTTTTACTTTTTCTTCAAAAGCCTTCATCGTATCAAGCAACCAACCACACTCGTCCCTTTTAGGCTCGCGAGAGACAAATTTGTATGTTTTTTCCAGATTTGCAACATTCAAAGAGACCATATTTATAATATCGCCTCTCTTACATGTTATGGAAATATATTGTAACATTTCAAGTTCATGCAAAGCTTCATTGATATCGCAAAACAAATCATATTCTGCATCATCATTATATTTAGGAAATATATCCGAAATCCTTTTTGCAAAGCTTTGATTTACCTGATTTGTACCTGTAAATGTCTTACTTTTCTCATATTTATCCAACAGTTTATTTAAAACTGTCTCCTGTATCTTCTTAAAAGTCATATTCCTCCACTATACTGCTCTGGTCAACTCTTATGGCGGTTAAAACAGTATCTACCTTCTCACCTATAATTTCTATCTTTGCCGGTGGCGTTGCCATTATTACCTGCAAGTCGAGGCCATTGAAAAACTCCATCATGGAACCAATTCTATCATCATCCATCTTGTCAAATGCCTCATCCAAAAGCATTATGCGTACACTATTACCATATCTGTACAGCTGATAAAAGGATGCTGCAATGGCAACATAGTACGGAACCTGTGTTTCGCTACCACTCTTTTCGCCATATATTTTTGAAAACAGCTGCTTACTGCCATCTCTTTTTTGAATTTCTATATCATAATCAAGATATGAACGGTAATCTGTATATTCCTCAACTATTTTCTGCCCGTTATCATCCTTAGTCATAAGCTTGTCAAAAAGCTCCGCCATTTCTTCTTTGTACTGTTCTTCAAACTGTGCGGTCCACAGGTTGATGCCCTCGTAATTGTTTTCAGAGGTTATCATGCGGTACAAGCCTTCTTTTTTCTTATCAAAACTAATTGTAAAATGATAGCTGTCATCACCATAATAGATATTATCCAATGCTTTGTTTAGACTCTTAAACTCAGCTTTGGCATTCTCTATAAGCTCCTTCATCTTGGATAAAAAGTCGCTTTTAAATATCTGTTCACAGTCATCCTTTGCTTGTCTTAGTCTCTCCTCATAACGTATCATTTCAACAGATTTGAGTTTAACAGCAGCTTCTCTGTATTCAGACATTCCAGTAAGGCCTATTATAAAATCCTGTGTAAAATCAGTATTGTAGCGATATTGTTTATTCTTCAGCTCATCCATAAGACTGTTTTTTTCAGTCTCAAACTGTGTTCGCTGCGGAGAAAAGTTTTCAAATATTTTCTTTGCTGTCTTCGTTTTTCTATTAAGTGAATATTTTTCCTCTGCCACCCTGTATGCCACGCCATCTGAATCCAGCTTATTTTCAAGACTACGAATACTTTCTGCGTAAAATCCTTGTTTCTCAGCCAATTCAGCTTGTAGTAACTCTACCTTATTAGAAAGTTTTGCATTTTCTTTCATCAATACATTCTGTTCATCAAGAACCTTCTTTTTATCTTCTTTTTTATCTTCAAGCTCTATCTGTAACTGTATATAGGATGGGTCCTTGGTGGCCTTTTCCAATTCAACCTTTTCTATCTTCAACTGTTCATTGAGTTCAGCAGCTCTAACCGGAGCTTTAACATACAGCTTTAACATATCAAAGCTAAACCTACCTTCAGCTTCAAGAACTGTACTATAGGCCGCAGCTTCCTCACGCATACTTTTTCTCACACCACTTAGTTGCTCTAATTGCATACTAACATTAACAATCTGCGTTCTATATGCATTCTGTCCAATATATGGGTCATGATAGTATTTAGGATTAATATGTCTTACAACATATCCCTGATATAACATACACCCTGCTGTAATTGCAATATCATAGTTTTCAAGTTCATTTACATCATCACATCTAACAACTCTTCCAAGCAAATAGTTGGCAAATGCCTTAGCATATCTATTCTCACTTTTCACAACATATGCCAATGACTTGTTATCAACCTCCATATCCAAAGGAAGCTTCCTTGTATTAATAATACCTGCTGTATGTATTTTATCCCGTCTTTTATTATACACATCCAGTGCCACATTATAGTGCTGAGGTTCCACAACCAGATAAAACTTCTGATTATTCATATAGCCTTCCACTGCATTTATCCACTTATCATCCGTAATTTCCAAGAGTTCAGCAAGTATATATACCTTTGAACCTATTCCATGCTTTTCAAATTCCTTCTCAATGGCATTCTTTAGCAATATTGTATGTTCTGGATATGTGAGATTGCGTTTTTTGAGCTCCATAAGTCTATTCTGCAACTCTTCTATCTGTTTATTAAGCTCATCCATTCTATACTTACACTCAGCCCGCTTTTCTGCTATCTCCTTTAATTTCTTCCCCTGAAAAGCTGAAATCTGCTCAATAATTGTGGCTTTATCTGCTGTAGCTTCAGCAGATGCCAATACATTCAAATCAGATATGGACACTATATTATAGCCAATCTCTTTTGCACACTGACTATATTGTTTTAAATTCCTAATCTGTTCTGTAAGCTTTGCCTCCTCATACTTATATTTTCCAATATCTTTATTAATCTCATCAATTCTACGTTTACAGTCTTCTATCATCTTATTTGAGGAATTATTTTTAAGAGCAATATTAATACCAACTATCTGCTCATCTAACGCTTTTATTCTATTTTCAATATTAGCCAGCTGTTCTATATTTGACTCAACTGACTGTCTCTTTAATCTGATTTCTTTTTCCCTATCCTCTATTTCATACTGCAGGGAATCCTTTGAAGCAATAGCCAGCAATATATCATTTACTGTAATATCCTGCTCCTTTTTCTCAATTTTTTCATGTGTTGAAATAATTTCTTCCAATGCATTGTACTGCTTCTGTGAACGCTCAAGCAATAATTCCAATTCGCTTAATGTCTCAATATTTGCACGCAAGGACTCAACATCAATCCTATCCTCAGACAACACAAATTTATTAATAAACTCCTTAACATTATCCATAGGCTTAAATGCCAGTGATTTAGGAATAATGTCAAAAAATTTGTCATCAAGATTCCCCATTCTTCTCTTAAATCTGTCGCGAGCAGCATTTTTCTGGTCAATGAAGTGAATGCGTTTATTATTAAGCCTAAACTCTTCAGCAACAGCCGGTCTGTTATCAACTATAAATGACAGTGCCTCAAGTCTACACTCCTCCACGTACCATTTAGTGCTGACAGGACTTTCCTCATCTTGAGAAGTCATATGCACACCCATTACGAAGTATCTGTCATACTTTTCTTCATAAAACTCCAGGGCAACATTGGCAGGTACCACATTCTTACGAAGATAAGTTTCTCCAACATTTCCTACTTTACATCGCACATATCCCTTAAGATTACGATTTCCATTTTCATTGGCCGCAACATTAAATCTTCTTGTATTAGTCGTAAGTACCAGCTGAATAGCATCTAATATCGTAGACTTACCCGCAGTATTCTCACCACTTATAAGTGTTGAACCATTAAGTGAAATCCTCTCATTTTGAAAATAATGCCAGTTTATAAGTTGTATTCTTGTTAAAATCTTCTTCTGATTATCCATTAGATTTTGTCCCTTTTAATATTCTCGAAATTTCTTCTATTGTTCCTCAATGTCCGATACAACATCTTTGTTTACAGCATATTCCTTAAGCTTATGCTCCGTCATTTCATAATAATCGTTAACATTTTCCACTGTAACAGCCATTATAATGGATGGATATATTACAATTCTTGCATCAGCCTGATTTACATCTGTGTCCAAATTTTGAATAATATTGTATCGTTTAAAAACTTTTATAAAGTTCTTCTCCATGCCTTTATCCATATTAGGTTTTGATTTAATTTTAAGCATTGCGTACTTTTCACGAATTTCTTCCATAAGGACAGTCACTTCCTCAGAAAAAGTGGCAAGTTCTTTTCTTTTTTCGATGTATAAAAGTCGAAGTATCAACAACATAATGCTTTCATACTTATTAAGTTCAACTCTGCCTGTACCAAACTGATTGACAACCCCTATAACACCTTGGTCTTCATTTAATTTCAAATCATAGCCAATCAATTCAAAATACGTAGCAAACATTTCAAAATTTTGCTTTACAAACATATAATCCTTTTTTGTATCCTCACGCTTCTTAAGCAAAAAGCAATGATTCAGTAATTTATTGGCTGCAATTCTGAATTTTTCCTTCTGTGCCACCGATTCATTCAATATCTCAAACATAGCTACTCCATTCCTATCTTTTGATTATTTCAAACAGTGGAAATTCATATCCCATCTTTTCAATTCGCTTATTAGTTCTCTTTAATGCATAATTGTTAGCACGATTGCCTGCATAAATGCTTATGTAAATTATGCGAATTAAATCACGCTTACTTTCAACAGCAATCTCCTCCACAGACATCCTTTCCCTACCCTCAAGAAGGTTACTAACATATTCATTGATATTTTTCCTAGAAAATCTCATTCTATTTTTCTGTTTAAGTGCTTCTTTATATAACAGCCTCTGTTCTTCACTCATAAGCTGCCCCTCTGGCATATCATCTACTATAATATTCTTTTTTGTAACGGGTATCGCCCTAAGAGATTCTGGAGAAATATAGCCCTGTGTATAAATATTGCAAAGACTAGCCAGTTCTCCCGAAATATCTTCACCATTATCACTGCCGCTGTTAAGCTCCTCTGCCAACAAGTCCAATATCCTAGATAGTTTACCCTCCATGTTGTTACCAGTTGCCAGTTTAAATCTTGCACGCATCACGGCATTTTTCATATATCTCATATGCTTAGCATCAATATCTTCTACAATCTCATCCAACCGGTAAAACATTGACTTTACATCTAATAACTCTGACACCAAAATATCGTACGCACTATCCTTATCTTCCTCCTGCTCAACTTCCATATAACCTAAAACAGCACGTTCCATAACTCCAGGATTTTCCATCATTTCTTCTATTTTTTCTATAATAGAACTTCTGAAATACGAAATATTTTCACTAGTTTTCATACGAAAATAAGCCTTTGAACCAATATTCTTATGGTATTCAAAGAAATGGTCAATAATCTCTGAAGCACCCATATCAGCAGTTTGCTTATCCATATGTCTCTTTATGCTGGCATTGAGTTTCTTCAATTCCGAAATCAACCTATCTGTATTCTCTTTGACACCTTTGATAATCAATTCATAAGGCTTTGCATATAAATCTTTGTTCTGTAAACTGGCATGAATCTGGGATATAAGTCCTTGATACTCCGTCTCTTCTTCCTGTATCACTTTATTCATACTTTCTATAATGGGCACTGCATATTCAAACAAAACCACATTTAACTGATGATTCTTCTCCTGCTCATACTCAATCCATCCACAGGATTTTAACGAAGCAATGATGGCATTCGCCTTTTCTCTCGCATCCTTTATAAATGTTTCCTCATCGTCAAATGTCATCTCCATATCATCCACTTCAAAATAATCAGTCAATGCCTTTACCACTATTTCACGATTAACGCCATAAGAAATCTCTGGCTTGAAGGTATTAAAAATAAGCAGAATGCAATCTGCGTAAACCTGTCTGTATTTACTTGTAAGCGGTTTAAAAAAATCGACCGGGAGAATTTGAAATAAGTTTTTCATGTTCAAGCCCTTCCTCCAATAACGGCGCCAATATTTTATCTAAATTAACATCTCCATTTTATTGGGGTTTTATATCTTTCAGTTTAGCTACATCTTTATTTATTGTCAATATTGGACTATTGTATTCTCGATACTTAGTCTGACAATGCCCTACTTATTAACAATAGCTACCTGTGAGGTACTAAATATTTCCTACATAATTTCTCTAACATCACAAAATCATTTGTTTTTTTGTCAAAGCTGTCGTGTTACCATTATGCATTTTATGGCTATATACAATTTCTGCATTTTTTCTTATTCGATTCTTCTGTCTATTTACTTCTCGGCTTTCAGCCTGCAATAAATATTTATAACTTAAATCTTTTTCTTTGTTAATATCTAACTCGATTATTTAGTCGTACGGAACTGGTATCATATTATTCAAATTAATAACCGCGTAGTCCTTTATCTTAATAAAATCCACTGTTTCCAGCATTTTCTTATGCTTATCCTTATATGAAGATAATGGTGCAAAATATTTCATCCCATTAATCTCCATAACAATACCAATATACTTACGATTAAATTTCCCTTTCTACAGAAAATGGCAGAGAACATAGTCTCTGCCATCTGTTAACTCGCTCACTTTAGGGCTGTGCATCACCTTCTACGGATATATACTATTTCTATGTAACTTTAGTCAATCCATTTTCTTTTTCCTTAATTCATCATAATAGTCATTCCAGACTTATACTTCACAGCAAAATCATTGTACGACTCCATCCATGTCTCATCATGCTTCCTACGTCCAGCAGACGTAATATTCTTATATCGTTCTAATGCTTCGTGTAATGCCTTGTTCTTTGATTCTAGTTCAGAGTTTCTAAATCTAAATAATATTTTCAAAATTACACATACTATAAATATTAGCTTATTTATTTTCTCCCAAAATCATTGTTTTTCTCCCATAAACATAGTATAATTGGGAGAAACAAAATTGATTTGGGAGGAAATTAGCTATGAAAATTTTCGATTATACAAATCTTATTAATAGAACATGGGATAATGAAATAATCTCATACATTGCACAGATACATGAATTTAAAGGCAAACAAGAACTATATATTCACCAAAAACCCATTGAACTTGAGCGTTTAATTGAAATTGCAAAAATACAGAGTACCGAGGCGTCAAACCGAATAGAAGGAATTGTCACTACAAACGCTCGTTTAAAACAGTTGGTCGAAAATAAAACAACTCCTCGAAATCGAGATGAAAAAGAAATCTTAGGCTATAGAAATGCCTTAAATATTGTACACGAAAATTACCAATACATTTCCGTTACCCCAAATTATATTTTACAACTACACGGAGAACTTCTAAAACATACTGCATTTTCATATGGTGGTAAATTTAAAACAACCGCTAACGAAATTGCAAAGACATTAACTGATGGGACTAAAGAAGTCTTATTTACCCCTTTGGAACCTTACGAAACCCCTGCAGCAATCGCTTCCCTTTGCGAATCTTATCAAAAAGCTATTGTTGAAGGTATTGTTGATCCGCTTATCCTTATCCCATGCTTTATATTAGATTTTCTTTGTATACATCCATTTAATGATGGTAATGGCAGAATGAGTCGATTGCTTACCTTACTTTTATTATATAAATGCGGATATGTGGTCGGACAATTCATCAGTATAGAAAAGGCTATCGCAGATACAAAGGAATGCTATTATGACACGCTTGCATTATCCAATTTAGGATGGCACGAAAATGAAAACGACCCAAAAGAATTTATTAAATATATGCTTGGAGTCATATTATCATGCTATCGTGAATTTGAAGACAGAGTTGGCTTCGCGTGGAAGTCGGGTGCTAAAAGCACTTCATATGATATCGTAAAACAATACGCACAGACAAAAATTGGTACATTTACCAAACAAGATGCACTAATTGCTTGTCCTTCTTTGGGTAGTTCATCTGTGGAAGCCGCTTTAAAAAAATTAGTAAGCGAAGGTTCTATAGAAAAATTAGGTGCAGGGCGAAAAACACATTATGTAAGACGAGACAGTTAGATATCCTAGATATGATGAAGTAGTAATGTCAAGTAAAGTGTGTAAATTTTTTGATTTTTATATGGCGGTCAGTTTTTGACCGCCATATTTATACCATAAATCTAATCAAATGGCAATTCTTCGCCATTGCGATAAGCCTCGTATAAGAGTAACATATCATGCTCTTTAAGATACTGATAGCAGGTAAGCAATTCGTTCATAAGGGTTATTCTTGGGTAGAAATCGAACAAAACACATCTCCTCTACATTGCTGTGGGGGAGGTAGATTATAAGAATTTCTTTATATTATTTAAGTTTTTTCTTATCAATACACTTCAAGAATACCTTTTAATTCTTGCGGCTTGTAGAAAAATTCATCTTCCGATTTACTCACTCTCTTCTCTTTTTATCTTTAATAATCCCATAGAGCATACAAAATCTGCAACCTAAAATAATCTATATTTCTGAGGTTCAGCTTTTCTAAACCCTACTTCTCCAAATAATACCGTCAGAACAGCATTCAATATAGAACTCAACTTTATCTGACCGTTATCATAATAAACAATAACTTTATCAAACTTATTAAAATACTCTATATGGCTATTTATCATATCACAAATTCCTTTTGCTAACTTTCCAGACAAAGACAGTCTATCCATTTTCTTTTTTCTCAATTCATCATAATCTGCCTTATACCTATACACCGTTCTTCTGCAAATATTACCTTGATTAACAATCTCCATAATGGACATTCTATCTTCATATTTCAACTACTGTTTATATGCCTACTTTTTCACCATTTCTCCACCATTGTATATTCCGACCACATAGAGCACACTGCACGGCGTTTTAGTGCATAGCTTCCGCCCATACAGTGCACTCCTTCCGGTCATCAGTGCATTGTTATTATTCTGGAATGGTTATTCCATTTTCTTTTAGCAGTGACTCAAGC
>JBGVLM010000041.1:0-43914 GCA_045124255.1 Butyrivibrio sp. | reverse complement strand
TCAAGGAAGAAAATTTTATCATTGCTAAGTGGAGCATAATTTAAATATGACCATCCACTTCCATCACTACTGTCTGCGGCACTCTTGGTGCTTGATGCTATGGCGTTCTGTTCTGCTGTAGAGAAGTTGCTTGTTAAAAATGTTCCATTCAGATATGTTCTTATATCACTATCTGCCCACACATTACTATCTGCATCAAAAGCACTGCTTGGGTCACTTCCTGCCCACAGAATGCTGTCGCAGTCAAGGAGCATTGTTGTTCCACCGAAAACGGTTGTGTTGCTGTCAAGAACTCTGTATTTTACAGGACTTCCGTCATATGTTCCAAAGTACACATAGCTTCCTGTCCAATCACTACCTGTGCTTGCAGGTGCAACAGGGTCACCAATTCCATTAACACCAAAATTCATTGTACGAGGAATAGATATTTTCACAGGTGTGCTTGCGTAGTCGGTTTCATAGGTTCCATTTACATCCTCTGCGATAATGTATACAAAGTAATCCTTGTTAATCACTTTACCGGAAAGGTCTGATGGAAGTGTATATGTGCCAGCTCCGGTTGTGGAGAAGCTTCCCATATTCAATGCACCATAGGAAAGTACATTGGCTTCGTTGGTGTTACCTGCTGTGTACTCTTTATCCAATACAAGTACGGAAACCTGTGTAGCATTACTACTGTTAGTTCCTGTTACAGTGTATGGAATGATTAATGTATTTCCATTTCTTGCAACTGTTCCATTTACGGCTACCGTCATATCGCCGTCTGAAAGTGTCAGCTTATACTCTGCATTTGTCTGTCCGGCAGTACCAGAGATGACAGATGAGAAGAGAACAGATGACAGATTTATATTCAAAGCGGGACTCACCCCAACAATATCGATGCCGACATCGTAGTTGTGGAAGTCGCCGACCGAATTGACGTAGCCGGCGTCGTAAACATAGCTCGTATTAGCCGACCGCAGCCACCAATAGGCGTTACCGCCTGTTTTTTTCTGTTTTCTGCATCATAATCTGTATTACTATATCCGTAGCTTGTATTGGTTGCTTCCTTTGCGTCAAGGAAGAAAATTTTATCATTGCTAAGTGGAGCATAATTTAAAGCCGACCATCCGCTTCCATCTGTGCTGTCTGCGGCACTCTTGGTGCTTGATGCTATGGCGTTCTGCTCTGTTGCAGAGAATGCTGTTGTTAGGAAACCGGTTGAACTGTAATCATAAGAACCACTCTCATCTTTTTCACTATTCAGGTATCTCTTGATATAACTGGTAGACCAAACATTACTGCTATCATCAAATTTACTGCTTGGGTTACTTCCTGCCCACAGAACACTGTCGCAGTCAAGAAGCATGGTTGTGCCACCATATACTGTGGTGTTGCTGTCAAGGACTCTGTATTTTACAGGGCTTCCATTATAGGTACCGAAATACACATAGCTTCCTGTCCACGCATCGCTTGTACTTGTCGGTGCTGTCGGGTCTGCTATTACACTTGCTCCAAGTGTCTTAGTTGTGGTGTCACCATCAGCCGCCTGTACATTTGTCATACCAATCGGGACATAGGATACAAGCCCTACTGCCATAACTGTTGTAAGCAGGAATGCAAGTCCTCTCTTTAATAGATTTTTCTTTTTCATTAAATGTTACCTCCGTTCTTCGGCGATTTTGTTAATACAAATTTTGACATAACTTTTTTTCTTAGTTTATATGTATGGCCATGACTTAAATGTCCATTGTAGCTTACAATGCTTCGCCTTACATCTTCCAATGTTTTTGTTCCTTCGCGATACTCTTCTTTAAATCTTTTAAGCCTGCGTTTCCACCGCTTCTTATTAGATGTGCGAAGTCTTTTTATTACTTTTCCCGTATCCGTCAGATAAAATCTGAACCCTAAAAAATCCACTCCTTCAGATATAGGGAAAATCTGTGTCTTTGAATTAAACTTAATCTTCAGCTTATCTGCCATTATGTCCATTTCTTTTCTGACTTCATTCAGATACTCCTTACTCTCATGGAGCATGATTCCATCATCCATATACCTTACATAATGTTTGATATGTTTTTTCTCTTTTATCAGTCTGTCTAACGGGTCAAGATAATACAGGGCAAACCATTGGCTTGTCTGATTTCCCATCGGAAGACCTTTTTCTTCTCCTGTGACAGGATTCTTATCCTTTGAATAGCTGTTGATAATATGATACAGCAGCCCTAGCACATTACGGTCAGGTATGTCTTTGATTTGTTCCTTTAAGACATCGTGGTCTATACTGTCAAAGAAACGACTGACATCATACTTTAAAATATATCCTTTAGTTCCATATTCCTTATAATGCTCTCGCAGAAAATATGTAAGCCTGTCCATTCCGAAATGTGTTCCTTTGCCAATCCTACAGGCAACATTGTCATATATTAACCTGTTCTCAAAGTATGGCATAAGGATATTGTCACACAGACAATGTTGCACTACCCTGTCTTTAAAGGATAATGCTTGAATCTCCCTCTCCTTTGGGTCATATATCATAAATTTATGATATCCTCCAATACGGTAGGTTTTGTCCTCCATCTGATGTACCAATTCCCACAGATTATGACTGAGATTTAATTCAAATTCCACAACCTCCCTTTTGCTTCTCTTACAGGCGGCAGCCTTTTTGTATGCCTGATACATATTCTGAAAGCTGGTCATTTCCTTAAATGCTTCATCTGTCATTCCCTGCCCTCATTTCTTAATGTGACTGTCAGGGTGCAGATCGCACCAATGAGTCAGAAAACCATAGGCGTCCTTTCTCCTGACAGTATGTGTTTTTCTATCTCTTTCAAGATAAAAAGGAATAAGATTCCTTTGTCCGAATACAGAATGAATATACATCAATATATTCACTTCTCTGAATGGCTCTCCTTAGAGACATTATCGGGTGTTCGGACGAAGCGGGACTCACCCCAACATTATTGTTGTCTACATTGTTGTTGATGTTGCCGTCCGAATTGACGATGCCGGCGTTGTTAGTATTGTTAGTATTAGCCGAGCGCAGCCACCAATAGGACGAATATTACAACCTTATCCCTATATGTAAATCACTACTGTACAAATACGCCTTTCGGCTTTATTCATCTTCGTGACTCATACCTTTTCTTATCACTGTTCATCCATGCTCCTAACAGATTCTGCACATCATATGCCTGTTTTGTTATCTGTTCATACTGCTTTGGCAGGATGCATTGCTGTTTCATTGCCAGTTCTGATATATAGCCTAACAGTTTTAGTCTTGACATGGCACTTCTCTGAAGATTAACTCTGTCTGCCATCTCCTGTGACTGTGTATTATAAACTGTATCCATAAAAATGGACACTTTTCCTTTCCAAAATTCCCGATTTCGGACACCTGATTTTTATAGCATCCCCGTTTTTCGGACACGTTTTTTTATTCAAAACCCTATTTTATGGACACAACTTCTTTCCATAAAACAAATGATTTGATAAACTAATTACAAGGAGGTTTTCTCATGGAAAAACGCTATCACCACAAAAAATTCACTCCAGAACAGATTGACATTCTTGCTGCCAATCCATTTACCAGTAGGGTTGATTTCTATCACATCTGGTTTACCCTTGAATTTCAGAATCTCTTTCTTTCCCGCTATGAAATGGGAGAAAGTAGTCACGAAATATTTGCTGACCTTGGATATGACATCAACATACTTGGCGACAACCGGGTTTACGGTTTTTACCGCCGTCTTAAGAAACGTCTTGAAACCGGACAGGGACTTACCGAAACCGCCGGCAACACCAAGGTTTCTGCTCCTGAAAACACGGATTACAACACCATGCCCGCCCAACAGTCCGTCGCTTCCATGCAACGGGAACTGAAATACCTGCGCCAACAGGTTGAGTTTCTAAAAAAAATTACAGAGCTGGACAACGACAAAAAGCCGAGGACTTAATCATGGATAAACCAAGTGCAAAGTACGAAATCATCCACTCCATCGTCTCTCAAGAAGGCAACCTGCAGAATGTCAAAGAACTCTGCCAAATCGCCGGAGTGTCCAGATCCGGTTATTATAACTGGCTTGCTTCTAAAGACAAACGTCTTGAAAAAGAAACCAGAGATAAACATGATTTTGAGTTAATACTCGAAGCCTACTCCTTCAGAGGCTACGATAAAGGTATCCGTGGCATTCATATGCGGCTTTTGCACATGAATCCGCCTGTTCTCATGAATCCCAAGAAGATACAGCGCCTAATGCACAAATATGGACTTGTATGCCCCATCCGTAAGGCTAACCCTTATCGCCGAATGGCAAAAGCATTAAAAACCGATGCTGTCGCAGACAATCTTCTCAACCGTGAGTTTAAGGAACACGGTCCAAGAAAAGTCCTTCTTACGGATATTACTTACATACCTTGTTGCGGTATATTTTTCTATCTGTCAGTTATCAAGGATGCCTACACCATGCAGATTCTCGCTTATGTTTTCAGAGAATCTCTTGAAGTTGATTTTGTCCTTGAAACAGTAAACATTCTAATTACTAACCATGGAGCAACCCTTGATTCTGAAACGCTTATCCACAGCGACCAGGGTTGCCATTATACCAGCAAAAAGTTCCGGCAAATCGTTCAGGATGCCGAGCTACGCCAGTCTATGTCCCGTCGTGGAAACTGCTGGGACAATGCCCCGCAAGAAAGCTTCTTCGGTCATATGAAGGATGAAATCGGTTCAAAAATCGCCACCTGTGAATCCTTCGAGGAAGCCAAAGCTATCATTGATGACTACATGGACTATTACAACAATGACCGTGGTCAGTGGCAGCTTGCAAAACTTACTCCAAACGAGTACTATAATTACTGTATATCAGGTGTCTATCCTTTGGTAACACATGATCAGAGTACACCAAAAGCACTCGCACAGGAAAGGACTAACGACAATGAATAAAAAAAACACCGAACCTTCTGTACCTGCTGAAATTATGGATAAAATCCAAACTCTGAATGCCATCCTCGCAGATGCTGCTCAGTTATATGATGACATCTTTGACTGGTACGAAAAAGAGCTTCACAGCTATAATCCAACAGTCAATGCCTCTGATGAATTATTTGATCCTTCCACCACCTACGTTTCCGGTATATCATACCTTGAAATCATGGAAGGTCTTTCCATCGTACAGACATTTAACGAAGTTTAAGGTTATCCATCACACGTCAAGGATATTTTACTGTTCTGTTTTACAAAAATGTCCTTGACAAAGGGTACACTTTACAACTCCTTTTTTACAACTGGTAAAATTATACTATATTTTTTCTCTATACGCAATATTTTTCACATTTTTATTCTATTTTCAAAATCCTTCCGACAGAAAATCAGACAGTAAATTCATGTTTAGTATATATCGCAGACCTTATAACAGAAATATGTTCCCGGCTTAATATTGTCATCATCGTAATACAGCAATCCCAATTTATTAAACCTAAAACTCTTCTTATAATCCAGCTTTACCAATAGTTTTCGTCTACCTTCCACCAAGCACTATTCTCTCTGGATGTTTCCAACTAAACTACTCTTTTCCGCCATTGCTTTTCTCATATTATTAAAGGCGATTCCAGCATAACTTTTTGTTATTGTCAACGCTTTGACTAAAAGTTCAGTTTGCTCTTTCATTGTCTTTTTACAGTTTCTGAAACATTTTAATCTTCTAATCTGTATTCAATAACCACTCCGCAATATCAAACACATCTATTCCTTCATATGTGTATTTAGGATGTTTGGTTCTCGCGATAATCCTCTTTGGATAAGCCTCCTTTATTTGCAGCAGCGGAGAATATTCTCTCTCAAAAGTTTCCAGATTAGATATATTATCGCTTACTTTATTCGGAGAAGTTAAATTGCTTATATTATCCATCAGTAACTCACTCAACTGACGAAGCACATGTGTATCAGGCAAATTATATTTCTGTACCAAATCTCTATTTATAATGGTTTCATATACTTCTTTCACCTTTGACCCTGCATTTCCATAATGCCATTGGATGCTTCTCCACATTTGCACATTCAGTAGTTGCTCCAAATATCAGTTCCGGACAACATCTTCCTTCTTCAAATGCTTTCCAAAACAACTCCTCCTCTTCTGTCGTTCTCAAAACAGATGCAAGATATTCGCAAACCTTTTTCTGTGCCATCTCCAAGTCAAATCTTTCACTTTTTCGTAGCACCGGTTCTAAATCTCGTTTAATCTGTTGCTTAGAAACATTCCCCACATTATCAAGTTCGAATTTCTTCGGTGGACATTCTGCTCCGATAGCACTATAGAACACTGCGCATTTACGAAACATCGCTTCCTCGCTTTCATCAAACAATCCGTATTTAACCATATTGTACATATCATATAAATCTCGTGGTGCAGTCCTCGTAAGTAAAGCTACTGTTTTGGGCGCAAATATTTCCAAAGGTGCCACGGAAAGTACAGTAAGCTTCTCTTCATTCCAAGGCAACTTTACCTCTCTTCTTGCCACAGGCAGCACATGGCACCGAAGCATATAATTTATTTCGATTTTTATATTATCTTTCACACCACCACAATTTACATATTCGTACACAAAAGAATCCAAAGCATGGTAGTTCTTTGATTTAGTACTCAATGTATATCCGTTTGCGTTCATATACTTGCTGATTTTATCTGTAATAATATCCCTGTCTGCAAGCATTTTCTCTCTATTGATACTACTGCAATAATCTAAATCAATATCTACAGATAATCTTGGCAAATCAAAAATGGTAAGATTGATCGCCGTTCCACCCTTCAGGGCAATCGCCTCTGCCAAGAGTTCATCCGATTCCATAAACTTAAGCACATCTGCCAAACGGCAAACCTTCTCCAATGTATCTCTTACAAAACCTAATTCTTTTGCCATTCTGCCGAGTGTCAATCTATCCAATTGCATCATAATCTCCTACCCCTTTATCTATCAGTTCCTTTAGTGACGATGGCGCGTATAATTTCCATCTTTCATGAAATACAGTATTCTTCATTTTTTTTTGCAGATACTTATTTGCACCGGAAATGCATCTCTCACACTCCACAAAGAATTCATCCGAAAAATGAAAATCTTCCCTCATTTCTTCGAAGACATAACCACACTTTTGATATAAATATCCATTATTATTTCTATAGAGACAATCCAATACCTTCTTTTCATTTAGTGTTGGAACCAGCATCATACAACGTATTACTTCTTCCATCCCTGCTATCTTTTCAAAATCCCGAATACTATCTACCACAGTCTGTTCTATAGATGTAATACGCATATTACCTTGTTGTATCACATCTATACCTTGCTTACGCTCTACTCGACGATATACCACGCCATCATACTCAAAATCTGAAAATCTCTTATCTGTAGCAACAAAGCATTCATAAAACACTTGATTTCCATATCCATATGCCTCAAATGCGCTATGATGCGTGATACATGCATCGGGAAACAAATTAGAAGCTATTTGATACCGAGACAATACCGGTTGCTTCGTTTCCAAACTAATTACTACAAAAAAGTCTCTTTTTACTTTTTCAACTAAACCTTTTGTTTGGTATTCATAGATTATACTATTAGCAGCTCCCGCTGTCCCCACAATTTCTATTAGTTCCGTTCTAGAAAAACAACCCTTTTCCAACAAAGTCTCATAATACTTCATTTTACATTGCCTCTTTTTTCATTTTTGCACAAAGTATTGTGTTTTTACAATACTTTGTGCGTTTTTAGAAATCTACATTTTTATTTTAGCACAAAGTATTGTGAATTTCAAATTAATCCATATAGAACTTATCCGCGTTTTCCAAATATTTCTTACCTCTTATGTCGTATCTCTTAATCTCATAGAATATAAATGCATTACATAAATATTTAATATATTTTCCTATCGTCACATGATTTGTCGGTACTTCATTCACGGTCAAAAATATGCATAGGAACCTGCCAAACCGCCTTGATAATATATTCTTCAAACAATTTGTCCTTATCAGCTTGGTCACTATGATATTCACAATACTCCTTAAAACTAAATGGAAACATATGAATTTCGATATATCTCCCTTTACAAAGAACATGCCACAAATCGAAATCTTTTTAAGATATACCATACGTTCCTTGTATTTATTTCAGTCATTTGCCATATCTACAGCTCTCTCCAAATAAGCAGTGTAAATCCGCATCACACTATCCGGCATTTGCTTGAGAAACACCTTTTCATGACATCAATTGGTTATAGCGTTTCTCTTCACTTAGCAATTTGCATACAAAGCTTCACGAACTATTATGTTTAGTATATATCGCAGACCTTATAACAGAAATATGTTCCCGGCTTAATATTGTCATCATCGTAATACAGCAATCCCAATTTATTAAACCTAAAACTCTTCTTATAATCCAGCTTTACCATTTCGTCATACGCTCTTTCATACGATTCAAAACCGGCACCGCCAATGGCAAATGTCATATGAAAGATATAATCATCGTCATGCTCTGCCGGGCACGGACCAAATTTTGCAATCAGACCTTCGTTCAAGCTTCTCTGCGCCTCCAGCAATTGCTGTGTTTCTTTTACACGCAGGCTCATGCATCCGGATGAAACTCCGTTCAGCACATTTGACGGAAATAAATCAATATCCACAAACTCAATGTCAAACGGAGAAAGCTTTTTTGCAAAATCATCAAAAAATGCTTCCATATCCTCCAGATTCGGAATAGAAAATGGCTGTTTCAAAGAAACATGCTGTGGTAATCTTGCCATCTCAAATCCCATTTTTCCATGCTTATGTGCTTCTAGCATCATCTTTCTTCCAAAATTTTCTGCTTCATTGTCCGCTATTAAAACTATTGTTGCTTTCATACATTTGAACCTCTTTTCTATTAAACACATTATTTTGTCAACAACATAAGAAAAGCACCCATAAGACCATAATTAAATAGTCTTAAGGGTGCATTCAGCACGGTTCCACCTTAACTTTTCACTTCAGATTCCATCAAATCCTATCCTTTAACGCAGGCATACGATAACGCTTACTCACTTCAGCATTACAGCTATGGAATGGTTTTCGTCTACCTTCCACATAAACAGCTTCCACCAAACACTGTTCTCTCTGGATGTTTCCAACTAAACTACTTCTTTCCGTCATTGCTTTTCTTATATTATTAAAGGCGATTCTAGCATAACTTTTTGTTATTGTCAACGCTTTGGCTAAAAGTTCAGTTTGCTCACATCTCTTTTCATCTATAGCTTCTTAGTAAAACATATTATTCTGTTTGCTTCTTCAAAGCCCATTTTAAGATGGAATTGCAGACTTTCCTCATTATTTAGTTCACAATCACTTGCAAATTCCGTACAACCTTGTGCCTTAGCAAACATCTGACATGCTCTTACTAATTCTCCCGCAATGCCTTGTCTCCTATAAGCAGCTTCAACAAAAACGCCTTCCAAATATCCTACCGGACTGGTTTTTGTTCCCTCAACATAATCATTTCTAAATCCGCATTGAGCAAATCCAATTGCAGTATTATCATTCCATGCTGCGAATACCGCACCGCCATTATTCATATAATTAACAAAATCTGCTTCTAATCCATCAACAGAATTATTATCCCACATTTTAATCGCCAATTGTGCCACCAAACCGGCTTCATTTTCTGAAATTCTCTTAATTTTCATCATTTTCTGTCCGCTCCGCTGAGTTTTATTTTTATCCCGCAGATATATCATCAATCACGCTCTTTTCACCGTCGAAATAAACGATAGCGGTAAGTCCGTAATAGACGTTTCCGTATATGTCTACAACATACGGGATATACTGATAATAACCGGCTTCGAGCTTCCTAACGGAAAAGCTTTGTTGAAGCATAATATTGTTTAGGAATACCCCATTTCCATGGAAATCAATGATATATTGTCAGCTGACGCATATGATATCCCCAAGTTAATAAAATCTTCTAAAGTACCTGCACTACCCATATTACTTTGTTCTAATTGTTCAAGCAATATCAATTCGCCATTCTTTATAGTATATCTTTCAATATGTTCCGAAGATATATCCGTTTTAATCAAACTCTTTTATTTTGTATTTGCTACTGACGTGGATAATTGTCACCATAACGATATTGAAGCCTTCATCTTTTGCATAAAGACCGTTTATCCAGATACACAATAATTATACCACATTAATTTTTATATTTGTGAATCATCATCTAATCTGTCGTCTTGATTGTTCAAATTGTAAAAACATGGATTTTATCTTAATAAGTGAGCAGAGTGGCTTTCATACATTTGAACCTCTTTTTTCATCCACTCCACCGATTTTTTTAATGCTTCTATCGTCTTTGTTTCTAAGACACATCTTGCATTGCATGCCTTAGCCATATTCAAACGGTCTGTCAAATCTATTTCTCCGTCACCTAATGCCAAATGGTCCCTAGGAGGATTTTCTCTTCCGTCATGAATGTGAAAATGCCTTAACTTGTCCTTATTGCTAAGGATAAACGGAACATCAATTTCTCCCGTTCCCTTTGAATGTCCTATATCCCATGTCAAAACAAAGCAATCACTTTCAAGCATACGCTCTATTGCTCTTTTTTCATATTCACGAAATCCATTTGTATTTTCAATGGCAATTTGTATATCAGATTCGCCAATCCAATCTTCACAGACTTTTATAAAATGCAAAAAGTAATCCATATATACATCAAAATCTCTCTCATACATTTGAACCTTTTTGTCCGGCAAAGTAATGTATATACCGTGATGCATATGCATATTTATTGTTAGTGGCTGTTCCTTCTTTCCATACTTATTCTTCAACTCTGCAAAACGTTTTGCCACCCCTATTGTTTGGCGCACGGTTTCCAAATAAGCCTCTCTGACCAACGGATTAAAATCCGCAACATTCAAATTCTCATCCAAATGAATTGTATAATAAATACCTGCTTCATCTGCCTTTTTATAAAACCTGTCCATATCCTCGATTTTGTCGATTTGATATTCCGGAAAATTCATATTCAATTCTATAAAGGATAGCCCCAATTCTTTACAAAGGGCTATATTATCTTCAAGAGTTTTATTTTCAATCAAAGTTGGCATTCCAAATTCCAACATAAAACAGCCTCCTTTTTCTCAAGTCTCTTACATACCATTAATATATCTTATTCATATACTTTTTTATCATTTTCTGTTTGTTTATTGTCAGCAGATATTTCTTCGCCTGAGGTTTTTCATAATATGAGCAATTCTCCCCTCTAAAACTATATTCTGCAAAACTTAATCCAGAGGGTTTATTACGCTCTCAGATTCATAATTAAAATAATTATATCCAATATAGAATAGGCATATCATATTTATTCAAATCTTTATCCAGCCACAATCCTTCCTCTTCCCTATAAGTATGAAACCGCAACTCAATTTCATTATCACACAGCGAAATATAGACCACTATTTCTTTTCCATTGAATTTCTGGGATAACATATCACCCAATCTACTTGCCAACACTCCAAATTGACTTTGTAAAATACTGTTTCTCTCAAACCTCAATTCATTACAACTCACTTCATAGCCAGTCCAATCTCCAACAAATTGAAGAATTCTGCCAAAGTTTATTTTTTCTTCTTCCAGAGTTCCATCCTTGTCGTAAACAATGCAATTCTTTATTTTTTTCGTTTTACTAACAATTTCTGTTAGAATAGAATCTAATTGCAAACTAGATTCTTCCCCTTTCTCATCCTTTAATATCGCATTCATCATATCATTCATCTTAACCATGTTATTTACCCAATTTTTGTCATATATTGCGTATTCTGTCGTTTTTATTGCGTATTTTGTTGGTCTGTATGCTGTTTATGGCTGAGGTGTTTGTATGGGTTTGTATGAAATCATTCGTATGGAACACAAAATTTTATTTCAATTCCCTCGTTTTGCCTCCGTGCAGCTCACATAATTTCCGGCATACGGCTTACTTCTGTATGTAACCACAACAACCAATCCCTCTTTCGGAACAATATCCATTTCCTTGAAAACAGTCTCGTAATCTGTGAGTTTAACAAAATCTCCTGTTTTAAAATGTGTATTATCCTTAAGAGTTTTTCCTGTTATAACCTCTGCACTCTCATTAATTTCAGTAATTTCTATAGTTATTTCATACTTATTGGTTCCTTCATAAATTCCATTGCATTTTATATATCCGTTTTCATCAGGCTTGGTAAAATAATATATCTTTACAGCCTCTTTAGGTGCAATCGTCAATTCGCTGTTTGCAATAAAACTCTTAACCTCTCGAACCTTAACGATATCTCCTTCGTTAAAATGAATGCAATCATCCAATGCAATTCCTTCCAGCAAATCATCATCAATCTTAGTAATTCTTATATTTACTGAATTACGATTGCCCGGTCCGCTCGCAATTCCCGGAATTATGCCGTATATTCCCAAAACAACTACAACCGCTGCCATTGAGGCTAATCCAAGAAAAACCGATAATGCAATCAAAAGTTTCTTTTTCATAACACCACCCCAATTCACTACTATTTCTTTTATTATACATCATAGGTATTTCATAGTAAACAAAAACTCCGATAAAACACCATCCTGTTTTATCAGAGTTCTCAAATCACATTAATTATTATTTTACAATTCCAACCAAGTCGTTGATGTCTTCAACATTCTTCTTAACCATATATTCCTCAATACCCTTAATAACCTCAAGAGTTGTTCTTGGATTGTGGAAGTTGGCTGTTCCGACAGAAACTGCCGTCGCACCAGCAAGAATAAATTCCAATGCATCCTCGGCCGTGGCAATTCCGCCCATTCCGATTATAGGAATTTTAACTGCGTTGGCAACCTGATATACCATTCTTACCGCAACAGGCTTAACCGCAGGACCTGATAATCCGCCGGTCTTATTGGCTACCGCAAAGGTCTGACGGTTAATGTCAATCTTCATTCCGGTAATCGTATTGATAAGGGAGAGAACATCCGCACCGCCGGCTTCTGCTGCCCTTGCCATTTCGGTAATGTCAGTAACATTCGGACTTAATTTCATAATAACGGGCTGCTTTGCAACCTTCTTGATTGCTGATGTAATATGCTCTATATTCGCTGCATTCTGTCCGAAAGCAATTCCGCCCTCCTTAACATTCGGGCAGGAAATATTAATCTCTAACATATCCACAGGCTCGTCGCCAAGTCGCTCAACAACTTCAAGATAATCAGACTCGGATTTGCCGCATACATTTACTATAATCTTAGTATCATATTTCTTAAGGAATGGAATATCCCTTTTGCAGAATACATCAATTCCCGGATTCTGCAATCCGATTGCGTTAATCATTCCGCCATAAGTTTCTGCAATTCTCGGAGTAGGATTGCCCGGCCAAGGCACATTGGCAACACCCTTTGTAACAACAGCTCCCAATTTATTCAAATCAACAAATTCGCTGTATTCCATACCTGAACCGAAGGTTCCTGAAGCTGTCATAACAGGATTCTTAAGTTCAACGCCTGCAAGCTTTACTGATGTGTTCATTATAAATCCACCTCCACAGCATTAAATACCGGACCGTCCTTACAGATTCTTTTATTGTGAACCATTGAATGGTCATCCACCTCTGTTGATTTACATACGCAGGCAAGACAGGCACCGATACCGCATGCCATTTTCTCTTCAAGTGAAAGCCATGCCTCAATATTATTCTCCGCTGCATACTGCTTGATTGCTCTTAACATCGGAGTAGGTCCGCAGGTAAAAATAACATCTCCCTGAATATTATTTGCCTTAATTGCGTCAATTACCGTTCCATGTGTTCCGATACTTCCGTCATCGCTGGCAATAGTAACATTTCCGAATGCTTTTAACTCTCCGTCAAGAAATGTGTCCTTACTTCTGTAGCCAAGTACAATCTCCTTATCGCATTGAAGTCTTTTGGCAAGCTCAAGCATTGGAGGAATACCTATTCCGCCGCCGATTAATATTGCCTTCTTTCCCTCCATATCATCTATAGGGAAGCCGTTTCCAAGCGGTCCGAGAATATGTATCTGCTCGCCCTTCTCATAATGAGAGAACTGTGCCGTACCCTCACCTGCCACACGGTATACGATTCTCAATTTGTTGCCGCATACCTCACATATGCTGATTGGTCTTGGAAGAAGCTTTGACGCATCCTTCGTATATACTGAGATAAACTGACCCGGAACTGCTTTCTCGGCAATATTGGTCGTGGTAATCCACATATCATAAATTCCGTCCTGTAACAGCTCCTGGCTGTCCACAACTGCAATTTCATCAAATTTCATAGTAAAATCTCCATTCTTCAGGTCTATGGCAGATTAGCCCCTTGCTGAATTAATATCCTCAATCATATCGAGAGCAGCCTGTCTTGAAGCGTCTGCGTAATTCTCGCTGCCAAACTTTGAATATTTCTCCTGCTTATATGCACAGATAATTCCTCTTGAACTGTTTACGATTGCTCCGAGACCGTCCTCGTTAAAATAATGAACAAGGTCCTTACCCTGTCCGCCCTGTGCGCCATAGCCCGGCACAAGGATTAAGGTCTTAGGCATAAGCTTACGGAGAATTTTGCCCTGTTCAGGATATGTTGCACCTACAACCGCACCTACATAGCTGTAGCCATTGCCCATGCATTCCTCACCCCATTTTGCAACCTGTTCACCAACAAGCTCATAAAGAGGTCTTCCGTCAATTAATCTGTCCTGAAACTCTCCGCTTGACGGATTAGATGTCTTAACAAGCACGAAAATTCCTTTATTCTCTTCCTTGCACACTTTAATAAAAGGATTAACTCCGTCCGAACCAAGATACGGATTAACTGTTACAAAATCCTCGTCAAAAGGAACATAGGAATTGCTTCCAACCTTAACTCTTCCGATATGTCCTACTGCATAAGCCTCAGAGGTTGAACCGATATCACCTCTCTTAATATCACCGATAATTACCAAATCCTTGGACTTGCAGTAATCAACGGTCTTCTTGAAAGCAATCATTCCCGGCACTCCAAACTGCTCATACATGGCAACCTGAGGTTTAACTGCAGGGACAATATCATGGATGGCATCAACTATTCCCTTGTTATATTCAAAAACTGCCTCCGCAGCACCTTCTAATGTCTCTCCGAATTCAGCGTAAGCCTTCTTAAGGATATGCTCCGGAATGTATGAAAGCATAGGGTCAAGACCCACTACTACGGGAGCGTTCATCTTCTTCATCTTGTCATTAAGTTTGTTAATCATATTCTCTATCCTCTCTTATATATTAATCTTCTCTGTAAACAATTTCACCGTTAACGAATGTCATTACAACTCTTCCTTTAACCTTACGTCCGTCAAAAGGTGTATTATGTCCCTTTGACACAAATTCGTTACGTTCAATTACAAACTCCCTCTCAGGGTCCATTATTGTAATATCTGCAACCGCACCCGGAAGAAGTGTTCCTCTGTCAATTCCGATAATCTTAGCAGGATTATAGCTCATCTTCTCAACCATCTGCATAGGAGTCAGAACTCCTTTAAGCACCAGCTCGGTATAAGTAAGACAGAGACTTGTCTCCAATCCTGTTATTCCAAACGGAGCCTGTGCAATAGGCTTCTTCTTCTCCTCCTCTGAATGAGGTGCATGGTCAGTAGAAATTACATCCATTGTTCCGTTTCTAAGACCCTCAATAAGTGCCTCCATATCCGCTCTGCTTCTAAGCGGTGGGTTCATCTTATAGTCTGCATCATCTCCCGGAATATCCTCATCACATAAAGTAAAATGATGCGGACACACCTCGCCGGTTACATTAAGTCCCTCTGCTTTTGCAGCCGCAATCATTTTAACGCTGTCCTCTGTTGAACAATGGCACAGATGAAGCCTGCAGCCGGTTTCCTTAGACAGAAGAATATCCCTCGCCACGATAACATCCTCAACGCCATTGGTAATACCTTTTATTCCAAGCTCACGGGATTTGGCACTTTCATTAAGCGCGCCCCCGTTAACCATATTCTTATCTTCACAATGTGCAAGAACCGTCATACCGCACTCTGCCGCCACAGTCATTGCCTGCCTGTAAACCTCTGCATTCATAACGGATTTGCCGTCCTCACTAATTGCAACAACTCCCATGTCGTGCAAAGCCGCAATATCAGTAGGCACATTGCCCTCCTGACCCATTGTAACAGACGCAACCTGTAATACATTAACAACTGCGTCCCTCGCTATAATCTCATTAATATGTCCTATTATCTCAACGCTGTCTGCAACAGGCTTTGTATTAGGCATCGGCAGAACAGTTGTTACTCCTCCCCTTGCAGCAGCAAGAGAGCCCGTCTTAATAGTTTCCTTGTACTCAAACCCCGGTTCACGGAAATGCACATGTAAATCCACAAGTCCGGGCATAATAAAACATCCGGCAGCGTCAATAACTTCATTATCAGCCTCAGGTATATTGCAGTCCACGCCTGCAATTACACCATCACTAATTAATACGTCATAAACTCCGTCTCTACCGGATGCCGGGTCCAAAACTCTTCCGTTCTTTAATAAAATTCCCATCTCAAACTCCTTGAAATTATTAAATACATATTATTCCTGCCTGTCTCATATCATTAAGAACAGCAGGATTGGTTATATATCGCGGTAATTCATAAGCCTTAACCCACATGTAATCATCTAACTCCTCAGACAAAAATATCAGCTCGTCATCCACTTCACAGAGGAAAGCAATACCAAGATAATTATTGTCACCAAGCTGATATGCCCATGTGTATGCAACCGAAGTGATACCGATATGAATACCGGTACATTCATAAATATAGTTAACGCATTGTTCCTCAGCAGACTCTCCTGCATCAAGGCACTTGTCCAGAAATTCCCATTGATACGGGTCCTCAATTCTGTCATCATACCATCTCTTAACAATCAGGTACTCATCCTTACACCTGAGTATTCCTTTAATTTTGACTCCAAATTTAACCATAGTAACCACCTCGCATAAATTTAGCTTAATTATATATGAATTTAAAACTACTTGCAAGAATTAATAGAGCTTATACACTCTTATCAGCATGCTTTGATGATTTTTTAAATTTCATGCTGAAGCTGAAAACAACACCGAGCACAATCCAAACGCCAAGACAGATATATGATTCCTTACCGAGTGAGCAGTTAAGACCCTTAATCGGTACAAGCAGAATCACTGCACATACAACTGCAAAAAGAGTACCGAGAAGACCGGTAATCATAATGCCCGTCTTTTTCTCTTTAATGGCAAATTTAAATGCCGCAGCCGAGGTATATCCATATCCGATTGCCGCACCCACTGAGGACATATCAACAATCCACACCAGCGTATTTCTTCCGAAAAAAGGTGCAATCAGGGAAATAAGCATAACAAACAGTATTGCATTGGCAGGTGTTTTGTACTTAGGATGAATCCTGCCAAACCATTCAGGCAGCATTCCCGACCTTGATATTGAATACAAAAGTCTGCTTGACGCCATGTAAAATCCGACAACACCTGAGAACAATGCTCCAAGCACTGCCGCTCCTATTGCCACAAGTCCCGGTACGCCCAGAAGCTCCTTCGCCGCATGAATTGTCGGAACAGAATCTATTCCTTTAAGATTATCCAAATCCCTGACATATTCAGTCCAGTCTGCGTAGCCTTCAGGAATAACCGAAACAGCTATTAAATTAAGTCCTGCATAACACAGTCCGCCAAACAGAATTGCTATTACCATTATCGCAATCGTCTTACGCACGGAAAATTTAAACTCCTCCGCTGCCTGCGGTATTGTATCAAATCCGACAAATGCATACGGCGCAACGGCAAGTACAGCCGCAATTCCCGCAACAGGTGTTTTATCGGTACCAAATAACGGGAGAAAATTCTCTACACTTGATTCAGGACTTATAAGTGCCGCAGCTCCTACTACCACAACTCCGCCGATAAGCATAAAAGTCAGAATCATCTGAAATACACCCGTAAATTTAACGCCTCTGATACCAAGCAGAGCAAATATCACAAGCGCTGACGCCGCAAGCAGAATTTCACCGAGATATACGTTATAGCCTGCAACATCGTACAGATATCCGAACTGGAACAAATCCCCGAAAATACTTCTTGCAATAAAAGGAAGTCCCGTTGCGTTCAAAGGTACAATTGCAAGATATGACAATCCGAGAAACCACGAGCAGATAAAGGCATTGGTCCTGCCGAATGCCTGCTGGGCATAAGTAAATTCCCCACCTGAAACAGGGTATTTATTAATCATGTAATTATAATTAAAAGCAATAATTATCATTACCAGTGACGCCAGAAGCATTCCAATGGCTGTTCCAAGTGTCCCTGCATTCATAAGAAAGCTTGTTCCCGGCAGTGCAAATGCCGACCATCCGATTATGCATCCAAATGCCAGAGCCCATACATGCAGGGTTGACAATTTTTTATCCAGTTTAAGTGTGTTGTTATCCATTAATTACCTGTTCCAATCAATTTATTTTAAGAAGCCGTTTACAATCTGTTCCTCGGCCTCCTTCTCTGTCAGCCCGAGAGTCATTAATTTAATAAGCTGCTCTCCTGCTATTTTACCGATTGCCGCCTCATGGATAAGGCTTGCGTCAACGGAATTTGCCGTAATTTCAGGAATTGCCTTTACGCAGGCGTCATCCATAATAATTGCATCACATTCGGAATGTCCGTTACATCTGTTATTGCCGTTAATTTTGGCATAAAAGGTCTGGGCAGACTGTTCCTTGGCTACTGAACGTGAAATAACGTTGGCACTTGAACCGGCACCATTTAATTCAACCTCAAAATTAGTCTCTGCATGCTGCGTTCCATGTGTCATTATCTTCTCACGGACAATTATTGTTGCGTTATCCATAAGTACTGCCTTTGTAACACGGTTTGTAGAGTCAACGCCCTTTATCTGAACCGTATCCATTTCCATATAGCCGTTTTCGGCAATCTCAACAATTGTAGTCGGATTCATAATATTATGACCCCTGCCGTCGCCCGTGCCATAATGCTTCTCAACATATTTTACCTTGGAATTCTTGCCGATATGAAATGTATGAATTCCGTCATGTGAGGAATCCTTATCCCCGCCATTATGAATTCCGCAGCCTGCGACAATCACAACATCACAGTTATCTCCGATATAGAAATCATTATATACAAGGTCATTTAAACCTGACTGGCTTAAAAGCACCGGAATATGAAGACTCTCATTGCAGGTTCCGTCCTTGACATAAATATCAATTCCCGGCTTGTCCTCCTTCGTAACGATGTCGATATTGGCAGTTGTATTTCTTCCGGCTCCCTCTCCGTTAATTCTTAAATTGTATGCTCCTGCAGGCACATCATGCAAGCCTGCTATTTCTGATAAAAGATTCTTCTGTATCTGGTCCATATTAACGCACCTCCTTCGCAGTATTAAGGAATTTACTGCATGTTCCTGACGCAGTATGTCCGTTTAACAGTGAAGGAAGGATTTCCTTACCCCCGACACGTTCAACCTCGCCGCCGGCAAGAACAATTATCTTGTCCGCAATATTCAGAATTCTCTCCTGATGGGATATAATAATTATTGAGCCGTTAATCTCCCGGTACATCTTCTCGAATACCTCGATAAGGTTCTTAAAGCTCCATAAATCAATGCCTGCCTCCGGCTCATCAAATACCGAAAGCTTTGTTCCCCTTGCAAGAATCATTGCAATCTCGATTCGCTTAAGTTCTCCGCCTGAAAGGCTTGCATTAACCTCTCTGTTAATATATTCTCTTGCACACAGACCAACCTCTGACAGATACTCACATGCCTTTCCGGTTGAAATCTGCTCTCCTGCTGCCAGGGTTATCAAATCCTTAACAGTAAGTCCCTTAAACCTTACGGGCTGCTGAAAAGCAAAGCTTATACCCTTATTGGCTCTTTCAGTAATATTTAAATCCGTTATGTCCTCCCCATCAAGAATTATCTGTCCTGACGTAGGCTTAATTATTCCGGCAATAAGCTTTGCCAGTGTTGATTTGCCCCCGCCGTTAGGTCCGGTAATTGCAGTAAAACGTTCATCAATCGTAAGACTTATATTTCTGATTATTTCTTTATCCACGCCGTCAGACTCTACCTGATAGCTTATATTTTTTAATTCCAGCATATTGAAAATTCCTTTATTAATCTGTTTTGTTTTATTTTGGAAAACATTTTAGCATTTCCAGACATTAAAAGCAATATTCATTTATTTAATAAGGTCTTTCCATAAACAAGAAAGAATGTCGCTTGCGACATTCTTCGCCTGCGGCGGGTTGCGTAAGCAACATCTTCTGCTCCGCCGCAGTGCGCTCTTCACGGAGTGTTTTTAATTCTATAGGATAATTTCAACGAAATTTCCTATAGAATTAAAAAGGTTCCCGAAAACTCCGGGAACCCTTAAAAATATTAATAAATTGTTGCCATATCTCTTAACCGCTCTGCCAGTTCATCATCAGCTCTGTATATATCACCAATCCATTCATACCAGATATCGCCATCTCTTTCAACCTCCAGATAGCCGTCAATAATTATCAGGTTGTCTCCTTTAAGGCTATGGAGCATTTCATAAATATTTTCTACTCCTGTTATATGCCCCGCCGTGCCGTCATTTTTAAATCTACCCACATAAAAACTTTCCGTACTTTCCTTGGTTACAACAGTGAAGTTCATATCAATACCTACTATTGCAGAATCTTCTTCAAACAGATAATCATATTCCTTCACATCAATATTATTTGCCTCTTCAAACAATGCTGACAAAAGATATGCTTTGCTTTTTGGCGTAATATCTGAAATAGGGATAACGATTTCATCCCAGCTTGCACTGTAATCATTATAATTGAAAATACTAAGCTGTGACATAACGGAATATTCATCCAGATTAAAAAGTTCTCTGTATGATAAGCTCTGCGCTTCTTCCTGAAGAATATCATACAGTTCTGTAACCTGCTGCTCTGACAATCCATCTATTTCAAGATATAAATCCATATTATGGCTATCATATTCCGGAAGTTCAACATTTTTGCCTGAATTATCCAATGTATTGACATAAACAGTCATAAGTTTTTCCATATCAAGGCTGTTGAGATATACCTTTCTATAGAATGTAAGACCGCCCTGGTTAATACCGACGAATACTTCATTCTCTTCATAGTAGCTGTAATATTCACCATAATAATCGTCAATCTGATTCTCATACGCTTCCTTAATAAGCTTATAAATCTCCTCATCCCGGATTACAACACTATCTTGTCCGCTGAAATATGCAGTTCCTTCCAACGGCTCAATCTCAATATATTCTATATCTTCGACACTTATTTCCCTGTTCATTGATAAATATGTTCCCAAGCCTATTGAAAGGCCGCTTATTATTACAATTCCCACAAAAATCGGAAGCTGTCTGGCACTTATACCCACCTTTCTCCAGCGTCTTGTTGTAATTAACTCATAGATAAAATATACAAGCAGTGCAACCACATACCATACAACCGCAACAAAATACATTTCGATTTCATAAGACTTGTTCATTGTCGTATCCAGCAGGAAATACGTTCCTATCAGTGAAAAGAAATAAGCAGGAATCATTCTGCATATAATCTGTACAATATTGTATGCACTTGGCTGTGAAGCAACCTCACTCTTTCTTTTTTTGAACATAATACATGCCACTGCAAGATAAATCAGTCCAAGAATACCCGTATATGCAGCTGACTGATACAGACTTATTGTATTTGAACCGTAATCAAACATCTTCATTACAGGTGACACAAGCAGATTATATTGGGAATTTAAAAGGCTGTTTCCTCCGTTAAGCACTATAAACGGCATGAAATCCTCTGTCATCATTACAATAAAGGTAAGGATTGCACGCGGCACAAACAAAATCATAAGAGACGCCACAACATTTGTAAAGCCGTTGCCGGTAATGGTAATTCCGAGTGCAAACACACCCATCATAAGTATTATTCCTGCAAAAATATACAGTATTATTTTCCAAAATACTGCCATGTCCGTTGCCATAAGAGGATGAATCCCCACAATTGCAAGCGGTACAATAACCGCAGCCGCAATAATGATAACCGACCATGTAAATACTGCCGCAATGGTGCTTATGAACATTGTCTCTCGTCTGACCGGAATCGCATGATAGAAATCGCAGGAATTTCTTTTGTTCATCCAGAAGAATATTACCATCATCATTACAGGAATAAATACATACAAAATACCGGCAAGGATAATAAAATATTCTGCGTCAAATGTTATTTCCATCCATTTTTTGAGCTCTTTATCATAATATGTGCCATCAATCAAATAACCGATTGGTGTAAGAATTCCGGCTGACAGATAAATTGCACACGCAATTATTCCGACAATTTTCAACTGATTTAATGCTTCTAAAAATACGCCCCTGTCAAAAATTTTCACTTTATTCTTCATAATTATCTGCCCTCTCTTTCAAGAACTTCCAGGTCAAAGGAATAACCGAGTGCTTCCATCTCGTATGTGAATACTTCCTCAAGCGTAAGCGGCAGTACATCAAGAATTGCCGGATTCATGCTCTTCACATATTGGTACACCTCGTCTCTGTCGCCCTTAACAATAAGATTGCATACTGAACCGCTCTTGTGGAAATGAAGTATCTCAAGCTTCTCAAACCTGCTCCTGTCATATTCATCAAGAAATGCCGTCTGAATCTTAAAAAGCGAAGTCTTAAGATTTGTGATATCACTTTCAAACACCACACCGCCCTTATGAAGCAGGGCAAGCTGGTCACAGGTATCCTCAAGCTCCCTGAGTGAATGTGAAGTGAGAATTGCCGTAGCATTACGCTCCTCAACATCCTTACAGATAAGACTTTTAACGAGGGTTCTCATAACAGGGTCCAATCCGTCAAAGGTCTCATCAAGGAACAGATATTTAGGTCTGCAGGAAACAGCAAGAATAATTGCTGCCTGCCTTCTCATACCCTTTGAAAAGGTATTTAGGGACTTGTTAGGATTCAGCTTAAATGTCTCCGCAAGGAATTTAAATCTGCCCTCATCAAAATTATCATAATAATGGCCATACATCTTAGCCATCCTGTTCATTGTTGCATTATTCAGAAAATACAAATCATCCGGTACAAAAGCAATCTCAGCCTTAATTGCAGGATTCTCATACACGGACTGCTCATCAATCTCAATCGTGCCGAAATCAGGCTTGTAAATTCCGCTGAGAAGTCTTAAAAAGGTTGATTTTCCTGCACCGTTTGAACCCACCATTCCGTATATACAGCCCTCAGGTATCTGGCAGTTTACATTTTCCAAAGCCTTATATCCATCAAATATTTTGGTTAATCCTATAGCATTAATCATTGGATAAATCCTCCTTGCCCGAATATATTTCGTCTATAACAGCTAACAGCTCGTCCCTGGTAACCCCTGCCAGTGCCAGTTCTTTAATCTTTTCTCTTATTTCCTTAAGTTCCCCTCGCTTCACTGCCGTGAGTGCCGTTTTTGCCTTTTCTGCCACAAAGCAGCCCTTGCCCGGCACGGAGAAAATCAGACCCCGCCTGTCAAGCTCTGCAATGGACTTCTGAATTGTATTCGGATTAACTGACAGCTCAATTGACATGCTTCTTACAGATGGTATTTTATCTCCGGGCTTAAGAATTCCCGTCAGAATAAATTTCTCTGTCTGTTCCACTATCTGTTCATATACAGGAACCCTTGACATTACATCAATCTGATACATACCTTACCTCCATTTTTATTAATCTGTACTACGTTGCATAGTACACCTATAATTTAATATAGCACCCCTGTTACAATATGTCAACACTCAAAAAAAAGAATGAGCCGGCATGAACTCATTCTTTTTAATAAAAATTAATTAATCGTTTTCAGATATTCCATAAAAGCAGCCAGATTCCCAAATGTTCCAAACGTAAGTCTGTCTGTTTCTTCCGTCCGCGGCTGTACATCAGGAATCATAATTGTCTTCATTCCTGCCGCAGCGGCTGCCCTGATTCCGTTATAAGAATCTTCAACCGCAAATGTCTCTTCCGGTTTTACCATTAACTCCTCACACGCCTTCAGATATATGTCGGGATTAGGTTTACTGTGAACCACCATGTCACCGCCCACGATTTTATCAAAATAATCCGTAAGTCCGGTTTCATTGATATGGTGCAGCACAACATCCTTTCTTGAGGATGAGGCAATGGCAACCCTCGCATTAATACCGTTAAGATACTCTAAAAGCTCCTTTGTACCCTTCATAAGAGGAATACCATCCTCCTCAATATGCCTGTCAAAAATCTCATTTTTCAAGCGGTAAAATTCATCAAACGGAAATCCGTCAGGATAGTATTCACTAAGTATTATTTCCTGGTCCCTGCGGTTTCTGCCTATACACTGGAACGCAGGCTCATCAAAGTCAGGAAGCTTAAGTATATCTGCTGCCTCCCTCCAGGTTCTTGAATACACCTTCTGGGTATCAAACAAAACTCCGTCCATATCAAAAACAACTGCTAACATATCCTACCCCTTATGCATTAAACATTATTTTCTCACTCTTAAACGCCCTTGCGGTCATCGCAATCAATGCAGCGGCAACGCCATAGGTTACAAGCAGTGCAGCCATAAATTCCGGTGTCGTAATCGTTTTCGTAAATATTCCCTTAAACGCCGTAGCAGAACCGAAAATAGGAATACAATAGCTTCCGATTGATACATCATCAGTTGTATACATTGTTATCATTCCTGCAACAATAACAACAATATATACAGGAGAAATATATGACTGTGCCTCCTTAATATTCTTTGCAAGCACTGCAACAAGACCGATTATTGATACATACATAAGTACAACTCCGATAATCAGTACAATAAGCTGTATTACCTGTACAGGTGTAAATGAGAATGAAATAAGAGCTGCGGTCTCCCCGTCCATAAGGGCTTTAATTCCGACTCCTGCCATAATCAGAAGTGCAACAATATACACTAATGCCGAAAGAATGGACAGAATCGCAAGCGATACCACTTTACCCATAACAATTTCAACTCTCTTAACCGGAGTAAGAAGGAGGCTTGCAAGTGTTCCCCTCTCCTTCTCGCCTGCAATCGAATCGATTCCAAGACCCATTGCACTTGCAAAAATAAGCATTGTAATAAGATACGGAACTAACATACCAAGCACTTTACCGAATGCCTTCTCGTCATCCTGTATCACATTGTCTTCATTATTACTGTCAACAGTGAAGATAAGTGCATACTCCAGACTGCCAAACTTCTCGGTAAGAAGCTGCTGTCTGTACATTTCAAGCACTGCTGCGAAATTCTCCCTTGCCGCTGAAGAATAGTCCTCCGACGGATTGTAATAGGTCTTTACCTGAGGAACCATTATTTCCCCGGTATTATTAACCTGTGCAAGGAAATCAGCAGGAAATTCAATTAATAAATCAAGCTCCCCGTCAACAATGTCCTGTCTGTAATCCTCAACCGTTTTATTCTGTACGGCCGTTACCTCATAGCCCTCTGCAAGTCCTGCAATTTCCATAAAATCTTCAGGTGCATTAATTACATAAACAATTGATTTATGCTCCTCAATATCGGAATCTATATTTTTTACAAGGAATCCGACAAGCAGCATTATTCCCACAACAAGAATAACAGGAAGCACAAACATTGAGAAAACCATTTTTTTATCCTTAAGAACTCTTGAAAGCTCTTTGCCGACAATTACTCCAAATCCCTTCATTACTCTTCCTCCTTATGGCATGCTTTGTACATTTCAAAAAATGCGTCCTCAAGATTATCACAGTTGTATTCCCTGTAGATTTCTTCAAGAGGTGCTTCGCATACTTTTCTACCGTCAATAATTACACCGACTCTGTCACAGAGTCTTTCAGCCTCGCTCATAATATGGGTTGAGATAATTACCAGTTTACCATCCTCCCTAAGCTTCTTAAGGTAATCCGTAACAAGTCTCGCCGTAAGAATGTCAAGTCCTGAGGTCGGCTCATCAAAAATAACGATTTCAGGGTCATGCACAAGGCATACTGCGATTGCAGCCTTCTGCTTCATACCGGTTGACAATTCCTCAATCTTCTTATCCTTAAAAGGAGTTATTCCGAAATATTCAAACAAATGCTCCTTCCTTTTCTTTAAGGTCTCACTGTCTATTCCGTGAAGTTTTCCGAAAAAATCAAAAAGGTAGTCTGCCGTGAACTGTGGGTCCAGCTTAATTTCATTGGTCAGAAATCCTATTTTCTTGCGGACCTCATCCGGCTGTTTAACAGTATCAAAACCACATACGGAAATTTTACCCTCCGTAGGATTAAGAAGTGTGGCAAGACATCTGAGTGTTGTTGTCTTACCGGCTCCGTTTGGTCCGAGAAGTCCGTAAATCTCACCCTTACCGGCAGTTAAAGACACATTGGAAACTGCGGTTTTGGTAGTGTTTTTGGTCTTTTCCTTCTGCATCTGCTTCTTGGATAATTTGTAAATTTTCGTAAGATTTTCAATACAAACCATATCATATCCTCTTAAATTCTCTTATTTTTATGTTTTTAAGTAAAACAGTGTGTATTATAACATTTCAAGTCCGCCTTGTAAATCCCGTGCATAGTGTTTTTATAGATTGGGAAATCTAAAGTATTGTCTTGCAAAATAAAAAAACTTGAACTAATATGTTCATATAACTTATTAAAGGAGAACAACATGAAGAGAAAAATAATTTCAACTATTTTATGCTTTATGTTAATGCTTTCTGCAGTTTTCACATTTGCTGCATGCAGTAATGCTTCATCAGATAACAGCAGCACTAATGAGCAGAATGTACAGACAAGCATTAACATAGCCTCGCTTAAGGGACCGACTTCAATAGGACTTGTTAAGCTGTATTCGGATTCCGACAACGGCACAACCGTCAACAAATATAATTACAGTATATACGGAACAGCCGATGAGATTTCCGCCGGTCTTATCAAGGGAGACATTGATATCGCCGCAGTTCCTTGTAATCTTGCTTCTATATTATATAACAAAACAGAAGGCAATGTACTTATTGCAGGAATCAACACTCTTGGTGTTCTGTATATTGTTGAGAAAGGCTGTGATATAAACAGTGTCAGCGATTTAAAGGGTATGACGATATATTCAACCGGTCAGGGAACAACTCCTGAATATACTCTCAGATATCTTCTCAGTGCAAACGGTATCGACCCTGATAATGATGTAACCATCAGCTACTGTCAGGAGGCCTCAGAGGTTGTATCGGCAATTTCCGCAAAAGAAAATGCGGTTGCAATGCTTCCACAGCCTTATGTTACGGTTGCAATGAATTCCGTTGAAGGATTATCCGTAGCCCTGGATGTAACAGAGGAATGGGAAAAGCTTGATTCTGCAAGCACTGTTGTAACAGGTGTCATCGTTATACGAAAAGATTTTGCTGATGCCAACAAGGATGCCGTAAACAGTTTCCTTAATGAATATAAGGGCTCAACGGACTTTGCCAACAACAGTGTTGACGAATGTGCCGCACTTTTGGAGCAGTTTGATATTTTCAAGGCTGCAATAGCCAAAAAAGCAATTCCGGAATGTAATGTAACACTTATAACTGATGATACAATGCAGAGTAAGGTATTATCCTACTTACAGGTATTGTATGACGCCAACCCGGCAGCAATCGGCAGCAAAATGCCGGATTCCAATATCTTCTATACAGCAGATTAACAGGAGGCCGCAATGAAACGCAGTAGTATATTCACTTTAATTTCAATAATTATCTGGATATCAATCTGGTTCATTGCGGCTTTTTTCATTGATAATACAATTCTGCTGCCATCTCCTGCTTCAGTTGCCGGAAGCCTTTGGGAACTGATGGGACAGAAGGGTTTTTATTTCAGTATTCTTTTTTCATTAAAAGGAATTGCCCTCGGTTTTCTTATCGGACTGCTTAGCGGAATAATACTTGCTGCCCTAAGCCACATAAATTCATTTGCCAGAGCTTTTACGGGTATTTTTATTAAGTTAATCAAATCCGTTCCCGTTGCATCATTTGTAATTCTTGTACTTTTCTGGATTTCCGGAAACCGGCTTTCGATATTAATCTCCGCAATGATAGTACTGCCGGTAATTTACACAAATGTATTATCGGCTCTTGATAATACCGATACAAAAATACTTGAATTTGCAAAGGTTTTCAGACTTTCCGTTTTTAAAAAAATCCGTTATATCTATATTCCTTCGATAATGCCGTCATTGATTTCAGCATGCAGTGTAACAATCGGCTATGCATGGAAATCAGGTGTTGCTGCCGAAATAATCGGCTTAATAAACAACTCCGTCGGCAATGAGCTTTACAAAACAAAACTCTACCTTGAAACGCCGAAGCTTTTCGCATGGACAATTGTAATCATCACTGTAAGCTTTCTCTGCGAAAAAGCAGTGCTTCTGCTGTTAAAACTGATAAACAGGAAACTGGGAGGACTTGACAATGTCAATAGAGATTAAGAATCTGTCCGTACAATTCGGAGACAAAACGATTTTCAACAATTTTAATCTAACAATAGAGAATAACGAATGCCTTGCCATTCTCGGCGAATCCGGCATTGGCAAAACCTCACTGATTAATGCCGTTATGGGACTGATACCATATGAAGGTACAATTAAACTCTCAGATGATACCGTTATCTCAGCCGTCTTTCAGGAGGAACGCCTTTTTGATGGACTGACTGTATACGACAATATTAAAATGACCTGTGAAAAGTCCCGCCAGAACAGTATCATAGAATACATATCACGTGCAGGACTTAATCCAAAAGATATTGTCCGCTCATTGAGCGGCGGAATGAAAAGAAGAACGTCCATACTTCGTGCATTGCTGGCACCGCATAATCTTCTGATACTTGATGAGCCGTTTAAAGGCCTTGATAATGCTACCAGACTGACAATAATGGACTTAGTTAAAGAAAATGCCTCCCACACAACAATGCTTTTAATAACACATGATGTATGGGAAGCTTCTTATTTTAATTGCCGTCAGCTTGTTTTACCCTGCGGCGGCTTACCGTCAGCGTAATTATAACTGCTATTATATACACTGTAACGCTTGACGCAGTTACAACAAAACCAAGATTCCAGCCCGGAGTACGGTATTTCATTGAAATTTCATGGCGGCCTTTTTCCAAATCAAGGACATAGAACAGATTCCTGTACGTTTCAGCCTCAGTTTCTTCGCCGTCAACATATATTGTCCAGCCGTTAGCACTAGGAACGGTAATCAATACCTTAGACGCCTCACTAAGCTCAATACTGCCCTTTAAATAATCATCTCCATATTCATAAACATCCAGCATTTCATCCGAAAGTGCCTCATAGGTCTTTTCAAACGCCTTCTCAATCCATGTTCCTGAATAAATGGATATATTATTATCCACGATATCCTCAGGATTATTAAAAGTAAGCACTGCACTGACCACGCTTCCCTTCTTAAGCTCACCCAGACTTATCATAAGCTTGTCACCGCTCTTGTCATATACCTTTTCACCATCCACACTGATAGCCAGGCTGCCCTTAAAGCCTCTTGACAGTTCAAGGAGGAATTCTCCGTCATACATAACGGAACATTCAAATGTAATACTGTCATTACCCGTGGCAGTACGTTCAAAATAATTAATATTTGCAGCGTTTCTCGCTGTTAGAGCAGTGCAGATATTGTTAGCCGACACAAAAGGATTATATATATTAGATATATCCTCCTCAAGGAATTCATCAGTTACGGCATAACCGACAGAAAGTGCATATCTGTTCTTATATACACTGACTCCGCCGACCTCCTTCTCAAATTCGTATGCAAAAGAGTTTACATCATAATATCTTGCATAATGATATTTTACGCCAAGAAGCATATCCATATATGCATTCTCTCCGTAATAAACCGCATTATTGCTTCCTCCGGTACCTCCGATATTACAATAGAAATCGGTCAGATTGTAATTATGAAAGGTATTAAAAAGCCCCATTGCATTAATTCCGTAATAGGTTCCTTCATTAATCACGGACTGGTGTCCTATATTTTTCATAAAACTACAATATTCCATAATTGAATCAACAGAAAAATTCTCAATCCCCATACGGCTCATTACAGATTCAAAATATTTTTCATTCTCGTTATATACCAAATCTATTTTTTCACGATAGAAGCCCGGGGCCTTCTGTTCCTCTATCGCTTCAAAATCCTCAAGGTAATAATCATAATCTCCCTGAATTGCTCCGCAGGACATGAATATTCCCATTAAAAAGGTTGCAAACACTTCAATCAGTGAGAATGCCCTTATAAAATTAAATTTAAGCTTACCTCTGCCAAAGCCCAGCATAAACACATAGGAAAGTGCCAGTACAGATGTAAGCACTGCATTGATAATCAGACTGTTATCAAACACTGCCATTATAGTAACTGCCGTACTCAAAATTCCCCATGCAATGAAAAGCGAACGTTTTGTTACCTCATTACGCTTCTTCATACATACCTCAAAGCCCATTGTAAGCATCAGAAAAATAACCATATATGAGAAACGGTTCGGTATTCCGCTCTGTTCATGCATTCCATGCCAGATATAATTAAGCGGCTTTAAATTAAAGCTTATAAACAGAATTAAAAGCAGTACTGCCTTGCGGATTTTATCTCCGGTTTTAATTCTTCCCGAAACAAAATATACGAATGCCATCAGCAGGCCGAAAACCGTTATAAACAGATTGGCACATTCCCTGTCAAAATTAATGCCACTCTGGGGAACTCCAATCATAACCGTATTAAAACAGTTAACAAAGCTTCCGTAAAGTTCAAATCCCGGTATCGTCTCACCCGAAATTGCGGTTTCTTTGAGCTGCATAAACGTAGGAATCAGTATTATTCCGCTGATACCTACCGCAAGAACAGAACTGAGTCCTATTCTGACCAGTTTTTTCATAAAATCCCCAAAGTTTTTGAAGCGATAGGTGAAAAAATACATGAAAATAAAAATGCAGCTCATATAGCCCATAAAATAACAGCATATAATCATCAGTGCCAAAAAGAATGTATACAGAAACCATTGCGGCTTCTCATCCCTCATAAGCATGTCCATTCCCATTATCACTAAAGGAAAAAGAACGATTCCGTCCATCCACATTACATTCCATGCATATCCGACCACAAAGCCGCTTAATGCATAAAAGGTTGAAAACAGAACTATTCTGTTGGTCTTTGCCTGTGGAAAACGGTTTTTCAGGAATACTGCAAAGGTTCCGCCGCTGCATGCTATCTTCAATACAATTAAGGTCTGCACGGCATACATCAGATTATCCTTGCCAAACAGCAGAACAATTACATTAAGCGGACATGCGAGATAATAACAGAACACCGACCAGAAATCATATCCCATTGCTCCGGTAAGCGAATAAAATATGCTGTCTCCCTCTGTCAAAATATCATAATATACTCCGAAAAACGGAATATACTGCTCGAAGCAGTCATTGGATGTAAGTCCTACCCCGCAAAAAAAATATGCTATAACCAAAACCAGTCCCACTATTACTAGAGGGACCAGCATGCTTAGCAGGATATGTTTTATTCTCTTCATAAACATTCTCCTAAAATAATCATTATAATCTGTCTGAATAAATCGTATATTGGTTACGACCGTTTTCCTTGGAATGATACAATGCCTTATCAGCCCTGAGATACAGCTGCGAACTGTCTCTGAGCCCTTCCGTGGAAGCCGCACCGATACTTACGGAAAGCTGAACGGAAACTCCGTTTGACTCCATTACCTGGTGCATTTTATGGCACAACTCTGAGCCATATCTTTCCATATCGGAATCGCCTGTGCATCCTATCATAAAAGCTACAAATTCATCTCCGCCATATCTTCCGAGATATCCGCCGTTAAAAACAATTCTCATTGCTCCGGCAAGAAGCTTAAGTGCCTCATCACCCTTAAGGTGTCCGAGTGAATCGTTAACTGTTTTAAAGTTATCCATATCTATAAGGAATAATGCGCCATCCTTATTGCCCGGTCTCTTTGTCACAAATTCATTAACAAATCCGTCAAAGGTTCTTCTGTTGTATAATCCGGTAAGTCCGTCATGCTGGGCAGCAATGCTGATACTCTCCTTCTCGCGTTTCTCCTCATAAAGCATTTGAACGAACTTCTTCTTATGCTCCTCTTCGGTATGTAATCTTGCAACAGTTGACTTCATCTCTTCATTCATACGCTGGGATTCTATCATCTTATCCCTTACTATGTTGAAGGACTCTGCAAGCATCTGAATCTCATCCTCCGTCTCGTATGACAACGGTGACATCTGACAGTAATCATCCCTGAAAAGGCATGCCCAGTCGTTAATCTCCTTAACCGGCTTGGAAACACGGAGATTAATGAATATAACCAGCATTACCGCTATGAAAATAAATAAAACGAGTGCAACTACCATACAGATAATGTATACCAGTGTGGACACCGTTACATCCTCATACACCTCATTGCTGTCTGCTGACTGTGCTCTTAATACATTTGTTATAAGCGACTTGGATTCGGAAATATACTGGGAAATATCAGAATCATAAACATCTCTGTTATATCCCATATTATTGTAATCCTTAATTAATTCCATTGCACTGTCGATTTTGCCGACATAGCCGCTTATATTCTCTATCTCATATCTGACCGTCTGCGAATACTCAAAACGGGCATAATACAGATTCATAAAATCATATCTGAAAGCCTTATATGCATTATCCGCTTCATTATGATAATATTCTCCGCCGAATTCAATATAATCCTCAATTGAACTCTCATATTCTTCCATTGAACCGGAAACAACGGCTATATTATAATACCCGTCGGCATAACCTGTTATTACATTATTATAAGCTACAATATTTGAAACTAAACAGACCACAAAAATACCAATGGAAAAAAACATTGCCAAAAACATAAGCCATATTTTGTTCTTGATAGGTTTAGCCACCTTATGCATCTTATATACCCCACTATTAATAAATCCTTTTTTAATGATACTACGAGAAGTTTTTTTTTGCAAGAAATATGTACTTTATAATGGATATTTTTATCCTGTAATGATATACTATTCTTAAAAATATTTTACCACGGGAGGTACAATAATGTTTTGTATATATTGCGGAAAATCCTTATCCGAAGGCGAGACCTGCGACTGCAAGGCTTCACAGGCAGCAGCCTCACAAACGGATATAACTCACGGTGCAGAACCGGCAGCCGTGACAGACAAACAGACTGAAACCCGGACCGGCGAACAGCTGACAACCGGACAGCCACCGGTTCAGGCAGATGAACAGGCTGCTGCACAGGTAATTGAACAGCCTGTATACATTCAGCCGAACGGTCAGCCTGTGTATAACCAGCCTATGTACGGTCAGCCTATGTATGGTCAGCCTGTGTATAGTCAGCCTGTGTACCCACAGCCTGCATACGCCTCACAGCCAAAAATACTCAATACTTATGAGCATAACGACTACACCAAGGCTATCACATCAGTAGTTAAGGCTCCGGCAACCATATTTTTTGCACTGCTGTTAACCTTTGCCTTTGCTGTCAAATTAATCGGTGCACTGGAATTTGACGTTCTGCTTCTTATCGGAATGATTGGTGCATGGTCACTACATTCACAGACCCATACATACAGCACCAGGCCTAAATGCAGTGCTTATAAGGTATTAAGTGTTGTTGAACTTTTCACTATAATACTTCACTGCATTTCCTTTGCAGGTGTGATTGCCCTGATTATCATCTCAGTTATCAATGGTGCCATAAACGAACCTGTCACATATCTTTACAGACTTTTTAACGGAAATGCTGCAGGCACAAGTGTTTCGCTTACACCATTGGCAATCGTTTCACTGTATGTAATTGTCGGTGCAGTTTTCGGATTTAATATGTTTTATCATATTACATTGAGAAACAATTTGCTTTATATCAGAAAACAACTTGCACAGACAACTGTTAACGGACATTTTACTAATATTCCAAATATTATTATGATTCTTCATGGAATTTTGGACTTTGCCGTACTGGCACTGATTATAATGTCCAAGTCCCTGATTATGAGCGAGCTTACCAAGGAACTCGGCATGTCCTATGAAATGACTCTTTCAGTTCTTTCCATCGGACTTAACTTCGGTATTCCTGCTTCAATGCTCTTTATGGGTACCGCAAGAATTATTGCAGGTGTAACTTTATGCAGGTTGGGCTGCAAATTTAAGAAAATATCCAAGTAAGGACTTATATGTATCCAATAATTGATTTTTTTGGCTTTAATCTTTACACATATTCGCTTATGGCGATTCTCGGCATTGCCGCTGTTTTTATTTTCTGTTTTATCCGGTGCAGGCAGACAGGAATTGATTTTGAGGACACAATGTGCATGGTTATAATGGCACTTATCGGACTGGTCATTTTCGCGGTACTGCTGTACTGGCTTACACGGATTAAGGACATAATACGGCTGTTCCCATATCTGTTTACTGATTTTTCTTATTTCAGAAGTCAGATTGGAATCGGACTTGTATTTTATGGGGGCCTAATCGGAGCCTTTATCGGATGTATCGCTTACGGAAGGCTTATGTATAAGGATATCAGGGCAATGCTCAGGATGACCGTTCCCTGTATTCCGCTCTTCCACTTTTTCGGCAGGCTCGGCTGTTTTTTTGCCGGCTGCTGCCACGGTATTGAGAATGAACAGTTTGGAATTGCTTACACGAATTCATTTTCTGCACTTAACGGAATACCATATCTTCCGATTCAGCTTTATGAAGCTGCCGGCAACCTGATTATTTTCTTTATATTAATTTTCAGGGAACGCAAATCCAAAAGCTGCTTTGAAGCAATCGGAATATATACTGTTTTATACGGCGTTATGCGTTTTATACTGGAATTTTTCCGCGGTGACGCAATTCGCGGACATTTGGGAATATTCTCCACTTCACAATGGCTCAGCCTGATTCTTATTCCTGTCGGAATATATTGTCTGATATGTCCGCCGGATAAAAATGTTTTTAACCGCCTGTTAATTCCGCACAGAACATCTTAAAGAAAAAAACGGGATTTTGTACTTTACAAAATCCCGCTTTAAAGCTATAATATTTCTCTGTGAGATATGCTGAAATAGCTCAGTCGGTAGAGCAACTGATTCGTAATCAGTAGGTCGAGGGTTCAAGTCCCTTTTTCAGCTTATCATTTGAGGCTCGTCAGAGCCTCTTTTTTATTCTATAGGAAATCTACCGTGCAAAGGTCTTGTCCTTCTTACGAAATTCCTCGGGAATTACGCCAAGAAACCTGTTCTCTATATCACCAATCAATGCATTAACATTGGCACCTTCTTCCTTAAACGGCACAAATCCGCCTGCCATTGTTGCATGTCCTCCCCCGCCGCCGATTCCGTTAAGTGCCTCGTTGGCAATATTTCCTGCATCTATCTCGCCCTGACTTCTGATGGACAGCTTTATTCCGTCACTCTTAATCGAATATACCACGGAGAAATCGACAACAACCAAATCAAGCATAAAATCACACACTGTCGCAATTAATGCTTCCGGACAATTATAGCCCGCATTGGCAAAGCTTATATTATCGTATATTTTAATGCTGTTGATTGCACTGGCAAACGCCTTCAAATCTTCAAATTTCAATGAACAGTGTTCAAATTCCTGAATAATGCTCATATCACACAAATCAAACAACTTCCGGTATACATTAACGTCAAGCGAGGAAACTCCTCTTGACAGCCCCATTGTATCATTCTTGATTCCGTACAAGAGTGCGGTTGCAACCTTTTTATCAATAGGAATATTATTTTCAAAAAAATAAGAAGCAATTATTGTCGCACATGCTCCTACCTCCGGTCTTATGTCCGAATATCTGTAGCTGAAATCACTATTCTCTTCAAAAGACGGATGATGGTCAATACAAATTATCTCATTCCCCTTTGCGTCAATAATATTTGCATTTCCCTTCTGTGAATCGACAAGGATTATTTCGTCATGTTCATCCATTTCCGGTATATCATCAAGGGACTGAAGCTTAATATCCAGCTTACCTATAAAACCGTTCGTACTAAAGCGTTCTATTTTTCCCTTGTAACAGATTGTCGAGTTTATTCCATACTGCTTAAGAAGCACCGATAATCCATAAGCACTGGCTATTGCGTCCGGGTCCGGGAAGTTATGCGTCTGTATATACACATGACTGCTGTTTATATTTCTGATAAGTTCCTGTAATTTATTCATAAATACCCCTGTCTTTTTTGTTTAATTATATCTATTAAAGGTACTATTTTCAATATAATTCATAAAATATAATATAACCTGAACCAAAAGGAGTTAAAAATGACTGCTCTTGAAATAAAAAATGTTTCCTATTCGTATCATACCAAAGAAGGTGAAACCTATGCTTTATATGATGTAAACCTTTCGGTGGAAAAAGGCAGCTTCGTCTCAATCGTCGGCCCCTCCGGATGCGGCAAATCAACACTCCTGTCAATTATCGCAGGAATTATCAGGCCTGAATCGGGAAAGGTTCTGATTAATGGCAGCGATACAGCCATTTCAGGCTCCGAAGTCGGCTATATGCTTCAGCATGATAATCTTTTTGAATGGCGGACGGTTTACGGAAATGTAACTCTGGGGCTGGAAATCCGTAAAAACAATGACGAACGGCATTGCAGCTATGCCAACAGGCTTCTTAACCAGTATGGTCTGGGTGATTTTAAAAATGCTCGTCCGTCCCAGTTATCCGGCGGTATGCGGCAGAGAGTTGCACTAATCCGCACACTTGCCTTAGAGCCCGATATCCTCCTTCTTGACGAACCTTTTTCCGCACTCGATTATCAGACCCGTCTTACAGTATGTGACGATATTGCCTCAATTATTAAAAAAGAACATAAAACCGCCGTTCTGGTCACGCATGATCTGGCAGAAGCGGTATCCGTCGGAGATATAGTTTATGTAATGTCCAAACGTCCCGGACATATTGTAAGTGCAATCCCGATTCATTTCGAGCATACGCATGAAAGCCCGATGGAAAGACGCAATGAGCCGGAATTTAATGAATACTTTAATCTTTTATGGGAGGAGTTAAGTGAACATGAATGACAGTATTTCCGCTTCACACAAACAGTATTTAAAGACCTGCCGCCGCAAAAAGAATCTTGTGAAGGCACTTCGTATTATCCTGGCGGTTCTTTTTATAGGGGGCTGGGAATTATTTACGAGAATCGGCATAATAGATTCATTTATTTTCAGCAGCCCGTCAGGAATAATTAAATGCTTTATTGAGCTGGCACAAAGCGGTACTATTTTCAGGCATCTCGGAATCACTGTTGCTGAAACACTTATCTGCTTCGTGATTGTTATCGGACTCGGTATTTTAATCGCAATGCTGATGTGGCGTTTCAGAATGATTTTTGAAGTTGCGGAGCCGTATTTTGTACTGTTAAACAGTCTTCCGAAATCCGCACTTGCTCCGGTTTTAATAGTATGGCTCGGAAATAATATGAAAACAATAATTGTTGCGGCGGTATCGGTTGCCGTTTTCGGTGCCATTCTAAGCATTTACACCAGCTTTATCGAGGTCGACAGTGAGAAAATAAAGCTTATACGGACGCTTGGCGGAAACAGAAGGCACACACTGTTTCTTCTTGTTATTCCATCGACTCTGCCTACGATAATCAACACAATGAAGGTCAATCTCGGACTTTCCCTTGTAGGCGTTATAATAGGTGAATTTCTTGCCGCCAAGCAGGGACTTGGTTATATGATTATATATGCAAGCCAGACCTTTAAGATGGATTGGGTGCTTCTGTCAATTGTCATCCTCTGTCTGCTTTCAGTGGGTATGTACCAGTTAATTAATATTCTGGAACGTAAATGCATAAAAAAATAACCTGCTTGCATTTAAACCGGACTGACATTATAATACTTTTAATCAAGCAATACGGAGAACCCAATGAATACAAAAAAACATTTCAGAAATCTTATAATTTATATTATATTTTTAGTTGCTGTAATGGGAGTTATTTTTTATTTTTCTTCCGAGAACAGTCAGCTGTCCAATGACAGCAGCGGCAGTTTCAGTAAGCTCATACTTCGTATTATTTCACCAATACTGCCGCAGTGCATTACAGACTTTATCAGATTGTATATACGCAAAATCGCACATTTTACACTGTATTTTGCGCTCGGAAGTTTCTCACTTCTTACGGTTAAGGAGTTGTATATTCTTAAGAAGCCTGAGAATTCCGCTTCATTTACAATGTATATATATGCTTTTATTTTCTGTATTATGTATGCTGCCTCAGATGAACTTCATCAGTATTTTGTGGCAGGCAGAAGCTGCAAAATCACCGATGTTCTTTTGGATTGTGCAGGCTCGCTGTCAGCAATTCTGATAATTTGCATAATAACATTAATTGCACACAGACACAAAAAATCCGCCACTCAGTGACGGATTTTTCACTTTTATTCAAGTTTCCCAAACTCGGGACTGTATTTGAAAACTGCTTTTGCAAGTATCTCCTCGGCCGTAACATAGGTATTGTCCCAAAACCTTGCGTCATCCGAACGTCCTCGGTTATCTCCAAACATAAGATAAGAATTCTCCGGTACCTCAAACGGACCATAATCTCCATCCATAGGCTCGGCAAGATAATCCTCCTGCACCACTTCTCCATTAACATATAATACACCGGATTTTACTTCTACATAATCACCGGGAATACCTATTATACGTTTTATCAGTATTTCCTTCTGTGCACTTTCGTAGCACTGATGTTCAAAAATAACTATATCGCCCCGCTCCGGCTTTGAAAACATATATGCAAGCCTGTAACCAAACAGCTTGTCGCCTGCGTTAATAGTAGGCACCATTGAACGCGTAGGAACATTGGCATTAATTATTACAAAACGGTTAATGGCCAGTGACGCCACTACTGCAATAACAATTATTACCAGATAACTGAAAACCTCACGGATAATATGCTCCGCACTCTTTTTGGAAGGCTCCTCCTTATCGTGGGCAGTGCCCTCAACAGACTGAACAGTGTTTTCTTCTTCACTGTCCAAATCTATGTCAAGCTCCTCCCAATCAAGGTCAATCTCCAATAATTCAATTCCATCGTCCGCATTATTAATGCCCATATAACAACCTCTTTTTATTTTGCAAGTAATTTGAGGATAGCATTACTTCTTGTGATAAATGCACTCATCTGCTCAGGCTGCAATGATGAATGGCTGATTCTTGCCAAATCATACAACTGCTCACAGAACATTGTAATATTATCACTCTCAGGATTGTCAAGAATATATTTTACCAATTCATTATTAACATTGAGCACAAGAGTTTCTCCCATGTCTCCATAGCCCGGCATTCCCATGCCCATTCCGTACATCTTCATCATGTCTGCCATTCTCTTGCTGTCCTCGTTAACCGTAATCATGGAAGATATATTTTCATCCTTAAGACTCTCTGCCTGAACCTTTAATTCATTCATATTAAGGACCTTGCGGAAAGTTTCCGTAAGCTTATCATTCTGTTCCTTTAATGCTTCCTCGTCAACCTCTTCATCCTTAAAAATTGAAGACAAATCAGAATCAATACTTAAGAATTTAACATTCTCATTCTTCTGTTCAAGATGTGATACAAACGGCTGGTCAATGCTGTGTTTCAAAATAACCGCATCCATTCCAGCGTCCTTAAACATCTTAATATACTGTCCCTGTTCAACCTCATCCTTTACATAGAAAACAGTATTCTCGTGCTTTTCTTTATTCTCCTCAAGACATTCAGGCAAAGTAAGATATTTACCGTCAAGATTCTTAAAAAGAATATAATCATTCATCTTCTCACAGAACTTATCGTCCTTAAGGCAGCCGAATTTAATAAACGGACTGATATCATCCCAGTATTTCTCATAATTCTCTTTATCAGTCTTGCACATGCCTGAAAGCTTATCTGCAACCTTCTTGGTAATGTAATCTGAAATCTTCTTAACAAATCCGTCATTCTGCAATGCACTTCTTGATACATTGAGCGGAAGGTCCGGACAGTCAATTACACCCTTTAAAAGCATAAGGAACTCAGGAATAACCTCTTTTATATTATCTGCAACAAATACCTGATTATTATAAAGCTTAATTACGCCCTCTGCAGACTCAAATTCAAGATTAATCTTAGGGAAGTATAAAATACCCTTGAGATTGAACGGATAATCCATATTAAGGTGAATCCAGAACAGCGGCTCCTTGTAATCATGGAAAACCTTTCTGAAGAAATCCTTATATTCGTCCTCTGTACATTCATTTGGGTGCTTTGTCCATAACGGAGTAGTATCATTAAGAGCAACCGGTCTTTTCTTAATCTTATAACGTTCTGTCGCAGGACTTACCTCTACAACGGTCTTATTGCCGTCCTCGTCCTCCTGCTCCTCTGTCTTAGCCTCTTCAACAACCGTCTCAAGAATTGTATCAGTATCAAGAAGCTCGTCCTTCTCAATCATCTGAGTCTTCTCTTCCGTATCATCCTCATTGGTAAGGTAAATCTCATAAGGCATGAATGAGCAGTACTTCTCAATTACTTCCTTAGCTCTGTATTCATTGGCAAATTCTGTACTCTCTTCATTCAGATAGAGTGTAATTTCAGTTCCTACAGTCTGCTTGTCGCCGTCCTGCATATCATATTCTGTTCCGCCGTCACATTCCCAGTGAACTGCAGCGGCACCATCTTTATATGAAAGAGTATTAATTGTAACTCTCTCTGCAACCATAAATGCAGAATAGAAGCCGAGACCGAAATGTCCGATTATCTGGTCCTCATTAGTCTTATCCTTATACTTCTCAAGAAATGCCTCTGCACCTGAAAAAGCAATCTGGTTAATATATTCATTAACCTCTTCGGCAGTCATGCCAAGTCCGTTGTCAATAAATTTAATTGTCTTTTCCTTAGAACTTACAAGCACCTGAATCTGAGGCTTATCCTCTGCTGCCTGTGCCTCACCAATCATCTCTAATTTCTTAAGCTTTGTGATTGCGTCACAGCCGTTTGAAATTAATTCCCTGAAAAATATATCGTGGTCAGAATACATCCACTTCTTAATTATCGGAAAAATATTCTCACTATTGATTGAAAGATTACCATGTTCTACTGACATAAAATTCAACTCCTTTTTTATTATCTAAATGATATATTAATACCATTGAAACAAGAAGTCAAGAAAAAATTAGCACTCATTTAGGATGAGTGCTAATAAAAATATTCGCTATAGATTTCATACAGTCTGCCTGAACCCGAGCTTAAATCCTTAATCGCAATATTTTCCCAAAATCTGTCATTAAACTCCACGGATTTGTTATTCGCATACTCCAAAAACTGCTCAGAATATAAATCCCTGCGTCTTGCAAGAACAACGCGCTCACTCTGCTCTGCATAATCGCTTTCAACATTATAATTAATGCATTTAATGATATAATAGCCGTACTCAGTCTCTACAACCTGACTTATCCCGCCTGAATCAAGCATATATGCCGCTTCCTCAAAAGCCTTGTCAGCCTCGCCCTGACCAAGCTCCATTGAATTTCTGATATCGTCACTGTATTCCCCTGCCAGTGCAAGGAAATCTTCCCCTTCCATGGCCTTTTTGAGCACACTTTCGGCAGTATCCTTTTTCACGAGCTGCTCGCCCTTGGAAACTGGCACAATATTATGTTCCTCATCATACTCAGTTGTTCCGAAAAATATATATTGGACATAAATTCTTCTGGCTTCGTCAGTACTTACCTTTGTATCAACTGAATCCGTTACGCCGTAGAATCCCTTATCAGCCAGCAGAAGATAATAATAAAACTGCTCAACCGTATCCTGCGAAATCTCTCCTGCTGCCTCGTCACTGAGACTGCCCATATAGTCTTGTGCTGCTTTCCCTATCCTCGCATTCTCGTCCTCGGTCAGTGCAATTCTTAATTCCTTTGACATATTTCCGGCAAGAATGATGTTCTTGAGAGTTGAAGCTGTTTTGTTCTTGACATATTCCTCTGTAGTTATTTCGCCCATGGATTTGTTCCATACCTGCGAATCAAACAGCTGCTCATATGAGTATTTATATTCGGATAAAAGAAGCCCTGCTACATCCATATCAACAACAACGCCGTCGATTCTGGCAAACTGTGACCTTGTAAGTCCGGTGGTAAGTCTGACTTTTCCGCAGCCGCCTGCACAGATAAGTACAGTCAGCAAAATAACGCCTGCAAACCAACGTTTCATATTTGCAAATCCATGCTTTAAATTTACCGATTTTTTCATATCTGCAGAATTACGCCTCAACATACAGCAGCCTTCCGTCAGGGAGTACAAAAACTTCCAATGCCTCTGTAATATCCTCTTCATCTTCATAATCAATACCTTCCTCTTCAAGGTACTCTATAAGCTCCTCCTTGGACGCAAAAACCATTGCGTAGCAATCCTCCAGAAATTCCATTGCCTCATCAACACTTTCTGCGACAGGCTTTGGAAAAAGCTGTTCCTGATTTGCTAAAAAAGTTTCTGCACACATAATATCCAATTCATTCATTATTCTTCTTCCTCCAGTTTCTTAATCTCCTGCACCAGTTTTGAAGCAGGTAAGCCTACTACATTTAAATAATCGCCGTCAATTTTCTCAACATAACGTGCAAACAGTCCCTGTATTCCATAACCGCCTGCCTTGTCATAGCAGTCGCCGCTGTCAATGTAATCATAAATCTCCTCGTCGGTCATATCATACACATAAACCCTGGTTTCCGCCACGAAGCTTCTTATACGCTCTCCAAGCACTATTGTAACTCCTGTATAAACGGAATGACAGCCGTTTCTCAAACCCGAAATCATATTGAATGCGTCATCTCTGTCCTTTGGTTTGCCAAGAATCCTGTTATTAACCGCTACAACCGTATCCGCACCTATTACAAGCGTGTCCGCAGCACACTGCCCTGCGACCTCAAAAGCCTTATCCTCCGATAATTTTAAAACAGCCTCTGACGCCTCTGTCGAGCTTACAACTTCCTCGCCCTTTGCAGGAATAACATCAAATTCAAGTCCAATCTGTGTCAGAATCTCCCTTCTCCTCGGAGAAGCGGACGCAAGCACAATCCTATTGTATGCCATTTATTTCCTCCTGATACTGCATTTCATCCATTCTTGTAACATCAATTCCCCTGTGCTCCACCGGGGTTGAGAATACAATCTGGGTATTTGTTCTTCCGAATTCCTGCAGCCTTCCGATAAAAACATCAAGCTCCACAGTATTTTTGAATGCAACCTTTAAAAGCATTGAAAAATTACCTGTTACACAGTTACATTCCAAAACATTCGGACAATTCTTAACAAACGGATAGAACTCCGCCTTCTGTGCAGGAACAATTTCAAGATTAATAAAGGCTGTAATATGATAACCAAGACTTGTCTGGTTAACCTTTGCCTCATAGGAATCAATTATATGCTCCTTTTCAAGCCTTTCAATTCTTGCAGAAACCGCCGGTGATGATAAATAAACCTGCTCTGCAAGATTTTTTAACGGCATTCTGGCATTCTGCTGCAGCAGTGACACCAGTTTCTTATCTATTTCATCCATTTCAGGTCCTCCTACGTGCGTTACATCAATATGTGGTTATTCTATCTCGTTTTTTTAAGGAAATCAACTGTTAGTGTATAATTTTAATTGGCAAAAATAAAGGGAAGAAGCAAAATACCTCTTCCCAGTCATACAGTTTTTCTTTATGATGTTAACGACCAAGAAAACATGTAAAGGAGACTGTATGATGATTACTATTGTAGAGGAAA
>JBGVLM010000040.1:0-38880 GCA_045124255.1 Butyrivibrio sp. | reverse complement strand
TCTTCATATAGTCATTATCCGTACCCACAGCATTACAAATAATACTTTCTGCCACAAGCAAGTTAATCTCAGCCGATTCCGGCGTTCCTTCCATCATATCAATGATGCCTTTGCTCAGCTTGCAGATACCATAGTCAAGAGAGGTATCTGACAGATGCTCCAGCACTAATGATTCATACTGTTCCAATACAATCTTGGCATTGTCCACATCCTTTGCCAGCAACAGCATATTGATAAGATTCATCATTTGTTGCAGGGAATCATGGGATTCGGTCAGCCCTAAGTGTGCATATTCCATACGGATATCAAAGGCTGTACGGAGTGCATTGGTTGCCTCATTTCCACGCTTCATCAGCAGATAAGTGTTGGAAAGGTTGTTGTACAGATTGGATAGCAGGTTTGCAGTTCGAATATCTGCATCTTTCGTATGAAGCTTTTCCATGATATTGATTGCCTTTTCACGCTTTTTTACAGCATTTCCATAATCCTTTTTCAACAGAAAACATTCTGCCTTATAATCCAGTAGCAATGCCTTGTCGCAAGGAGACTCTAGCTTGTATTCGTCCATAACATAGCTGATTCTTTCAGTGAGCTTCGGCAGGTAATCCGATACAAGATATTTGTCCAGATAAGGGAACACATCCTGCAAGAACAGCAGGAAATAGGCACCATCATCCACAATAATACGCTTCGACACACTGATAAGGGAAGCAATAATATTTTTCGGTCTGTGCAGTTCCAAGCCGTGTGCCAGACAGATAAGGTGGAGGCTGTCCAATATGGTACGACAGGCAGTTACTGTTGGTATGGTTTCAATGGCAATCACTTCCTGCAACAGCGGATGCAGGCTGATTTTCTTGTTATCTGTACCTTCGTTGATAAAGCCGTACTTAAAAGATAGTTCACATTCGTGAGGTTATCAAGCTTCATCCAGTGCTTAAAGCTATTCTTTAATACACCGGCAACCGGAAGCAGGGACAGATTACGCAGAATGTCCAATTGTTGATTGGACAATTTGCCAAGTTGTAGTAGCTTTCATTTGGTACTGTGCATAGGTTTTCTTTTTATTTTCCAATAACACTCCAATCACGTTGGAGAAGGTAATGCGGTTCTGCAATTTTTCACTTCCAATCAATTTTTGTCAACTTTTGGTCAAGTCTCCGTCAATGATAATCCCGGTCAGAATTTCGTATCATTAACCCATGAAAACGTAGCCGTCACGAGCCAGCAGGCAAGTGGATGAGCTACATGAATATTATAACACATCACGAACAAATGTTCTATATGAACTTTATTAAATTTGAACCTTGAAAAACAATCCGGAAACGGATTCATGAGCTGTATCCTATGTCAACAGACCTTGCGAAGAGGCTTGAGCAATCAAGCGGAGCGAGGGAAGACACTTCCGTCAAGGGTGGGAAAGGAACTCGAGCAGGAGTAGCCCGCAGGCAATAAGCTAAAGGTCAGCTGTAACGCTGACAACATAGGAAATGTGAGAAAGTAAAAAGCAGATTACACCGCTTATGCCAGTACTAATTCTTTAGCATATTTAGATGAAACTATATTTACAGAAGGGAGATGATTAGATGCAGGGGATTATGGAGAGAGCAGGCAAGATTTACAAACTGCTTTGGTAAGCGTCAGACTATTTATGGAAAGACTATCAATGAAATTCGGCAGAAGCTTCGTACAGAGCAGTATGAGGATGAGAAGAAGCTGAATGTGATAGATTCCAATATGACGCTGGATGAATGGTTTGATGTGTGGATGGAAACCTGTAAAAAGAACTGTAGGGACAGTACCAGGCAGAATTACAGAGTGTCATTCAATCGCATTAGAGCAAGTCTTGGTTGGCGAAAGCTGAGCAGTCTTAACCTGATTGTGTTGCAGCAGGCATTTAATGAGTTTAGCCTTGCACTGGAAACTGGTATGCGTATCGGTGAGATTTTGGGACTGAAATGGTCGGATGTGGATTTTGAAAATCAGACCATATACGTCAATCGCACTTTGGTTTATGCCAAGTGTGATGATGAAAAGGATCCGATGTATGGAAAATGGAGATATGCATTTCATGACCCGAAGACAGATAAGGGCAGACGCAGGATTCCAATGACACTAAAGGCATATCAGATTCTAAAAAGACAAAGATTCTGGAAGTCCGGCATCGAGAATAAAGGGCATAAGGTTCCGGAAGGTTATGAAGACTTGGTATTTGTTACTACTAAGAATACTCCAATCAGTCCAAGGGACACTACGGTTATAATGAAGACGATTTCTGACAGAATCGCTTTAGATAAACCGGATTTTGAACCATTAACACCGCATACACTAAGGCACACATTTGCAACAAGATGTATAGAGAGGGGAATGAACCCCAAGACATTGCAGATTATTCTGGGACATTCAGCAGTCCATATCACAATGAATCTATACTACCATGTTACAGAGGATATGCTCATATTTGAAATGAGCAAATTTGAGAACGGAGCAAGCGAGCAGGGTGTCAACCATCAAAATGGTGTAAAAGTGGTGTAATCTCTAAAATTCATATCGAAAAATCCTTATTTTCCAAGGGAAATTTCCCATTTTTAACATTTCTCAAACATCTTTCAAACATAGGATAAACATTAAGGCTTTATAATGCAGGGGTAGATCTGAAAAAGGCAGGTTGCTTGAAAAAATAATAATGAAAGAGGTACTTCACTATGAAAATTAACAATCCCAAAGTAACCCTTGCCGATGATGCAAGAATCGGCGTAAAAGAAGAAGTCCGTCAGGGGTTTCTCGATTGGTTATTTCGTGCAATCGTAACCGGAGATGACGGAGAACTTTACACCCTCGGCGGAAGCATTCTTTCGATGCACGTTGAGCAGATGGACTTGGTAGACATTTTCTTCGACAAAGGTCGTGGAAATGTTCGTCAGCTTCGTAATTCGATATATAAGGTGGGCGAATATCCCGGTGAGTATATGAAGCATAGGTTCTACCATAATCCGACAGGTACGTTAAAAATTGAGCAGTTTGAGGATTATATCACGGTTGACTGCGGTCCGCAGTATCATCTCGTAAGCTACACTGATAACAGTTGGCATCTGAATATTGATACCTGCGACGGTGAATTAACAGCAGAATTTCATCATACTCCGTCCGGCTATCCTCTTTGGTACGGTCGTGAAGAACCCTCTGCACTCACACAGCACTCTATTACCTATGGCTACAACTGGGCAGGTCCCGTTGAAGGTAAGTTTACCTATAAGGGCAAGGAAGTAAATGTCAAAGGATTTGCATTCAGAGAGCGTTATGTTGCTGTAGATTCTTCAGCAGCCGAGCTTGGCGCTTGGGAAGATTGGGGATGCGTCTGCTTTGACGGAATGCACTCGTCTATGTACGATATGCGTGCAGGTATGAAGGACTATTCACTCTATGATGTAGAGACCGGCAAGCACTATACCTCAAACGGAAATCTCAAAGGTGGCGACAGGGATACAAGCGAAATGGAAATCATTCACGAAGACTGGATGTTCCTGCGTTCGCTGGACGGATTCGTTCCGAACATTTATAATATTAGGATTAAAACCGATGACGGTGTGTATGAAGCAAAATTCAAGATTGCCAATGCAGTACCGTGGGGAGTTACCTATACCTATCCCGATAACCCTGTTATCACTTTGATTTTTGACGGTGCAGAAGGTACGTTTACCTACAATGACAGTCGTGTGAAGCAGCTGAAAGACGGCTACGGGTTTGTGTCTGTCCGTCAGTGGCATCAGTATCCGAATATTATTCCTCGTGAATTTTACTCCGAGGAGGCTCACGAAGCATCAGAATCTAAGTTTGATACGCTTTAACAGCTACCTGTTAAAACAAGCCGTCTGCTCTGAATTTTTCAGGCAGTTGGTATTTTGTCAAAAGAGGTAAATTTATGATACGAATTATTACTGACTCTGCGGCAGATTTTGAACCGCAGGAATATGAAAAAATAAATATATCCTGCATTCCGCTATGTGTGAGTTTCGGAGAGGCGGAATATCAGGAGAATGTAAGTATGTCTAAAAGTCTGTTTTATCATCTTTTGGAGGAATCAGAGGACTTTCCACATACTTCTCAGCCCTCGCCTTATGTGGTAGAGTGTTTGCTGCAGGAAGCAATGAACAGCGGAGATGAAACAATAGTCATAACTCTTTCTTCAAGTTTCAGCGGATTTTACCAATCTGTATTTATGGTAAAAAATATGTTAAACTATGAAAAATGTTACATAGTTGACAGTCTGACCGCAACCGGTGGTCAACGGATACTTGTTGAACAAGCAGTCAAACTCAGGGATGAAGGAAAAAAAGCTGCAGAAATTGTTGCTGAAATAGAGACTTTGCGTTCACGTTTGGTACTTTATGCTTGTATGGATACTTTGGAGTATCTGCATCGAGGCGGACGAATTTCCAAAACAACTTATATGGTGGGTAGCCTTGTAAATATCAAGCCTATTATTATGGTAGAGCAGGACGGACATATCGGTATTTCTGCAAAAGTAAGAGGTATGCGTAAAGGTATGGATTATCTGTGTCAAAGGTTATCGGCACAGAAGCCGGACAGTAAATATTCGCTGTATGTTATGTTCACGGGAAATCGTGCAAAAGGTGAACTTTTGGCAAAGAGGCTTGAAGATATAGGTTATGAGATTCCGAAAGAGAGGATTATCAATGTCGGCGCGGCTATTGGCAGTCATATCGGACCAAATGCTTGCGGTTTAGTGTATATCAGAGAATAGTATGGCGTGGCAACATAAAGTAACCGGAATTGACGAAAATACTGAAAGAGTCTATAAATGTGAATTAGATTTCCAAAGGGGGAACTGCAATGTTCAAACGTAAATCTAAGAGAATGGAATTTGACCCGAATACGCATAAAGCCATATTAAAATGCAGTATATGCACAGGTGAACAGGCGGCAGGCTTCAAAAATATTAAGACGGGCGAATTTTGTGAGGTAATGTTAATCCGAAACAATAAGGATTTGGAAAAGTTTATGAAGCTGTATGATTTGGATTCAGTTCCAAAAGAGTATTAATGTGGAAATTAATTGCGAAAGAAAACAGTAGGTCGATACGCTTGTATCAATCTACTGTTTTCTTTGCTGAATAAGTCAGAATGACAAAATTCTTTTTAGTGTGTTTTAATCTTCAATAAGTCTGAGACCGGCAGTATCAGTTACAGGAAGAGAAAAGGCAATGGATTTTGCCTTGCTGTCAAGCCCGGCATCCTTCATAATTGCCTGCATAATGCTGTTTTTCTGTTCTGTTTTGGTAACAATATACAGAATCTCTTTCTCAGCAGCAAGTGATACACCCATGAATTTCTCAGCGGCCTCCTTACCGGTACCTTTGGCATGAATTACCGTTCCGCCATATGCACCGGCAGCTCTTGCGGCATTCATAATTAATTCTGTATAGCCCTGTTCGGCAATAACAACAATAAGTTCATGAGCTGTATTTTTCAATGTGGATTCCTCCTTTTTCTGATAATTCTCATTCTCTATAAGGTAATTCAAGGTTTTTCTTCCGCCAACGCTGCTTAGCGGAGTAGTGAAAGCTATTCCGCCGCCCGGAGCGTCAATTTTAAGCTTCTTTTCAAGCTGTTTTTTAATGTTATACCAGGATTCCTCTTCAACAACAGAAAATGCAACTGCCTTTTCCGTTGATTCAAGACCAAGATAATCAAGTACTTCATTAGCAGCAGTACCGGAGCCTAAAGCAAGATGTATAACATTCATGTTATTTTCTTTAAATAAATCAATATATTTTGTTGCAATTTTTCTATCGACAATAGTTGTCATTAAATACAAACTTCCCATAGTAGCCTCATTTCTAAAAATTATAATTCAATAATTTCCATATCATCATATGGTGCTGCCTGAACAATGGTTTTACGCTCTTTAATACGGAATATAAGACCCATTATCTGGATTGTAATGAGAGGAGTCATTGCAACCATTGCAACTATACCGAATGCATCCGTGATAATATTGCCGCCAAGTGCCTCACAGGCGCCCATTGCAAAAGGCAGGAGGAAAGTAGCAGTCATAGGACCTGAAGCTACACCACCCGAGTCAAAAGCAATCGCAGTAAATATTTTTGGTACAAAAAATGTTAATACCAATGCAATAAGATATCCCGGAATAAGGAAATATAAAATGGAAATTCCGGTAAGCACACGAATCATCGCAAGACCCACGGATACCGATACACCGATTGATAAACTGGTTCCCATGGCTTTTGCAGAAATTGCACCGGAGGTTATCTCTTCAACCTGTTTGGTAAGTACGAAAACAGCCGGCTCAGCCTGAACAATGAAATAACCGATAACCATACCGATAGGAACTATAATCCATGAGAAGGAAAGTCCTGCAATCGTCTGTCCAAGATAATTACCGGCAGGCATAAATCCGACGTTAACGCCGGTAAGAAAAAGCACAAGTCCTATATATGTATAGATTAAGCCTACACCGATTTTAATCAGGGTTCTTTTGTTAATATCCCTCGAAATAAGCTGAAAGATACCAAAAAAGAATATAATCGGCAGAATTGAAAGTGCCATTTCCTTCATGTACTCAGGTAATTCATGTAAAAATAATTTGCCAAGGTCAACGGTGTTGTCAACAACTGGAATAGCTTCTGATACGTATTCCGTGGCACCCGGTTTAAAAATCATTCCGAGAATAAGTACCGCAAGAATAGGACCTATTGAACACATTGAAACAAGACCGAAACTGTCGTCCTCGGCGTGTCTGTCGCTTCGGATAGAAGAAATACCGATACCGAAAGCCATAATAAAAGGAACCGTCATCGGACCTGTGGTTACGCCGCCTGAGTCGAAAGCAATTGCAAGGAAATCCTTTGAAACAAATGGTGTCAATGCAAAAATAACTGCATAAAATGCTACCAACAGATATGAAAGCTGTATACTAAACAGCATACGCAGGATTGCAAACACCAGAAATACTGCAACACCGATTGCAACTGCAATTATAAGAGTGAGATTTGGTATTGAAGGAACCTGTTGTGCCAATACCTGTAAATCCGGTTCGGAAATAGTAATTACAAATCCCATTATAAAAGTAATCAGAATAATTACAAAAATATTTTTGGATTTGGTAATAATGGAGCCGGTACGCTCACCAATCGGAGTCATGGATAACTCCACGCCGACATTAAAGAAAAGCATTCCCACAATTAAAAGAACAGCACCTATAAGAAAGGTCATAAGAATACTTGTCGGAATGGGTGTTATTGTAAAGCACAGTAACAAAACAATCGCAAGTATCGGAAATACTGCCTTCAATGTCTCTGTAAGTTTTTCTTTGAACTTTGAACTGATAGACAATTATGTAAACCTCTTTCTGAATATTTTTTTCAAGTATAACACAGAAAAAAGCAAAAAAATATAAAAAATTAATAAAAGTTGTATAAATGGGAGTTAGTGAATTAAATATTCCGTGCTGTTGCCCGCAAAAATCCCTTTCGGAGATTATTTTACGGCATACACCACGAATCTTTAATACTACCTCTCGGTAAGGATGTCCAACGGAGGCTGGGAATTTTAATGGATTAAATAGTTAATGACGTATATACGAAAATATATTCCCTATAAAGCGGCGTTTGTATGCCTCGGTACTTAGGCTGTGTTTTTTACAGCCTTATGTACCGCTAGGCAGACAACTGAGTGAGAACGTCCGCTTGAAGGGAATATATTTTCGCTATTAATTCACGCCCCTTTAAATCCCTGCCTCCGCTTTATCGCGACCACCATTACCACCGCAGTAATAAATTCAGCCGCAGGAAAGGCAAGCCACACGCCCGTCATGCCAAACAAAGCGGATAATGCAAAAGCACAAACTGCGATTGCAACAATTCCTCTGAGAATTGACGTTACAAACGCCCAGAGTGCGGATTCCGTTGCACTCAGATATCCCGTGCCTACAATATTGAAGCCGGCAAAGATAAAGCCGATGAAATAGAGCGGCAGTCCTTTAACGGCATAATCAAACATTGTCTGATTATTATCGCTGTTAAAAATATTAACGATAGGCTGATTAAGAATGTTAATGGCAATCAGAATTATAACGGCAAGAATCAGAGCAGTTATAATCGAAAGCTTTAAAATCCTGTTAATGGATTTTCGATTACCCTTGCCGTAAAAATCGCTGAGAAGCGGCTGCGAGCCCTGGGCAATTCCGTTAAAAATTGCAGTTGCCACAATAGCAACATTGGCTACAACGCCATAGGCAGCGACACCCTCGTTACCGGCAAGCCCTAGAATCAGAAAATTAAAAATAACAGTAGTAACACCAGAGGATAATTCCCCGATGAAAGCGGAGATTCCGAGCTGGCAGGATATAAGTAATTTCCTGAGTGAAGGAAGCTGCCATTTGAATCTTATGTTGTTTTTCTTTGAAAAGAAATGAAAACTGCAAATTAATATTCCGACAATAGGAGAGAAGGCGGTTGCAAGAGCGGCACCTGCCATTCCCAGCTTAAGCGGAAACATAAGAACATAATCCATTACAATGTTGAAAAGACTGCTGCTTAATGTTGCCGCCATTGCAAGTGACGGAGAACCGTCATTTCGCACATAGGCGCTAAAAATATAATTAAGCATAAAAAATGGTGCAAACATCATAAAAATTCTTGTGTAAGGGGTTCCGAGCTTAACTATCTGCTCATCTCCTCCGAGAAGCTGCATGAGCTTATCAGGAATAAACAGACCGATTAATATAAAAATAATGCTTATAAGAATTGACCACATGATTGAATTGCTGAAATAATCATGTACGTCAGCCTCATTTTTGGCAAACTGGATTTTGAATCTGGTGGCAGAACCCACTCCAATCATTGAGCCGATTGCAAAAATAAAACTGTATATGGGAAGCACAAGATTAAGGGCAGTAAGTCCGTTTGCTCCCTCTGCCTGGGATATGAAAAAGGTGTCCGCAAGGACATATGCGGAAATGCCCAGCATACCGAGAATATTCTGAAAAACATATTTCACGAAAAGGGAAGTTTCGTTTGATTTTTTATTAGCTGTATTCATCATGTACCTCTTAACTTATTTTATATTGTTTTGCAAGTTAAACCAACACATTGAAAATACCGCAATGAGTTATCACTGCGGTAATTTTTTTACTGGAAAAGTTTTATTGTATAACCCTGTGCGCGAAGATTATCAATTAATGCCGGTAAAATATCAACATTGGTATTTGATACGGCATGCAGAAGATATAACGCACCCGGATGTGCTGCGTTCGTTGCTTTGGCAAGTGCTTCATCATAAGCAGGCTGGTTAGCTGTATCGTAATCCTTGTATGCAAAGCTCCATATTACGGTTTTGTAGCCAAGGCTCTGTGTAAGTGCAAGAGAGCGGTATGAGAAATGTCCCTGTGGCGGACGGAAAAGGTGCATCTTAACGCCGTAATGCTCAAGAACATAATCGTGAATAATCATAAGCTCATCACGCATTACATCGAGCTCAACTGTAGGCATGGAGTAGTGGTTTGTCGAATGACTTCCAAGCTCATGTCCTTCATCAATAATTCTCTGAATTGTTTCAGGATTGTTCTTAACAAAAGAGAGTGTTGGGAAAAATACCGCCTTAACATTCTTTTCTTTAAGAATATCCAGAATTCTGTTAGTGTTATTGTTGTATTCATAACCAAGGTCAAATGTAAAATAAATATTTTTCTCTTCCTCAGGTACGATAAAATATGCGTCATAGCTGCCGTATTTTGACTGGTAATTGATAGAAGAGTAAGGCCTGTTGAATTCATCAACACTGCTTCCGGGACCATATACAATAAGGTCATTTGCCATTGCCTGCAAATCGGCCTTGGTGTAAAGTGTGCCGAAACCGTCATTATCGCCGGTTATTGAAGAAGCTGTTGTAGCTTCCTCGGTGGAAGGTGTTTCTGTTGTTACCTGTTCGGTAGTAGTGTTCTCAGTAGTGCCGTTCTCTGAGGTGGTTTCATCCGAAGAACTGTTTTCGGTTGTATCTCCCTCTGTGGTGGTTCCTTCTGAGTTATTCTCTGTAGTATTGTCTTCTGAAGTCGGTTTTGTTGTCTCCGTATTGGAGCTTTCCGATGTGTTACCGGAATCGGCTCTGTTACATCCTACTATAAGAAGAGAACACACAAGCAAAGATAAAACGATTTTTCTGACATTTTTCTTCATTTGATTAGTTTGACTTCCTTTCGTGTTTTTGTAAATACTTCTTACATAATATATAATTTTTCGACATAAATCAACTAAATTTAATTTTTTCCAATACTTTAAATAGTTTATGTTTTATGGTAGTATTTTATTAAAAAACAGAAGGTGGGAAAATGAAGAAATACAGAGATTTTTGGGAAATTGTCATAATGATTCTGGGCATTAGCATTATAAGTGTATGCGCAAACTGCTATTACATATTAAACATCACGGAGATTCCGGTATTTGTATTTATTATTATGTTTGTGATTGGAATTATACTTCCTTTCTATTCAAGACAGCAATTTCCGGAGAAATGGCTCAAAATATGTAAATACGGAACAAAATGCCTTATAAATTTCGTTGTTTCTACCATAATAACACTGATACTCAATTTTTCGTCGGTTTTTGTACTTATTCCCGATAATTGGAAAATATGGGTAATTAATGCAGTGATTGCGTATGTCGTAGAAGCGGTTATATTCTGGATTGGAATTATCTGTGTGTACTGCACATCAATTCAGCTTGGAATACGGATAAGGGTATGGGGATTAATCTTAGGAATGGTTCCGGCTGCCAATATTATTATGCTTATCACAATAATCCGCACGACTTCGGATGAGATTAATTTTGAATGGAATAAGCATATGACTAATCTTGAAAGGAAGGATGAGAGAATCTGTGCGACCAAATATCCTATATTAATGGTACACGGAGTTTTTTTCAGGGATTCTGCCAAATTTAATTACTGGGGAAGAGTTCCTAAAGAACTTGAGAATAACGGTGCGGTGATTTTTTACGGAGAGCATCAGTCGGCTGCTTCGATTGAAAACAGTGCGGCAGAGCTTGCTGACAGAATACGGCGTATTATCAGTGAAAATAACTGCGGTAAGATAAACATAATAGCTCATTCAAAGGGCGGGCTTGACTGCCGCTATGCCATTCATAAATATAACCTGGAGGGATACATTGCTTCGCTTACAACGATAAATACTCCCCACAGAGGCTGTAAATTTGCCGACTATCTTTTAAATAAGGCACCAGTGCAGCTTAAAAACAGCATTGCGGCTACATATAATGCCGCTCTCAGAAAAATAGGAGATGAGAATCCTGATTTCCTGGCGGCGGTTACTGATTTAACCTCCACCAGAGCAGCTGAGTTTAACAATATACTGCCTCCGGTGCCGCAGAATATTTTCTGCCAGAGTACCGGCTCGAAGCTTAACAGGGCGACGGGAGGTAAATTCCCGCTTAACCTTTCTTTTAATTTTGTGAAAAGCTTTGACGGATTTAATGACGGACTGGTTGGAGAGCAGTCTTTTAAATGGGGCGAACGTTTTATGTTCCTTAGCACAACGGGAAAAAGAGGAATTTCACACGGAGATATGATTGATTTGAACAGAGAAAATATAAAGGGCTTTGACGTGCGTGAATTTTATGTAAATTTGGTGTCAGATTTAAGAAAAAGAGGCTTGTAGCTTTGTCGAATATTGCGGCGAGATAGCGTTGATTCGACTTTTATCAGCATATATAATACTCTATGGCTTTTATGCCTATTTTAGGAGGGAAAATATATGAGTAAACTGACTTGCGCAATTGCAGATGATAATGACAGAATGTTACAGCTATTGGGAGACGTTCTGGGAACAGACCCACAGATACAAGTCGTTGGTAAGGCACGAAATGGAGAAGAGGTTATTAACGAAATTAAATGTAAGCAGCCTGATGTGGTTTTATTAGATATAATAATGCCGAAAATTGACGGGCTTACGGTTATGGAGTTAGTTAATCAGGACAAGGAAATCAAGAAAAAACCGGCATTTATTGTTGTAACAGCAGTTGGGCAGGAAGGAATTACTGAGGATGCATTTAATTTGGGGGCTAATTATTATATAATGAAGCCTTTTGATAATAATACTTTACTGAACCGAATAAAGTATATTGGTAACAATCTGGGAAGATATCCGGCAGCTGCTGTGGCTAAAAAAGCTAATATTCAGACCAAAAGCGAGGATATGGAAATCAGTCTGGAAAATGAGGTTACAAATATTATCCATGAAATAGGTGTTCCTGCACATATTAAGGGATATCAGTATTTAAGAGATTCCATAATTATGGTAATTAAGGATATGGATATGCTAAACTGCATTACCAAGGTGCTGTACCCGACAATTGCGAAGAAATATGATACGACCTCCAGCAGAGTTGAAAGAGCAATCAGACATGCAATTGAGGTTGCCTGGACGAGGGGTAAGGTCGAAATTCTTGACTCACTTTTCGGTTATACGGTCAGCAATGGAAAAGGAAAACCGACTAATTCGGAATTTATTGCATTGATTGCGGATAAAATTCGTTTGGACTACAAAATGAGATAAAAAATATGTTTCATTTACTTCCCTTATATGTTACAATATTTATAGTTTATTTGCTATGGAGGTAGTCAGATGAAGAACGTATTGTTTATTGCTTCGGAAGCAGTTCCTTTTATTAAAACAGGAGGACTTGCAGATGTAGCAGGGTCTTTACCAAAATATTTTGATAAAGAGAAATATGATGTAAGGGTTATGATTCCAAATTATAAATGTATTCCATGGGAATATAAGCAGAGAATGCATTTTATCACTAATTTCTATATGGATTTGTCATGGAGAAGTCAGTATGTAGGTATAATGGAAATGGAGTATGAAGGTGTTCATTTCTATTTTATTGATAATGAGTTTTACTTTGACGGGTTTAAGCCATATGGATATATACATCAGGATATTGAGAAGTTTGCTTTCTTCAGCAAGGCTGCGTTATCAGCTTTGCCGTTAATAGGATTCAGACCGGATATTATCCACTGCCATGACTGGCAGACAGGACTCATTCCTGTATATATGAAGGAAAGATTCAGTCAGGATTTCTTCTGGGGAATGAAATCAATTATGACGATTCATAATCTTAAATTTCAGGGGATTTATGATACCAAGACAATTAAGGATGTTACGGGACTTCCTGCGTCCTTCTTTACACCGGACAAGCTTGAGGCATACGGTGACGCCAATTTCCTTAAGGGCGGTATTGTATATGCAGACCAGGTTACTACGGTTAGCCAGAGTTATGCAGAAGAGATTAAAATGCCGTTCTACGGTGAGAAACTGGACGGACTTATGCGTGCACGTTCCAACTGCCTGACGGGTATTGTAAACGGTATTGATTACAACGAATTCAATCCGGAGACCGACCCTAGAATTTACCACAATTATAACCAGCTTACTTTCCGTAAGGAAAAGGTTAAGAATAAGATTGAACTTCAGAAGGAGCTTGGACTTGAGGTTGACCCTAAGAAGTTTATGATTGGTATTGTATCAAGACTTACAGACCAGAAGGGCTTCGATTTAATTGCCTATGTAATGGATGAGCTCTGTGCTTATGACGTACAGCTGGTAGTTCTCGGAACAGGCGAAGGCAGATATGAGAATATGTTCCGTCATTTCGACTGGAAGTATAACAACAGGGTTAGAGCCTGCATTTATTATTCAGAGGATATGTCGCATAAGGTATATGCTTCATGTGACGCATTCTTAATGCCGTCATTATTTGAGCCTTGCGGACTCAGCCAGTTAATGAGCTTAAGATACGGAACAGTTCCGATTGTAAGAGAGACCGGAGGACTCAAAGACACTGTAGAGCCATATAATGAATATGAATGTACGGGAACCGGATTTTCCTTTACTAACTATAATGCACATGAAATGCTTAGTACGGTTCAGTATGCGAAGGATATTTACTATAATAAGAAGAGAGAGTGGAATAAGATAGTTGACCGCGGAATGTTAACTGATTTCTCATGGAGCAGTTCGGCACGTAAGTATGAAGAGTTATATGACAGAATGTAGTTTTTGAAAATGTAATAAATTTAATGGGACTGTAAAAAACAGTCCCATTTTCTAATTTATAAGTTTGATTCCCGAAATGTCAGGAGAGATATTCATTGAGTAATTAGTGTGATAGATTACAAAACCAAGTGCTGCACCGGGAACCTTTTTAACCTGTTTTTTCTCAACATAATCAACTTCAACCTTTTCCATATCCCTGCCTTTGGAATAATATGCGGCAAGTCTTGCTGCCTCCTCAAAAGTACTGTCAGGGAGCTCCCTGCCGTTAGTCTTTACAATTACATGGGAGCCTGCCATATTCTTGGCATGGAACCACCAGTCATTGCCTACGGCGAATTTAAAGGTCAGTTCTTCGTTCTGGATATTATTTTTGCCTACATATATGTCAAAGCCGTCGCTTGAAATATAATGAAAGGGTTTGCTCTTGGATTTCTCTGGTCTGCCCTTTTTGCCGGAGGCTTTGTTTTTGATAAAGCCATAGAATGCAAGCTCTTCCTTCAGCTGGAGTAAATCATCATAGGAGACAGCAATATCAAGCGAATTCTTAATTGATTCAAGCTGGTCAATCTCTGCCCTGGTTGAGATGATAAGCTCGCTTAATGCCTCGTAGGTACGTTTCAGCTTATTATATTTTTCAAAATATTTCTGACTGTTCTCCTGTGGTGTGAGAGTGTCATCCAATGGAATTTTAAGCATTGTATTATCATAATAATTTAATACGGAACAATCCTTGGATTCCGGCTTGATTTCATAACCGTATACATTCAAAAGCTCACCGTACAGCTTGTATTTGTCACGTTTTTCGGTATCTTTAAGCTGTGCAAGCTGTAAATCATATTTCTTGTAATTTCTGTCAAGTGCGGTGTTGATTACCTGACGCAAATCTGCCGAACGCTGACGGATTCGGGAAATGTTATTTTTCTCTGAATAGAAGTGCTCAAGCATTTCACTTACCGAATCGTATTTCCTGCAATCTTCACTAGGTATGGAGAATGGCAGGGTTACATAGAAATCCTGTGGCTGTCCGTTTCTGTAAGCAATGCATGGTGTAAAACTGCCATCTTTAATATCATCTGCATAATTGGTAAAGATACCGGCAATATGAAGAGCCTCCGTATCGTTTAATTCATAGGCGGCTGTTCTCGAATCTATTGAGGCTTCAAAGCACAAATCCTCTGAAATAAGGGGACTGAAGCCGGTATAGGTTGTATAAATTGCTTTTGAAAGCGGGAGATTCTTAGACAGTGCATGCGTCTTGAATTCATCCCTTGATGTATCAAGCGCATTAAGCTTATCGCCTGTATTCGGAATGAAATAAGGTAAGCCGGGGAGAACCTCACGCACCGAACTTACGCTTGCATTAATGCGTTTAATGCTGTCGATTATTCTGTCATTATCATCAGTAAAAATAATATTGCTGTGTTTACCCATTAATTCGACAATAAGGTGCTTTGTGCACAAATCACCCATTTCGTCAAGATGTTCAATATGAAAATCCATGATTCGCTCGAGTCCGGGCTGTGTTATGGATATAATTTTACCGTTATTAATATGCTTTCTTAAAAGCATGCAGAAATTAGGCGCAGTAAGCGGAGAGGGCTTGTTATTATCAGTTATATATGCAAGCGGAAGTCCTGCATTGGCAGACAGCATAAGCCTTTGCTGTCCGCCTGCCGTTTTTATTGTGAGCAGAAGCTCATCCTTCTCAGGCTGTGCAATTTTGTTTATTCTGCCGCCTGCCAGTTTATCATTAAATTCCTTCACAAGTGCGTGAATTGTTATTCCGTCAAAAGCCATGGTACACCTCTAATTAATTTATCAGAAAAAAGTATAACATTCTTTTTCAATAGTGGCAAATATAAGTATACTTTTAAAGTGAAATGTGATAAAATATACACGATTATTTTGTACACAAGTGGAGGTTACTTATGATAAAAAGTATGACTGGATTCGGCAGATGTGAGGTATCTGATTCTGAACGCAAGATAACAATAGAGATGAAATCGGTTAATCACAGATATTTTGAGCCCGGAATCAAAATGCCTAAGAAATTAAATGTTTATGAGGCAGGAATACGTACTCTGCTTAAGAAGTATATTAACAGGGGTAAGGTTGATATTTTTATTACATATGAGGATTATTCGGAAAATAAATTCTGCCTTAAATATAATGAGGACCTTGCCAATGAATATATGAGTATTTTCAAATATATGTCTGAGCAGTTTGGAATTGAAAATGATATTAAGGTTTCAACCCTGTCAAGATATCCTGAGGTTATAACAATGGATGAACAGGCAAATGATGAAGAGGAGATTTGGAATCTTCTGGAAAATGCCATTACCGGAGCCTGCGAGCAGTTCGTTGAAAGCCGTATTGCCGAGGGCGATAAGCTTAAAGCAGATTTAATTGGTAAGCTGGATTATATGCTGGAGCTTGTTGATAATATTGAGGAGAGAAGCCCGAGAATTATTCAGGAATATCGTCAGAAGCTTGAAGATAAGGTATATGAGCTTTTGTGCGACTCCAATATAGATGAGAACAGAATCGCAACAGAGGTAACTATTTTTGCGGATAAAATCTGTGTTGATGAGGAGACTGTAAGATTAAGAAGCCATATCGAGAGTACAAAGGCTGCTCTTAATGAGGGCGGCAGTGTTGGACGTAAGCTGGATTTCATAGCGCAGGAGATGAACAGGGAGGCCAACACTATTTTGTCCAAGGCCAACGATTTGGAGGTTTCCAACTGGGGAATTTCGCTTAAAACGGAAATCGAGAAGGTAAGGGAGCAGATTCAGAACATTGAATAATGAGGTGACAATATGAGTTTTGTTAACATGGGATATGGGAATATTATTAATACCGACAAAATAGTTGCAGTCATATCACCGGATTCTGCACCATCAAAAAGACTTTTGCAAAATTCCAAAGAATGTGGTAAAGTAATTGACGCAACACAGGGACGAAGAACACGTTCGTTGATTGTAACTGATACGGGTTATCTTGTTCTGTCGGCGTTGCAGCCTGAGACTATTGCAGGCAGAATCAGAGAAACTAATGATAGCGGAAGTTATAGAGGAGAAGATGATGAACAGAGGTAAACTGGTTATTGTTTCAGGATTTTCAGGAGCGGGCAAGGGAACTGTAATGAATAAGCTTATTGAGAATAATTCCAACTATGCCCTTTCTGTTTCAGCTACTACAAGACAGCCGAGGCCTAATGAGGTGGAAGGCGTTTCATATTTTTACAAAACACATGAAGAATTTGAAAATATGATTGAAAATGATGAGCTTTTGGAATATGCACAGTATGTAGATAATTACTACGGAACACCTAAAGCTTTCGTTGAAGCCATGAGGAATGAAGGCAAGGATGTGCTGCTTGAAATTGAAATGCAGGGAGCAATGCTTGTTAAGGGTAAATGCCCTGACGCAATCCTTATTTTTATTACAACCAAGGATGCCCAGACATTAAGGGACAGACTTACGGGAAGAGGTACGGAAACACCTGAAGTTATTGAGAAACGCCTGAATCGCGCGAGAGAGGAAGCACAGGGTGTTGAGAATTATGACTACATTGTAGTTAATGATGTACTTGAAGAATGTGTGGAAACTGTTGACAGAATCGTCAGAAGTGAGCATAATAGAACAGATGATAATATTTCCATTATTAAGGAAATTTGCAAAGGCTTATCATAAATGAATATTAAACCATAAAGGAGAACAGACAATGATACATCCATCTTATTCAGAATTAATGAATGTAATTAACAGTGACGTAGAACCGGGAGAACAGCCTCCTGTTCAAAGTAGATATTCAATTGTTATTGCTACATCAAAGAGAGCAAGACAGATTATTGACGGAGCACCGACATACGTTAGCGGTAAGGGCAAGAAACCGTTATCAGTTGCAGTTGAGGAGCTTTATCAGGGCAAGGTTAAAATCGTTGGTGACGATAAGGATAACGAATAATTGGATTTGCTGGAGATTTTAAAGGTTATTGTCCTGGGTATTGTTGAGGGAATCACTGAATGGCTTCCAATCAGCAGCACGGGGCATTTAATCCTTGTTGATGAATTTCTTAAACTGGATGCGACAGAGGAATTTAAGGAAATGTTTGATGTTGTCATTCAGTTGGGTGCAATTCTTGCCGTTATTGTAATTTATTTTAAAAAATTATGGCCGATTGACAGACAGGAGAAGAGTAAGAAGCTTGGATGGAATAAGGATAAGCTGATTCTGTGGGGCAAGATTCTTATTGCGTGTATTCCTGCCGGAATTATAGGAATTCTGTTTGATGATTATATCGATAAATTCTTTTATAATCCGTATGTGGTTTCAATTACATTAATAATATATGGTATTGCCTTTATAGTAATTGAAATTCTGCATAAGGGTAAGGATTTTAAGATTAAATCACTTGGAGCACTGACAGTCAGAACAGCTCTTATTATCGGTGCATTTCAGGTATTGGCACTTATTCCGGGAACATCACGCTCCGGTGCAACAATCGTAGGTGCAATGCTTATAGGAACGGACAGAACCGTTGCAGCAGAATTTACTTTTTATCTTGCAATTCCTGTAATGCTTGGTGCAAGTCTTCTTAAATTATTGAAGTTCTTTGTAGGAGGCGGAGTGCTTGGCGGAGCAGAGCTTGTATATTTATTAGTAGGAATGGCGGTTGCATTTATTGTCTCAATTATTGTAATCAAATTCCTTATGGCCTATATTAAGAAGCATGATTTCAAGGTGTTTGGAATATATCGTATTGTATTAGGAATAGCAGTACTGTTATATTTTGCTTTGGTATAATTATAATGCTGTGGGGAGAAAATAATTTTCCACAGCATTTTTGTGTTGCAACATAACAAAATAAATGATATCATCATAAAAACTAAATTTAATTAACAGGAGATTACATCGGAGGTAGAAATAATGAAGTACAGTGATATGTCAGTTGAAGAGTTACAGGCTCTTTCGGCTCAGTTGAATCAGGAATATGAGGAGATGAAGGCTTTGGGCTTAACCCTTGATATGTCAAGAGGAAAACCATCTTCAACACAGTTAGATATATCCAACGATATGTTAGATGTATTTAATTCCACAAGCGACTGCAAGAGTGCGGAAGGAATTGACTGCAGAAATTATGGAAATCTTGAAGGAATTCCACAGGCCCGTAAGCTTATGGGAGACTTACTGAGAGTTCCTGCTGAGAATGTTTATGTATGCGGTAATGCAAGTCTTAATATAATGTATGACTGCGTTGCACGTGCGATGATGTTTGGTATTATGGGCTGCACTCCTTGGTGCAGACTTCCAAAGGTAAAATTCCTTTGTCCTGTACCGGGCTATGACAGACATTTTAAAATAACAGAGCTTTTTGGAATAGAGATGATTAATATTCCGATGACAAGTGAAGGCCCTGACATGGATATGGTTGAGAAACTTGTTTCATCTGATTCAAGCATTAAAGGTATCTGGTGTGTACCTAAATACTCTAATCCTCAGGGAATTGTATATTCAGATGAGACAGTAAGAAGGTTTGCTAATCTTAAGCCGGCAGCTAAGGATTTCAGAATTTTCTGGGACAATGCTTACCTTGTGCATCATATTTATGATGAGAGTATTGAAATTCCTGAGATTTTATCAGAATGCGCAAAAGCCGGCAATCCTGATATGGTATATGAATTCTGTTCAACCTCCAAGATTACATTTGCAGGCGGCGGAATCTCAGCAATTGCAGCATCGGTTGATAACTTAAAATGGATTCAGAAGAGTCTTACTGTTCAGACAATCAGCTATGATAAGCTCAATCAGTTAAGACATGTATTGTATTTCAAGGATGCTGACGGAATCAAAGCTCATATGAGAAAGCATGCTGATTTCTTAAGACCGAAATTTGATGCTGTTCTTAATATTTTTGAGCAGGAATTAGGCGGTACGGGCATTGCTGAATGGACCAAGCCGATGGGAGGATATTTTATCTCATTTGAAGCAATGGAAGGCTGTGCAAAAGCAATTGTTGCTAAATGTAAGGAAGCAGGAGTTGTTTTGACAGGAGCAGGGGCACCATTCCCTTATGGCATTGACCCTAAGGATTCCAACATCAGAATTGCACCTTCATATCCGACACCTGAGGAGCTTACCCAGGCAGCAAAGCTTTTTGCACTCTGTGTTAAGCTTGTAAGTGTTGAAAAGCTTCTTAATAAATAATTTACACACAATAATTCTTACAAAGGGGGAATTATAATGAATACATTTGGTTTTATAGGAATGGGCAACATGGGACATGCCATGCTGAACGGACTTCTTAAAGAGATTCCGGCTAATCAGATAAGATTTACGGATGCTTCAGAGGTAATAAGGACTCATGTAAGCGAGGAGACAGGCGTTATAAGTCTTCCAACCAATATTGAGCTTGCCAACAGTGTTAAATATATTGTTCTTGCAGTTAAACCACAGTGCTATGACGAGGTTATTAAGGGAATCAGAAATGTTGTTACCAGGGATAAGATAATCATTTCTCTTGCACCGGGAATTACAATTGCCGATATTGAGAAAAAATTTGATTCAGAGGTAAGAATTGTACGCTGTATGCCAAATACTCCGGCACTTATCGGAGAGGGTATGACCGGAGTTGCATATGATTCAAAAATGTTTGATGTTGAAGAAGTTGATACAATTTCACGCTTTTTTAATTCTTTTGGTAAATTCAGACTTGTTGCAGAGAATTTACTGAATACTGTTACCTGTGTAAGCGGAAGCTCACCTGCTTATGTGTATATGTTTATTGAAGCACTTGCAGACAGCGCCGTTAAATATGGCATGGGCAGACAGGATGCGATTGAATTTGCGGCAATGACAGTTAAAGGTGCCGCCGATATGGTTCTTACAACCAAGGAACATCCGGCAGTGCTTAAGGACAGAGTGTGCTCACCGGGCGGTACAACAATCGCAGGCGTATCTGCACTTGAGGAGAATAACTTCCGCCATGCAATTATTGCGGCAACGGACAAATGCTATGAGAAATGTACGGGAATTAAGAAATGATTGAGAAAATCACAAGACAGAAAAGAGAACTTAAATACAGCGGAGCAATTGTGGATGTCTATACCGATACAATGCATTTCCCAAACGGAAATACCGAGGAATGGGATTACATAGCTCATAGAAAAGGAGCAGCGGCAGTTATTGCAGTACTCGATAACGGTAAGCTTCTTATGGTTAAACAGTACAGAAATGCTCTCGAAAGAGAGACTCTTGAGATTCCTGCCGGAAGCAGGGACAGTGTTGATGAACCTACTAAAGAATGTGCAGCAAGAGAACTGGAAGAGGAGACAGGATATAAGGCGGGAAAGCTGGAACTTCTGTTAACCATTCAGACGACGGTTGCCTTCTGCAATGAGAAGATAGATATCTATCTTGCAACCGATTTGATTAAGACGAAGCAGTCACTTGACGAGAATGAATTTGTTGAGATTGCAGAATATTCAGTGGATGAACTTCTTGACATGATTTATTCATGTAAGATTCAGGATGGCAAGACAATATCAGCAATACTTGCATACAAAGCGAAATACTTATCAAAATAAAGTCTAAAATAAACCTCGTTTTCATATTATTAAAATATGGAGACGAGGCTTTTTAGTAATGCAACAAAAAAATATATTCTTTTATTTCCGCTTGGAATTTTAATAGGTGCAGTAGGAATTAATATGCTTGGCACGGACAAGGTCTGTGAATGGAATCTGTTTGACATTGATTATATCAGCAGTGTTATATCGGCTGATTTGAAATTTACGGAGATATTTTATTTTCTGCTGAAAAAAAGAATCCTGCATATAATAATATTCGTACTGGTTTGTTTTTCAACCATTAAGGAAAAACTTTTATACGGCATTGTGGCGTGGTTCGGTCTTACCTTTGGTATTATTCTCGGTGCATTGTATATATTATATGGCTTTAAAGGAATTTGGATATTTATTATTGGTATCATGATTCATATCCTGATTTATATAATGGCGGCGGTAACTCTTTTGCAGCTTTGTTCCAAAACTGATAAAAGTATTCTAAGTGGGGGATACCTGCTGTGTTTTATGCTGTTTTTTCTGGGAATAATCGCAGAAGCACTGTTGAATTGGGGTGTTTTCCCAAAAATAATGAGTTTTTATTGCTAATAATTCTTGATTTTATCACATAATGCGGATATAATAAAATTTATCGTTTTTGAATCACGAAGGAGAAGCTATGGATGGTTACGTGGAGCAGTACATACTGTATCTGCAAATGGTGAAAAAAACCTCTGACAATACTGTTTCGGCATATAAAAGGGATTTGAATAAGCTTATGCAGTTTTTTTCAGAGCGTGCGGTTGATGATTTTGGGAAGGTTACATTTACTGATTTGAATTCTTATATTCTGGCATTGGAGAAGGATGGGTGTGCTTCTTCAACCGTATCCAGGAATGTATCTGCAATAAAATCCTTTTTTACATATCTGTTCAGAATGAAAATAATAGAGAATGACCCTTCAGTTAATTTAAAGGCACCTAAGATTGTTAAAAAGGTTCCTGAAATTCTGACGGTGGAGGAGATGGACAGGCTGTTGTCACTCCCTGATGATTCAGTTAAGGGAATAAGGGATAAGGCGATGCTTGAGCTGTTATACGCAGCGGGACTTAAGGTTTCTGAACTGATTTCGATTAAGCTTGGTGATATTAATATTTCAATTAAATATATCCGGCTTTCTGACGAGGACAGGGAGCGGATTGTACCATTTAATAATTCTGCTAAAAATGCATTGGAGAATTACATTAATAACAGCAGGAACCGACTGCTTTCAGACAGGGATTCGCAGGATGTCCTGTTTTTAAATTATACCGGTGAGCCGATGAGCCGCCAGGGCTTCTGGAAAATAATTAAGCAGTATGGTGAGGCGGCAGGCCTTGGAGAGAAACTCACCCCGCATATTTTCAGACATTCGTTTGCTGCACATATGGTTGAAAATGGTGCGGATTTGAAGTCATTGCAGGAAATGCTCGGACATTCCGACATTTCTTCGACACAGATATATTCTTCATTTGTACATTCGGGAATCAGTGCGGTGTATGAGAAGGCACATCCAAGAAAATAAAACAAAATCTGACAGTCAAAACTACTGAATTTTATCATAATTTTTTGGTAAGATTTCGGTAGTTTTTTGTTGAATTATATAGTATAAAAGAGTATTCTAATAGCATTCAAACCGTTCACGGATTCAAACATTATTTATTATCAGGGTGTGTCACCGGAATCTATCAAAAAGCCGGTTGTAAAATCTTCAATAGCGAGATACAATATAAATAACCGAAAACGATTTTTATATACTATCCGAAGGGAGAGAGTATTATGGATATGACAGCAAACAGGACAACTGATTATTCTTTAGAAAATAATGTTCAGGTTGTTTTCAATATGCTTGATGAAGCAATAGACGAGTATGAAAAAGGAGATTTTATCTCGGAAGAAGAATTATTCAAGGAGTTAGAAAGTATTAAGTAATATGCTGAATACCTATACGATTAGATTTGTGACAAGTTCAAAAAACGATTTGGCACGAATGAAGCAATATATTTTAAATGAATTTAAGTACCCTCAATATGGTGTGAACTTCGATAATATAATCAGAGAAGCATCAACTATTATTAAGGACACTCCAACGAGTTTAAAAACTACGGATTTTAAATACAGAGGACTTGATATTTATATGAGGTGCATAAAATCTTACCTGTTTTTTTATGTCGTAGGTGGTAAAACAATTTCTGTTCTTCGAGTTCTTAAGGATGGAATGAATTGGGAATACATAATGAAATTATGGCTTAGACAGAATGGCTAATCGAATCAAACTACGTTGGGATTAAGTTACTGTCGGAGTTTTGCTGTAATGCAAAATCTGAAAAAACCCATAGAGTATCAGCTCTATGGGTTTTTTATGCGGTTTCAATCAATTAGCACTGTTCCGCAATCTTAAACAATAATTTCTCTGAATCATCCCATCCAAGGCAAGGGTCGGTAATTGATTTGCCGTAGATGTGCTCGCCGATTTTCTGATTGCCCGGTTCAATGTAGCTCTCAATCATAACACCCTTAACGAGCTTATGTATGTCACTGTTCATTTTACGGCTGTGAAGAACATCCTCAACGATTCTTATCTGCTCCATATACTGCTTATTGGAATTACTGTGGTTAGCGTCAACAACAACAGCAGGGAATGGAAGATTATGCTCTGTGTATAATTTGTTGACAAGAAGTAAATCCTCATAATGGTAGTTAGGAACGCACTGACCCTTCTTATTAACTGCTCCACGAAGCACGGAGTGGGTGAGCGGGTTGCCTGAGGTACGAACCTCATTACTTCTGTAAATAAATGTGTGAGGATGTGATGCAGCATGAACAGAGTTAAGCATTACATCATATCCGCCGGCAGTAGGATTCTTCATGCCTACAGGTACATCCATACCGCTTGCGGTAAGACGGTGCTGCTGGTCCTCAACCGAACGTGCCCCGATTGCAACATAGGATAAAGTATCGTCGCAATACATCCAGTTCTCAGGGTAGAGCATTTCGTCGGCAGGGAAGAAGCCTGTCTCACGAATTACATCCAGATGAAGCTTGCGGATTGCCTTAATACCGGCAACCAGATCAGGCTTCTTCTCAGGGTCCGGCTGGTGAAGCATTCCCTTGTAGCCGTCACCTGTGGTTCTAGGCTTGTTAGTGTATACACGCGGAATGATAATAACCTTGTCCTTAATCTGTGCCTGAACCTTGGCAAGTCTTGTAACATAGTCCATTACAGCCTCTTCATTATCAGCCGAACATGGTCCGATTACTGCAACAAATTTATCTGATTTGCCTGTAAAAACATCTTTAACCTCTGCGTCAAATGCTTTTTTCTTAGCTATCAGCTCTTCACCCAAAGGAAATTCACTTTTGATTTCTTCAGGAGAAGGAAGATTTTTTAAAAATTCAATACTCATAATTTCAACCTCATTATCCTGTTTATAATATTTTCAAAGCGTATTTTAACATTATTTTGGTTCTAAATCTACCTCTTTTTGCATATTTATTACATTTTACTGCTGTTTTTTTACCTGTTGCGTCAGGGTTATTTACAGGAAAAAAGAAATTGATATATAATCTAGCCATGGAGATGAGTTATGAAGATTAGAATTGAAATGGTTGAACCCGGTGAGGAGGAGATTATCCTCCGCGTAAGCGAACTGAATGAAACAGTGGGCAGAATTCAAAAGTCGGTCTCGGAAATTACTTCGGGCAAATCGGCTCTGACACTGTACAAGAATGATACCCAGTACTACATAGAGCTTAATCAGATTTTGTTCTTTGAAACGACCGGAAACAGTATCTGTGCACATACTGCGAAGGATTTTTTTACATCGAAGAACAAGCTTTATGAGCTTGAGGAAATTCTTCCCTCGTCATTTATGAGGGTATCCAAATCCACAATACTTAATATCAGGCATGTATATTCAATTACCAGAAATATTACTGCGTCGAGTGAAGTGGAATTCAGAAATACACATAAGAAGGTTTATGTGTCCAGAAATTATTACAAAGAATTAATTAACAAATTAGAAGAAAAGAGGTTTTAAAAATGAGAAGAGGAAGACTTAAATCAATCGTATGGGGATTACTGCTTATTGTATCGGCGGTATTCATAGTTTTGTCGGTAATGGGGCATATTGACAATATAGGACCGGTCAAAACAGTTTTTACAATTTTATTTGCAGGAATTGCAATCACAAGCTTAATTGATTTGAATTTTTTTGGCGTATTTTTTCCAATGGCATTTGTCGGAATGATTTATGACAGTCAGCTTGGAATTGAGAAACTGACACCATGGCCGATTCTCGGAATCGCTCTTTTGCTGACAATCGGTTTTTCACTTATTTTCAAAAAAAAAGACCATTGTTTCCATAGGGATTATTCCTGCGGCAATGAGGAATATGTAGTTGATATGGATATCGAGGACGGAGAGGTTATTGACTGCAATGCTGAATTTAATGGAACAGTTAAATATATTAATTCACAGAATTTGAAAAAAATTAATGTTAAATCAGCCTTCGGTGGAGTAAAATTATATCTGGATGGTTCTGAAATTCCGTCAAAGACGGCTGAAATTAACCTGAATGTAAGCTTTGGCGGCGTTGAATTATATATTCCGCGAAACTGGGATGTGAAAATTCAGGGAACAGCGTCTTTTGGAAGCATTGAGGAGAAGAATAAACCGTTAGTTAATGAGAATTCACCTGTGCTTTATCTGACCGGAAGCGTTAAATTCAGCGGAGTTGTAATTACCTATGTATAAATTATAAAAGGGGTTTGTGTGTATGAATAAAAAAAGAGTATTGTGGATTGTTCTGGACAGTGTGGGAATGGGAGCACTTCCCGACGCTGCGGGATTTGGTGATGAGGGTGCCAATACAATCGGGCATATCTGGGAATATAATAATGGACTTAATATTCCGAATCTGATAAAGCTTGGCTATGGAAATATATACGGAATGAATCTTCTTCCGAAATGCAAAAATCCGATTGGGGCTTATGCAAGAATGGCAGAGCTGTCAAACGGCAAGGATACGACAGTCGGACACTGGGAAATGGCGGGCGTCATTTCCCATAAAGCATTTCCGACGTTTCCGGATGGATTTACTGATGAGATTATATCCGAATTTATTAAAAAAACAGGTGTGCCGGGAGTGCTCGGCAACTGTGTTGCATCGGGAACCGAAATAATAGCAAAACTTGGAGCGGAGCATATACGAAAGGGAATGCCGATTGTATATACCTCCGCTGACAGTGTTTTTCAGATTGCATATTATGTCGGAAGTGATTCGGACTGCAATGAGACTGATTCGGATAAATTAAATAAATTATATGAATTATGTCAGACTGCAAGAGATATTTTAAGAGGTGACAATGAAGTATCGAGAGTAATTGCAAGGCCTTTTACAGGCAGGGAGGGCAGTTATACAAGAACCTCGGACAGAAGGGATTATGCAATAACTCCGCCGGATTATAATCTTCTTAAATGTCTGCAAAAGCAGGGTTATGATGTGATAAGTGTCGGCAAGATAGAAGATATTTTTGCAGGCTCGGGAATTACGCATGCCACTCATACGAAGAATAATATGGATGGCGTGGACGTGATTTTAAAATATATGGCAGAGGATAATCATGGACTGATTTTTGCAAATCTTGTTGAATTCGACTCCACTTGGGGACACAGAAGGGACGCAGCAGGATATGGAAGGGGACTTGAAGAGTTTGATGCAAGACTGCCTGAGATTATGGCTTCGCTCAGAGAAGATGATATTATGATAATTAATGCCGACCATGGCTGTGACCCGACATACAAGGGAACTGACCATACGAGGGAATATGTTCCGCTTCTTATCTACGGAAGCAGAATTATGCCTTCCGATATCGGGACACGCAAATCCTTTGCGGACGCAGGACAGACGGTTGCGGAATATCTTGGGGCAGAGCCGATTGCTAACGGAGAAAGCTTTCTTTCACAAATTGAAAGGGGATAATCATTATGAGAATGTACGATATTATCAGCAGAAAAAGAGACGGCTACGAATTAACGAAGGAAGAGATAGATTTTTTTGTACAGGAATATACCAAAGGGAATATTCCTGATTATCAGGCTTCAGCTCTGACAATGGCAATTTATTTTCAGGGCATGAATGACGATGAAACCGCCAACCTGACAATGGCAATGGCACAAAGCGGCGATATGCTTGATTTAAGTCCTATTGAAGGAATTAAAGTGGATAAGCACAGCACCGGAGGCGTGGGAGATAAGACCTCTCTCGTATTGGGACCTATGGTTGCGGCTCTGGGAGTTCCTGTTGCCAAAATGTCAGGAAGAGGACTTGGACACACGGGCGGAACCATTGACAAGCTTGAAAGCTTTCCGGGCTTTGTTACGGGACTTGACGAAGAAACATTTTTCAATAATGTCAACGAGATTAAAATGGCAATTGCCGGGCAGACCGGCAATCTTGCACCGGCGGATAAGAAACTGTATGCATTGAGGGACGTGACTGCGACAGTAGAGAATATATCCCTTATTGCCAGCAGCATTATGTCCAAAAAAATAGCGTCAGGTGCGGACGTAATTGTTCTTGATGTAAAAGTCGGAAGCGGAGCTTTTATGAAAACAGAAGAAAAAGCGCTTGCTCTTGCAAAGAAAATGGTGTCCATCGGTAATAAGGTCGGAAGACAGACAATGGCGGTAATCAGCAATATGGAGGAGCCGCTCGGCTATGCAGTAGGTAATGCTCTTGAGGTAATAGAAGCAATTAATACACTCAATGGGGAAGGCCCTTCGGATTTATTGGAGCTGTGTCTGACTCTCGGTTCGTATATGGTGACAGGTGCAGGAGTGACGGATTCAGCAGAAGAAGCAAGGACTAAACTTTGTGAAGTAATTAACAATAAAAAAGCCTTGCAAAAGCTTGCGGAAGTAGTATACTACCAAAAAGGCAATAAACAGGCTGTATATGATACTTCTTTACTTCCGAAGGCATCAATTGAATATAAGGTATTGTCGGATTGCGACGGTTATGTGGCATCCATTCAATGTGATGAGGTCGGTGTGTCTGCAATGATGCTTGGCGGAGGCAGAGAAACTAAGGACAGCGTTATTGATTTATCCGTAGGAATTATACTTAATAAAAAGGTTGGCGATTATGTTTCAAAGGGAGATGTAATAGCAACCTTTTATGCAAATGATGAGAATAAGCTTAAAGCGGCTGTGGAAAGATTTAGTAAGGCATATTCTTTTAGCAAGGACAGAGTACCGGCTTTGAAATTAATTAAGTATATTGTTACGAAAGAGGGAGTGACTGCATTATGACAGAAGCAAAGGAACTGCTTAAAAAGTGGATAAGCGAAAGCGATAATATTGTTTTCTTCGGCGGAGCAGGTGTGAGTACGGAGAGCAATATTCCGGATTTCAGGAGTGTTGACGGTCTGTATAATCAGAAATATGATTATCCTCCGGAGACTATTTTAAGTCACAGCTTTTTTATGCGAAGAACTGAGGAGTTCTATCGTTTCTACAGGGATAAAATGATTTATAAGGACGCACTTCCAAACAAGGCTCATAAAGCTCTTGCGAGACTTGAAGAAATGGGTAAATGCCGCGCCGTAATTACCCAGAATATTGACGGCTTACATCAGGCGGCAGGAAGCAGGGAAGTGTTGGAGCTTCATGGAAGCGTGCTTAGAAACTACTGCATGAAATGCGGAAAATTCTATGATATTGACGCAATAATTTCCTCGGACGGTATTCCAAAATGCGGCTGCGGCGGAACCGTAAAACCTGATGTTGTATTATATGAAGAAGGACTGAATCAGGAGATTCTGTCAAGGTCTGTAAATTATATTGCCAATGCAGATGTACTAATCGTTGCAGGTACATCTCTTACTGTATATCCGGCTGCCGGATTAATTGATTATTACAGAGGCAGCAAACTGGTACTGATTAATAAGACTTCAACTCCAAGGGATTCTTATGCCGACCTGATTATTAATGAACCGGTGGGAGAGACACTTTGGGATTGCTTGTAGAATAAGGAGAATTGGAATGATAGAAGTAAGTCATATCGGAAAGGATTTTGTGTCGCCGAAGAAATACCCCGGTTTAAAGGGTGCGATAAAAGGTCTTTTTTCAAGAGAAAAAGTAATAAAAAAAGCGGTTGAAGATATTTCCTTTACAATACAGGACGGTGAGATTGTAGGCTACATAGGCAGTAACGGTGCCGGCAAATCCACCACAATTAAGATGATGACGGGAATTCTTTCGCCGACACACGGAAAATGTCTTGTAAACGGGATTGACCCGAACAAGAACCGTAAAGAAAATGCACAGAATATCGGTGTCGTTTTCGGACAGAGAACACAGCTTTGGTGGGATTTGCCTTTAAGTGAATCCTTTACAATCCTCAAAGAGATTTATAATGTTTCTGACGAGGATTATAAAGAGAGAATGAAGTTCCTTAATAATGTTTTAGAGCTTAATGATTTCTTTGATATGCCGGTGCGTACCCTGTCGCTCGGACAGAGAATGAGGGCGGACCTCGGTGCTGCTTTATTACATAATCCGAAGGTTCTGTATCTTGATGAGCCTACAATCGGACTTGACCTTGTGGTTAAAGACAATATCAGAACCGCAATCAAGGAGATTAATGAGAAATATAATACCACAGTAATTCTTACAACACATGACATCGGAGATATCGAGGAACTGTGCAGCAGAATTATAATTATTGATGAGGGCAGAAAAATTTATGACGGCTCTCTTGAAACTCTTAAAGACACCTATGGCAACATGAGAAGAGTTACAATGGAGGTTAAACATCCTAAGAAATTGGAGGGCTTTAATATTGCAGAAAAGCTTTCCGTGAGTGAGGATGAATGCCAGATGGAATTTGGCGAAAATAACAGCGTCAGCATTACTTTTGAGAAGCACAAAATACAGCTTCCTCAGATAATGCATCTTGTTATGGAGGTTACGGAGGTTAAGGACATTCAGATTCAGGAAACGGACCTTGCCAAAATTGTTAAGGCAATTTATACGGGTGAGGATACTCCGAATACTGTTGAAGACGGTAAGGAAGGTGGCAGTAATGATAAATAAGCTTAAAATTTATCTGCCGTTTGCCGCCAATGAATTAAAAAGACAGTTAGCGTACAAAGGTGCGTTCTATCTTTTTATAGTAATAAGTCTTTTCAGCTCATTTATATCATACTTTCTGTGGATGGCGATATATGGCAGCTCAGGAGGAGATACTCTTGGCGGACTTTCACAGAATGAAATGGTAGTATATGTATTTATGGTATACATAACTACTTCAATTGTTAACATTTCGATATCCAAGGAGGTCGGAATGGATATTGTTAAGGGTCAGGTCGTAATGAATCTGATTAAACCGATTGATTACAGAATGAGCCTTATTTCCAAAGCCTTCGGCAACATGGCTTACAGGTTCTTTGTTCCGGGAATTTTTATCTGGATAGGACTTGAAGTATACAAGGCAAATGTTCTTGGCATGGGCGTAACGGGAATTGACAATATACTTTTATATCTTTTGAGCTGCATTATGAGCTTTCTGATATATGTATTGTTTGATTTCTGTTTTGGAATGATTGGTTTCTTTACCACATATATTTTCGGACTTGAGATGATTAAGGAATCGGTGCTGCTGTTTCTGACAGGCCAGCTTATTCCGTTAAGCTTCTTTCCGGAGGCTGTGCAGACGGTATTTTCATATCTGCCTTTCTCATCAATGGTATATACGCCGGTAATGATTTATCTTGGCAAATATACCGGCATGGAGTTAGTGAAGGTATTGCTGATACAGCTTGTGTGGGTGATTCTTCTGTATGTAATCGGAAGCCTTATATGGAAAAAGGTTACAAAGAGACTTATTGTACTGGGAGGTTAACGGCATGAAGACATTAAAGAGATATATGAGACTTTATAAGGTTCAGATTTCCCAGTTTTTCAAAACAATTATGCAGTCCAAGGTGGACTTCTTAATGGGACTGTTTGGATTTTTCTTTACACAGTTAAGCGGAATATTATTCCTGCTGCTTATTTTTGAACAGATTCCGAACCTTGACGGCTGGACGCTTGACCAGTTGATTTTCATCTATGGTTTTGCCCAGATTCCGAGAGGAATCGATCACCTTTTTACCGATAATATCTGGATGATTGCATGGAGAATAGTTATTAACGGTGATTTTGACAGATATATGTTAAGACCGATGAACCTTCTGTTTCAGGTTATCAGCGAGAAGCTGCAGCCTGACGCAATGGGAGAGTTGTTAGTCGGAACAATACTTGTTATTTACTCAATAATCAAGGGCGTTGTGGTTGTTGACGCGGTTCATATCATAATGTTCTTTGTATCGGTTTTTGCAGGAGCGTTGATATATTCAGCCATTAAGCTTTTCTTCGCATCCCTTGCCTTCTGGGTAAAAATAAGCGGACCGTTTTTACAGGCAGCATACAATATGGCTGATTTTGCAAAATATCCGACTGAGATTTATGCAAAATTCATTCAGTTTATTATTACATGGATAATTCCGTTTGCATTTGTTGCATATCTTCCTGCGAGCTACTTCCTCGGAGTGTCCGGCTTCATGGGAATGAGCAACAACATAATTGTAATCGGACTGGAGGTTATAATCGCACTTGTATTTGCAGTTGTTTCATATCTGGTTTTTCAGAGGGGAACGAGGATATATGAGAGTGCGGGAAATTAAAAGACTGTTGTTTCGAAAATGATAATATAAAAAAGGATGTCGCTTGCGGCATTCTTTTTTTATATTGCTTGTTTTGCATAGGAAAATAAGGTATAATTAATATATTTATTTAGTTCGTTATAAGCGGAAAAGGGAGCGGTGATTCAATGGATGAAATGTTTAAAGATGAAATTGTACATAATTTGGAAATAGGCATTAAGATGGAAGAACATACTTTTATGCATGAGGAAGTTTTCAAGCATAAGTCTCCGGAAGTGGAACATGAACTATATAACAGCAAGATGAAAGAACAATATTCGAAAATCTGGAGAGACAGTGACAATAACGGCTTAATGACGGATATTGCTCCAAGTATACCATATACTAATGCCATGGCAGATAATGGTAAGCTTAATTACAAGCAGAAACGTGAACGTAACAGTATGAAAAAGACTCTTAAAGCAGAATTTAAAAGAGGAAAGACACCGGAAGAATTGAGAAGCATGACCCAGGATGAATGGGATGAGCAGGACAAGGAAATTAACTTCAAAGTTGAAGCGGCTATTCTTAACAAAGAACGAAACACTAGACGAGAGAAAAAACTAAAACAACTGATGAAGTCCCAAAAAGTTAATGATGTTTCAGAACTTCCGGAAGAAGAGCTTAAACTTTTTTCTATTGGACAAAGGTTTTGGATGGATGATGTGGACAAAGAGTGCGAGGAACCAATTCATCCTGAAAAAAACTATAAAATAAAGCAGTTTGTTGAAGCGTATGTATTTGATAGAAATATTACTGAACATTTTAAAAGAACATATATATATAGTAATTTTTCAAAGGCACTAAAGGAATTAAATGAAATAAAGGGCGTCGCAGAATATCTTCAGTTATATCCGGAGACAATCGAGAACATGAAGCAGAAAATAACTGTGGAGAATGCAGTCGATTTTGCAAATCAATGCGAGCAGTTGTTTAAGTGCGGATTGAAAGCGTTGGGCTATGAATATACAGAAGAGGAGCTTACTCAGAAGTCAGCTCTCTCATCAATACAAGCTGAAGTTGATAATCAGACCAGTACAATAGCTGAAAATAAAATAAAATTCATAGTTACTGAAACTAATAGAAAATTAGATATGGATAACCTGGAAAAAGAGCTGGCTGATGAGTTTGGATGGAAGAAGGCGGGGGATTGTGAGCAGTATATAACTGAGGAACATAAAACAAAGCTAAGTGAATTGAAAAATAATGAACGTAAATTTATTTATGAGGACTTTGATAAACGTGCTCTGATATGTGCGTATTACGATGCTCAGATAGAGTATCTTAATCAGGAAATACAGAAATTACAGGATGATAAAAAAAGTGATGTAAGAAGAATAATAATCAATGACAAAATCAGCGAACTTAACATGAATAAGGAACGAATAAAGGATGAAATGCGTGTGATTTACAGCACGGCGGAGAAGATAAATAACAAGCAGAAATTATCCTTTGAAGAACAGAATTATGTTATGAGATACATGGACACCCGGGGGAAAAAACACTGTTTATCCGGGATTGTTGACGTGTATGTAAAGGTTCAGAGCGCTGAATTGGAAGAAGTTGAAGAACATAGGCTGCTTGAGGAAGCATCCAATGTCTGTAAAACAATTCATAAAAATATGGATTTATCAGAGCTTATGGATATGCAAAAGGAATTATATGAAATGCAGAAAAGGCTTAAAAAGATTGATGCAACCAAACTTTCTGCAATAGATGCTTATAATATTAATAAAATTAATATTACCGCATCAAGGGTAAGAGCAGCTGCGATATATTACGGAAATAAGTATCTTAGAAATCAATTGGATAGTGTTTTTTCACCGGTATATGGATTTAAGTCATTAACTGAGGAAGAACAGAATGCAATTAAAGAGGAATATGGTGAAATTAATTTTGACACGATTGACGAATATGCCTTGAAGCAGATTAATGTTGCAATGCTTAATTATGACACTGCGATGAATGAATTTATCAATTCTCCGCAAATGCGTGATAAAATTAATGAACAATATAAGAAACAGGAACTGACAGGCGAGGACCTTGAAAAAGTAGATACAAAGCATCCTCAGGTATCAAAAAAATTGGCAGAAATGCCTAAAACGGGTTTGCAGAAGATATATGAAGATAACAGGAAAAAGTTTGAAGATACCAGTCTCCCGGAGGAAGAAAGAAATGAGGCTCTGCGAGAAATGAAATATGCAGAGATTGTTCAAAAACTGAATATGCAGAATTATTACATAAGTGGCAATTCCAAAAAGAAGATTAATGGTAAATCTGTTCTTGGAGATAAAATAATAAGGTCAATACGTGGTTTTGATAGTATACCTGAGGTTTCTGAGATGACAGAAGAAATGTTCGATATGATACATAAACTTTCTGCAGGCGTTTTTGAAGAAAATAAAGATACAGATAAAACAGAGTATAAAAGGCAAAATCTTGAAGGCTTAGCCATTTATAAAAAGAAACTTTTACAGCATTATAAGAAAATATATTCAAAATATGGATTAAAATGGATGGAGGTTGACCGGTATATTTTGAATATGAGAGAAGTTAACCAAGATTTTGCTGAAAGCCAGGTTCATGATATGCTGCGTAATGACCCGGAGAATTTTAATATGGATGACCCTGAAGAAAGGTTATTGTATTCACTTATAGGATTTTATCGTCCATTTATAGCCGCTTTAAATAGCGGTACATCGAATTTGCAATCCAGAGATTTGCAATATAATGCTAAAGCTGCGAATGATACTATACACAGGCAATGGGTTTCACGAAATGTTGAGACACATTTAGCATATTTAAAAGAGCATGAAGGAGAACTTAAGTAAATGGAAAGTATTTTAAGGCTTAAAGAAGAAAACATAGAAGAGTTCGCAATGCTTATACCTTATGAATACTTTAAAGAATATGAAGAAAGTGATGATATGTTTTTGTATGGTATGAAGGAGGAAAAAATTCCCTGTGCCGTGGCATTACTTGAAACAGATGCAAAGGATGTTGTTATCAGATACCTGAATATATATGGCAGAAACAGTTCATGTATGCATAGATTTGTCAATACTATAGCATATGATATGTATAAACAGGGCATGAACAGGCTTGTATGGAAATACATGGAGGAAGAAGAGTTTGACTATTCTCTTATGCTTGCTAATCTTGGATTTGTAAGTTATCCGGGTGATACTGCAATGTTTACTTTCACAATTAAGCAGCTTTGGGATGCGGAAATACTAAATAAACCTTTCAGCAATACTGTTTTATTAAATGATATTGGAGCAATGGAGATTAAAAGGCTTTGTGCTGAAATAATCACCTCCTGCAAGGATTTTATTGAAATGCCTATTGCTGTAAATGATTATATAGGAGATTGCAGTGTTATCTATGCAGAGGACGGTATTCCGAAAGGAATGATGTTACTGGAAAAGAATAATAACAGACTTCATATTCCATATATATATTGCAGTTCAGCCAAGCCCACGGCAATAATAGATATGATGCGGAATATGCTTGTAAATGCCGGAGCAAAATATGGAGAAGATATGGTGTGTACAGCGGCAGTTGTTGAACCGGTATTAATACAGATTATAGAAAAAATCACTGGCATTAGTTGTAAATATCAGCAGATTGCAATAAAAGAACTGGAGTATATAGGTGAAAATGAGGCTGCCATTAAGAAAGAATTTGAGAGAATGTCAGAGAAGTTTAGTGCGGAGGAGGTATACAATTGAATTATGTATTTAAAATCAGTGAGAATGATTTGGCGGAATACAAAGATTTTATTCCTGAAGCATATTTAAAGCATTATCAACTGGGAGAATCAATACTTTTTTATGGACTGGGTTATGAAGATTCAGTATGTGGGGCAGCAGTTCTTGAACTTAGAGGTAATGAAATTCTCGTTCTATACATGAATGTGATGAATGAATATGTTGAATATCTTCAGGATTTCATATTATCATTAAAATATGATTTATGTACCATTGCCGACAGAATGGTATGGAAGTTTATTGAAGAGAGTTCGCTATGGGAACTTTTGACACAATGCGGATTTGTAGTCTCCAAGGATGATATTGCGATGTTTGATTTTAGTATAAGTGCTTTATCTGACATTAAAATACTCAATGAAGCAGCTAAGAATGTAATTCCATTATCAGGGATTGACAATGTAACACTGAAAAAGTTTTTTGATGATATTGCTGAAGCCGGAGAAGATATAGTGGAGGCACCTAGAATTGGTCAGGAATATCTGGATGAATGCAGTGCAATATACATTGAGAAAGATGTGCCGGAGGGAATTATGCTTGTAAAAGATAATAAATCAGATGGACTTGTTATTCCATATATGTTTTCGGCATCCAATAATCCAATGGCAATTGTGGAGATGATGAGATTTGCCCTGCAACAGGCGAGAACACGTTTTGATGACAGCACCATATGTAAAGCATATATTATTGAACCTGTATTGGTTAGTATAGTTGAACGATTAACCGGAATTAAGGGGAAGTATCAATGCAGAGGGACATATCAGTTAGACGGGATAAGAGATTTCTCTGGTGCATATAAGAATATTGATATATAGGAGGAAGATACAATGGATGAACAGATTAAAGTAAAAAAAGCGGATTTGTTTAAGGACAAAAGCTACAAGACGAGAACTAAAATTAATTTGGACCTTGCTAAAAAATTTGAGCCTCAGTATATGTCTGAACAGCATATCAGTAAGCAGGAGCATACAGAGAGACTGGACAAAAAATACCGACTGGCAAATAATGACAGAGTTGTAGAAATATGCAGATATAATGAGGAGCAAGCGGCTCTCGATGACAAGCAGCACAAGGACATTAGAAAAGAAAGAGAAAAAGCAATCAAAAGTGAGCATAAAGAATTTAAAAATGAACCTGGTATAGAACTGGATAATCCGTATGGCGTGGTTGTAAAATACGACAGTACAATAATTGAAAAGTTTACCAGAGACTATGTGGGTAATAATTATAAGGATGCAAGACAGGAGATTGAAAAAATTCTTAAGTTAGCTGAATTATATAATAATGGTCAGCAATTATTCATGATTGATGAAACAGGGGCTAGGGTTCCTATAGATTATGATTTTGCAGAATTTGCAGATTGCTGTAAAGAAGCTTTTATTAGTGCTCTTGAAGCAAACGGACTTAAATATTCTGAAAAAGAAAAATCAGGTTTTGCGGAGTTAAAGGCAAGTGAACAAAAGAACGCTCTTAACAAAAATTCATCCGATGTAAAATCAATTCAGAAACTTTTTCAGGAGAGGGAATATAATAGAGAGTTGAACTATGTAAATTCACTTATAAGAGAAGCCGAAGAGAGAATAAAAACAGATTTAACAGATGAAGATTACGAGGCTTTGCTAAAGCGTAATATGATAAAGAGCCCAATGGATGATATCAGTGAATTAATAAAAGCTAATGAAGCTAATTATACAGCTAATAAGAGTCTTATAGACGGATTGCATAGGGAAACAGATGAAATATTTAAATCTCTGGTAAATGAATATTTTGTTATTGAAAGTCTGGAAAAAGATAAAGACAACTTAGGGGATAATTTTGACCTTCGGAAGCATATAGATGACAGAATACAGAGTATGTATGACAGAATACATAATATTAATATGGAAATTAATAATCTTACCGGTATTATGCAGTTAACGCTTAAGGGGGAAGAACTTGACGATGTACATAAGGAAGTTCTTACTTCAAAATATTTGATGGATGGAACCGGATATAAAGTTGATGTAAAGGAATTGTGCAGTAAATATGATGAGAATTCATTTGATGGTTCCCATATAACTGATGTCAAAGACGAATTGAATAAAATGTGCAACAAATTAAATGATAATTTGACAAGGCTTGATTTAGTGAATATGCATGAAGAAATTTGTGCACTTGCTAAAGTGGCGACAGCAGATGCTTCTGTATTTACAACAGGAATTGAAAAACTTCAAGTAAAGAAAATAGTTGCTTATGCTAATAAATCCAGAGCAGCAGTATTACTTACAGGATGTAAGAGAAGATGTATTGAATTGGCGGATTTGACAGCCGGAGAAAGGGCTTACATTGAGAAAATGAATAAATCCGAAGAGCCGGAAACCGGTATTTTAGAATATGCCAGAGAATTATATAATAAAGCCGGACTTAAGTATTATGAAGAGGAAAAGGCGTTTATGTCTGATGACGGAAATTTTCAGGATATCGAAGAAAGATTGAATAGAAGATTGGAACCGTTAGAAACAGAACATGCGGAAATTACGAAAAAATATTTAGAATTGAATGCTGTAAAACGTGAATATAATGTAGGCGAAAAATATGATTTGCCTGCAACTGAAAATCCGGCACAGGCAGAATTTTATAGAAAAATAAAAGCACAAAAAGGTACTGT
>JBGVLM010000039.1:0-20256 GCA_045124255.1 Butyrivibrio sp. | reverse complement strand
GTTTAGTGAGTTTTTTGTTTGGTAGCTTGATTTTACTACAAAAAGAAAGATGATTCCTTATATTTTGTGCATTTTTTTAAAATTGTTTATTACGAATCTACCGAAATGTCAGCGTTGTGGATAAAAGTACGGAAACTCAAGAATAATGTATGGTTGCAATTTTATATTTTTAGATTTAAAATAGTAATATTAATATTTTTACACGGAGGCAATGGGTTATGCCGGATGAAGAGAAATTTAAACTAAGACGTAAAACTGACGAAACACCTTTATTACCACCTCAGACCAATGAACCTGAGGAGTTGTATGATATCCTTAAAAAGTGCATATTGCAGTATCATCCGTCTACTGACCTTTCTCAGATTGAAAAGGCATACGAGCTTGCCTACAATGCACATAAGGAGCAGAAGAGAAAGTCGGGTGAGCCTTATATTATCCATCCGCTTTGCGTTGCAATTATCCTTGCACAGCTTGAGATGGATAAGGAGACAATTATTGCCGGACTTCTGCATGATGTAATAGAAGATACTGCTATCAGCAAGGAAGAGGTTACAAGGGATTTCGGCGAGGAGGTTGCACTGTTGGTTGACGGTGTTACCAAATTGACGCAGATTAATTATGAGCATGATAAGATTGAGATTCAGGCTGAGAATCTCCGTAAGATGTTTCTTGCCATGGCAAAGGATATCAGGGTAATTATTATCAAGCTTGCCGACAGACTTCACAATATGAGAACAATGCAGTATCAGACTCCTGCAAAACAGATTGAAAAATCACGTGAGACAATGGAGATTTATTCACCTATTGCACAGAGGCTTGGTATTTCCAAGATTAAGGTAGAGCTTGATGATTTGGCACTGAAATACCTTCAGCCCGAGATTTACAGGGATTTGGAGAGACAGCTTAAGCTTTGTAAGGAAGCAAGGGAGGCTTTTGTACGTGATATTGCGGCGGAGGTTAAATCCCATATTGATAATGCAGGAATCAAATGTGAAATCGAAGGAAGAGTTAAACACTTTTTCAGTATATATAAGAAGATGGTCAATCAGGACAAAACACTTGACCAGATTTATGACCTTTTTGCAGTCAGAATTATTGTAGAGACGGTTAAGGACTGCTATGCGGCACTGGGTGTTATCCATGAGATGTATAAGCCTATTCCGGGAAGGTTTAAGGATTATATCGCAATGCCTAAACCGAATATGTACCAGTCCCTTCATACGACATTGATTTCATCCAACGGTCAGCCTTTTGAGATTCAGATTAGAACCTATGAAATGCACAGGACTGCTGAATACGGAATTGCTGCCCATTGGAAATATAAGGAGAATATTGACGGAACAAAGGGCGATGACAGGGAAGAGGCTAAGCTTACATGGCTCAGACAGATTCTTGAATGGCAGCGTGACATGTCGGATAATAAGGAATTTTTAAGCCTTATTAAGAGCGATTTGGATTTGTTCTCAGATAATGTATTCTGTTTCACTCCACAGGGTGATGTTAAGAATCTTCCTGCCGGTTCTACACCGATTGACTTTGCTTACAGCATTCATTCTGCCGTCGGCAATAAGATGGTTGGTGCCAAGGTTAACGGAAGACTTGTAAATATTGATTATAAAATTAAAAACGGTGACAGAATTGATGTCATTACTTCACAGAATTCCAAGGGACCGAGCCGTGACTGGCTTAATCTTGTAAAAAGTCCGCAGGCAAGGAATAAGATTAATGCATGGTTTAAGGCAGAGCTTAAGGAAGACAATATAGTACGCGGTAAGGAATTAATCAACAGCTATTGCAAGAGTAAATCAATCATATTAAGTGATTTGGTTAAGCCTGAGTTTATGGATAAGGTTATGACCAAATACGGCTTCAGGGATTGGGAATCAGTACTTGCGGCGGTGGGTCATGGCGGTCTTAAAGAAGGTCAGGTTGTTAATAAACTTATTGAGGAATTTGATAAGAAGAATAAGAGCAATGTGACTGATGAACAGGTGCTTGCGGAGACTTCGTCAGAGAAGCCTAAGGAGAGGGCTTCCGGCAAGAAGGGCGGAATAATCGTTAAGGGAATTGATGATGTTGCCGTAAGATTTTCAAAATGCTGTAGTCCTGTGCCGGGTGATGAGATTATCGGTTTTGTGACAAGAGGCAGGGGAATATCAATTCACAGAACGGATTGTGTTAACGTTATTAATATTTCCGATTTGGATAAAACGAGACTTATTGAGGCTGAATGGCAGCATCTTGATTATGATAAGACCGGAGAAAGATATGTTGCAGATATAAAGATTTATGCAAATAACCGTACAGGTCTTATTGTTGATGTGTCAAAGGTGCTTACCGAGCGCAAGATAGATGTTAAGAGCATGAACTGCAGAACCAGTAAGAACGGAACGGCAACTCTTGAGGTCGGTTTTGAGATTACCGGTGTTAATCAGCTTAATGAGTTAGTCAGCAAATTAAGAAATATCGAAGGAATTATAGATATAGAAAGAACAACGGGTTAATCAGATGATTAGAATTATAAATACTATTATAGGTGTCTGCGATACCAATACATATTGTGCATGGAATCCTGACACAATGGAAGGGTTGATTATCGACCCGGCGGGTAATCCTGAGAGAATATTTGACATGGTTAATGCCAACGGTGTTAAGCCTGCCGCAGTTCTTCTTACACATGGACATTTTGACCATATACTTGCGGTTGATGAAGTAAGAGAGAAATACAATATTAAGGCATATATCGGCGTTAATGAAAGAGAAGTAATTAACAGTCCGCAGATGAATCTTGCAGGAGCATTTATGGGTATGAATTATTCCGCTGATGCAGATGTCTATCTGAGTGACGGACAGGAAATTGAGCTTGCAGGCTTTAAGATTAAGGTGCTGGAGGTGCCGGGACATACTCCTGGAGGAGTATGCTATTATATTGAGGATGAGAAGGTTGTATTCTCAGGAGATACATTATTCCATGAATCCGTTGGTAGAACCGATTTTCCGGGCGGAAGCTCATCAGCACTCATGAATGGCATTAAGAATAAGCTTTTTACACTCCCTGATGATACGAAGGTTTATCCGGGACATATGGAAGCAACAGCCATTGGATATGAGAAGCTTAACAATCCTTTTTTCTCATGGTAAGGTAAAATACAATGATTTACATGACAATCAATACACATAGCTACGAAAATGACGTTCGGGTTATGACGGGTGCTTTTTATTCCGGAGAGAAAATAGTTATTAATAATCCTGAGGAATGCCGTATGAGTGTTCATATTAATGTCGAAGAGGCTCATATTACGGGAAGGATTATTACAGATAATAAAGAATATTTAATTGATACAATTTCTGCAGACGGCAGTCAGGGAAGTGTACGCAATCTTCTAAAAAGAGAGTTGTACCATATTTATTCTGAGCTTACAGGCAGAACTCTTCCATGGGGAACGCTTACGGGCATAAGACCGGTTAAAATTCCTCTTGCTCTTGTTGAGCAGGGTATGGAGGATGAGTACATTCTTAAGCATTTTAAAACTGAATACCTTGTAGATGAATCAAAGGCGGCACTTGGCTTACAGGTTGCACATAATGAACATGCACTTCTGTCAAGGCTTGATTATAAGAATGGATACAGCCTGTATATAGGAATTCCTTTCTGTCCTACAACCTGTCTGTACTGTTCTTTTACATCATATCCGATTTCGATGTGGAAGGACAGGGTGGATTTATATCTTGAAGCACTGTTTAAGGAACTGAAGTATCTGAGCGTGCTTTTACAGGGCAGAAAGCTTGATTCGGTGTATATCGGAGGCGGAACGCCGACCACGCTGCTTCCATATCAGTTTGAGAGACTTTTTAGCTTCCTTGAAGAGCATTTTGATATGAAAAATGTTCTGGAATTTACTGTTGAGGCGGGAAGACCTGACAGCATTGATATGGATAAGCTTAAGATTATTAAGGCACACGGCGTTGACAGAATATCCGTTAATCCGCAGACAATGAACCAGCGGACACTGGATTTTATTGGCAGAAGACATACTGTCGGGGATATATACAGAGCTTATGACATGGCAAGGGAGTGCGGTTTTGATAATATTAATATGGATTTAATTGTTGGACTTCCCGGTGAGACAAGTGATGATGTAAGATACACACTTGATGAGATTGCAAAGCTTAATCCTGACAGTCTTACGGTCCATTCACTTGCAATAAAGAGGGCTGCGGCACTTAATATTTTCAGGGAAAAATACAGCGAATGCCATATTGAGAATACCGAAGCAATTATGAATATGACGTATGATTATGCCATTGCCCACGGATACGAGCCGTATTATCTGTACCGTCAGAAAAATATGGCGGGCAATCTTGAAAATGTCGGTTACGCAAAGCCGGGTAAGGCAGGAGTATATAATATTCTTATTATGGAAGAGAAGCAGTCAATTTTTGCTGCGGGGGCGAATTCCCAGTCCAAAATCGTGTTTCATGAGGAGAACAGGGTTGAGAGAATTGAGAATGTAAAAGATGTTGCGAATTATATAGACAGAGTAGATGAAATGATAGAAAGGAAGAAAACTTTTTTTCATGGAAATTAATGAATTGAGTGAGTTTCAAAAAACTCTAATTTCTGATACAAAGGATAATTTAATACATGGTATCTGCGTCAGCAATCTGACATATCTTATTGCCTGTGAACTGGGCCTTGATGAGGATACCTGCTATGAGCTTGCGATTGCCGGAATTCTGCACGATATAGGCAAGCTTCAGCTATCCAGATATCTGTACGGACGGGCAGAAGAGAGCTTTCAGATGGAGGGCATTAAATATATGAGAATGCATTCCAAGTTAAGTTATGATATAATTCAGTATTATGATTTATCACCGTTTATTCTGCAGTCGGTATTATTTCATCATGAGAATTATGACGGTTCGGGATATCCTGATAATCTTAAAGGAGAGGATATTCCTTTTGGTGCAAGAATACTTCGTGTTGCAGATACTTTCAGTGCACTTATTTCTGACAGACCGTACAGGAAAGCTTTTGATATGGATACTGCGATACAGATAATGATTGATGAAATTAATTTCTATGATATGGAGGTTTTTCTCGCATTTCAGAAGGTTATACATACACCGGGAATGATGGAGTCGATAATGGACAGCCGGTCAATCATTAAATTGGATGAGATTTATAATATGTTTAAAGGAGAATAGAGATGGCTTTAATTAAGAAACCAACAACGGGAATGAAGGATATTCTTCCGAGAGAAATGCAGATAAGGGATTATCTTATCGGATTAATTAAGGAAACCTATGGTAAATTCGGTTTTACGGCTATAGAGACACCTGCGGTTGAGAATATTGCAAACCTTTCAAGCAAGCAGGGCGGCGAGAATGAGAAGTTAATTTTCAAGATTATGAAGAGGGGCGAGAAGCTGAATCTTGAAAATGCAAAAGAGGAGAATGACCTTGTTGACGGAGGTCTCAGATATGATTTGACAGTTCCTCTTGTAAGATTTTATTCCAACAATATGGCAGATTTGCCTTCTCCGTTTAAGGCATTGCAGATTGGACCTGTATGGAGAGCTGACAGACCTCAGAAGGGCCGTTTCAGACAGTTTTATCAGTGTGATATAGATATTCTTGGCGAGCCGGGCAATCTTGCGGAGATTGAGCTTATTCTTGCAACAACAACTACGATGGGAAAAATTGGCTTTAAGGGCTTTAAGATTAAGATTAACGAGAGAAGAATCTTAAAGGCAATGGCTGCATACAGCGGTTTCCCTGAGGAGGAATTTGATACAGTATTTATTATTCTTGATAAAATGGATAAAATAGGTCTTGACGGTGTATCTGAGGAGCTTATTAAAGAGGGCTATGCACAGGAAGCAGTTGACAAGTACGTTGAGCTTTTCAAGGGAATTGAGTCTGCTGATAACGGACTTGCCTATGTGGCTGATAAGGTTTCGGATTATCTTGAAGAGGGTGTTAAGGACAATCTTCAGGAGATTATTGACAGTGTAAACGGCACTAAGGAATATGATTTTGATGTTGTATTTGACCCGACACTTGTAAGAGGAATGTCATATTACACAGGAACTATTTTTGAAATAGAGGTGCCTGAATTCGGAAGCAGTGTCGGAGGCGGCGGACGTTACGATAAAATGGTGGGACGCTTTACCGGCAATGACACTCCGGCCTGCGGATTTTCAATAGGTTTTGAGAGAATTGTAACAATCCTTCTTGATAATGATTTTCAGATACCTAATCAGGGAGAGAAAATTGCTTTTCTTATAGAAAAGGGTATACAGTCGGATATGTTATGTAATATTATTAAGGAAGCACAGGATTTACGCCGTGAGGGCAAGAACGTGCTTGTGGTAAGAATGAACAAGAACAAGAAGTTCCAGAAGGAACAGCTTGAAAAAGAGGGTTATACTGAATTTAGGGATTTTTATAAAAATCCTTTGAAATAATTTTTAGGCTTGAAATAGAAAGGAAGCATTACAATGGCAGAATCAATGAAAGGACTTAAAAGAACCTGCAGATGTGCCGAACTGTCAGAGGCTAATATCGGTCAGACTGTTACGGTAATGGGCTGGGTTCAGAAGAACAGAAATAAAGGAGGAATCTGCTTCGTAGATTTAAGAGACCGTTCAGGAATCTTACAGCTTATCTTTGAAGAGGATAAGATTGGTACGGAGGGCTTTGCAAAAGCAGGTTCGTTAAGAAGTGAATATGTTATCGCAGTTGTCGGCGAGGTATGTGCACGTGCAGGTGCGGTTAATGAGCAGCTTGCAACAGGTAAGATTGAGGTTGTTGCAACAGAGCTTAGAATCTTATCAGAAGCACAGACGCCTCCATTCCCAATCGAAGAGGACAGTAAGACTAAGGAAGACATTCGTCTTAAATATCGTTATCTTGATTTGAGAAGACCTGATTTGCAGAGAATTCTTATGATGAGAAGTGATATTGCAACACTTACAAGACAGTTTCTGGCTGACGAGGGATTTTTGGAAATCGAAACTCCTATTTTGCAGAAGAGTACACCTGAAGGAGCAAGGGATTATCTCGTTCCAAGCCGTGTTCATCCGGGTTCATTCTATGCACTGCCACAGTCTCCGCAGTTATTTAAGCAGCTTTTGATGTGTTCAGGCTATGACAGATATTTTCAGCTTGCAAAATGCTTCCGTGATGAGGATTTAAGAGCTGACAGACAGCCTGAGTTTACACAGATAGATATGGAGCTTTCTTTTGTTGATATGGATGATGTTATCGATGTTAATGAAAGACTTATCCAGAGATTATTCAAAGAAATTCTTAATGTTGATATTGCCGTTCCGATTCCGAGAATGACATGGCAGGAGGCAATGGACCGTTTTGGTTCAGATAAGCCTGATACACGTTTTGGAATGGAATTAAAGGATGTTTCAGACCTTGTTAAGAACTGTGGTTTTTCTGTATTTACAGGAGCACTTGAGAATGGCGGAAGCGTAAGAGGTATCAATGCAAACGGACAGGGTTCAATGCCTCGTAAGAAGATTGATGCATTGGTTGATTTTGCAAAGGGCTATGGTGCAAAGGGTCTTGCTTATCTTGCAATTAATGAGGACGGAACCTATAAGTCTTCATTTGCGAAGTTTATGACAGAGGATGAACTTGCTGCAATCGTAGAGAGACTTGAAGGAAAGCCGGGAGATTTACTTCTCTTTGCTGCTGACAGAAATAAGATTGTCTGGAATGTTCTCGGAGCATTAAGACTTCAGATTGCAGAGGAATTAGGACTTCTTAATCCTTCCGAATACAAATTCTTATGGATTACAGAGTTCCCGTTATTTGAGTGGTCAGATGAGCAGAACAGACTGGTAGCAATGCACCATCCGTTTACAATGATGATGGAGGAGGACATTGAATTACTTGATACGGCACCTGAAAAGGTAAGGGCTAAGGCCTATGATATCACACTTAACGGTGTGGAAATCGGCGGCGGAAGCGTAAGAATATACCAGAATGACATCCAGGAGAAGATGTTTAACATTCTCGGTTTCACAAGTGAAGAGGCTTATGCACGTTTCGGTTTCCTTTTAAATGCATTTAAGTATGGTGTACCGCCTCATGCAGGTCTTGCATACGGACTTGACCGTCTTGTAATGCTGATGGCTAAGACTGACAATATCCGTGACGTTATCGCATTCCCTAAGATTAAGGACGCGTCATGTCTTATGACTAATGCACCGGATGTTGTTGATGATAAGCAGTTGGAGGAATTATTTATTTCAGTTGTTAAGGACGATTCTTCTGCAGAGGAATAATTAATTTATAATTAACAGGCGTATATATGCGTCTGAAGAATAAAAGAACACGGAGGAATTTTTTATTATGTATTCATTTGATGAAGTTAAGGGCTTTGACCCTGAGGTTGCAAAAGCGATTGAATTAGAGGTTGGCAGACAGAATGACCATATCGAATTAATCGCATCAGAGAACTTTGTAAGCAAGTCAGTTATGGCAGCAATGGGAAGCTGGCTTACCAACAAATACGCTGAGGGATATCCTGCTAAAAGATACTATGGCGGCTGCCAGTATGTTGATATCGTAGAGAACCTTGCAATTGAAAGAGCCAAGGAGCTTTTTGGCTGTGACTATGTTAATGTTCAGCCACATTCAGGTGCTCAGGCTAACATGGCAGTATTTTTTGCCATTCTTGAACCGGGAGATACATACATGGGTATGAATCTCGCACATGGCGGACATTTATCACATGGTTCACCTGTTAATATGTCAGGTAAATATTTTAACTGCGTTCCTTACGGTGTTAATGATGAAGGCTTCATTGATTATGATGAGGTTTTAAGAATTGCAAAGGAGTGCAAGCCTAAAATGATTCTTGCAGGAGCAAGTGCTTATGCAAGAGCAATTGATTTTAAGAAATTCCGTGAAATCGCTGATGAGGTCGGAGCCGTTCTTATGGTTGATATGGCACACATTGCAGGTCTTGTAGCAGGCGGACAGCATATGAGTCCTATTCCTTATGCAGATGTTGTTACAACAACCACACATAAGACTCTTCGCGGACCAAGAGGAGGTATGATTCTCTGCAATCAGGAAGCAGCAGACAGATTCAACTTCAACAAGGCTATTTTCCCTGGAATTCAGGGCGGTCCTTTAATGCATGTTATTGCAGCTAAGGCAGTATGTTTCAAGGAAGCACTTGACCCAAGCTTCAAGATATATGCTAAGAATATTGTTGACAATGCACAGGCACTTGCAAAGGGCTTAACAGACAGAGGCTTCGATTTGGTATCAGGCGGAACTGACAATCACTTAATGTTGGTTGATTTAAGAAGCAAGGGTGTTACAGGTAAGGCTACAGAGAAGCTTCTTGATACAGTTAATATTACATGTAATAAGAATGCAATTCCTAATGACCCTGAGAAGCCATTTACCACAAGCGGTATCCGTCTCGGAACAGCAGCCGTTACAACAAGAGGCTTTGATACAGCGGATATGGATTTGGTTGCAGAAGCAATCGCTCTCGCTGTTACTGATGATGAGGCTAAAAAGGCACAGGCAATGGAAATTGTTAAGGCACTTACAGATAAGAGACCATTATACTAATAAATGAAAGATAAGGCGGCAGAGTTGATACTTCTGCCGCCTTAATTGTTACTTGGAATCCTGACATAACATTTTCTCATAGAGAAGTCCGACAAGAAACCAGACCGGCAGATAATCCAGACGGATTATGCCATTAATATTCAGTTTTGCTTTGGAGTAGTCCCAAGGGCAGCAGTCCCTTTTCTTTAACATTGAACCTGTGACAAATTCAGTTGCAAAAATCATAAGGGCGTAGATTGTTCCACGGCAGAGGGTGTTGGCTTTCCTGCCACAGAGTTTTTTGCTAATCGGTTCAATAATTACTGCGGTTCCGTAAATGGGAAACATCCAGATGGAGGTCATTGAGGTAAGTTTTTTGTCTTTGCGGATGGCAGAGCCAAGACCGGTCCAGAACACCTCCATACACCATCCGGTCAGTCCGCATAATAAATATTTTTTCAGCATAAGGTTATTGTGTCAAATTTGGATTGAATTATGCGTATGGGAAGTGATAGAATTGATTCAAATTGAACAATATATTCAGAATTTTCAGAGAGGTATATGAAATGGCAGAAGTTATAATTAAAAAAGGTGAGGGACGTTCTTTTAAAGCAGGCGGACTCTGGTTTTTTGATAATGAAATAGACAGAATTGAGGGTGATTTTGAAAACGGGGACATTGTTGACGTTCTTGATTTTGATGATTATTTTCTCGGAAGAGGTTTTATTAATACAAATTCCAAAATCACAATTCGCATTTTGACGAGACAGCGTGATGAGGAGATTAATTATGATTTTATTAAAAGAAGAGTGAAGGCATGTGTGAAATACCGCATGGATACGGTCGATACTTCATCCTGCCGTCTTATTTTCGGAGAGGCTGACTTTTTTCCGGGACTTGTAGTGGACAAGTTCTCGGATGTGCTTGTAGTGGAATCACTTGCACTCGGAATAGACAGGCTTAAGCCGATGATTCTTGACTGTCTTAAGGAGGAGCTTGCGGCTAACGGCATGCCGGTTCGCGGAGTGTACGAGAGAAGTGACGCAAAGGTAAGGCTTCAGGAGGGGATGGAGCGTTATAAGGGCTTTATCGGAGAGCCGTTTGATACCAAGGTTGAGATAGTGGAAAACGGTGTCAGATATATGGTCAATGTTGCGGACGGGCAGAAGACAGGATTCTTCCTTGACCAGAAATATAACCGTGCTGCAATTGCGAAGCTGTGTAATAACGCAAAGGTGCTTGACTGTTTTACACACACGGGTTCTTTTGCACTTAATGCTGCGGTTGTGGGTAATGCGGCATCCGTCCTTGGTGTGGACGCCTCCGAGCTTGGCGTGGAGCAAGCGAGGGAGAATGCAGTACTTAACGGCGTGGAGGACAGAGTTCAGTTTGTATGCCGCGACGTGTTTGAACTGCTTCCTGAGTTAGTGGACCGTAATGAATTATTTGATGTTGTAATTCTTGACCCTCCTGCATTTACCAAATCCCGTAATTCGGTTAAGAATGCGACAAAGGGTTATCGCGAAATCAATATCAAGGGAATGAAATTAGTTAAGAACGGCGGCTATCTTGCAACCTGTTCATGCTCACATTTTATGGAGCAGGAGCTTTTTGCAAAGACAATCGCACAGGCTGCAAAGGCAGCACACAAGCGTTTAAGGCAGGTCGAATTCAGAACACAGGCACCAGACCACCCGATACTGTGGTCAGCGGATGAATCATATTATTTGAAGTTCTATATCTTCCAGGTGATTGATTTTTAAAGGAAAATCCACCCCGTTGCCCGGTCAAAGCAGCGGGGTGGATTTTATATGTAGAATAAAGGTCAGATTGTATGCTACGGTATAAATGCTTCCGCTGCAGGTAAACCTTTGGTTGGCACACGATACATTGAATCGGAGCCGAATTTCTGGAAAAACGTATATTCTGAGGTGCAGCTTATTGAGGTTACATCACCCTGAAAAATTACTGCACGATTATTACCGTCAGTACTTATTCTGACTAATTCATGGACATCATTTTCCGTCTGGCAGAAGATTACATTATCATACACGTTATATAAAACGACCTTGTCAGTGGTTATAACGCTCTTGGTATTGGTTGAAATATCAAGCTTTGTAAGTGCATAGTCATTATCCAAATCAATATAGTATAATGTGTTGTCAACTCTGGTCGGCAGATATGCATTCACATCAAGATAGATTGCAGAAGCACCGGTTTCCACTGACATTGTATATATACGGTTTCGATTTGTCTTTGAGGAGTAGTAGACATAGCCCTGATAAATACCTGCATTGACATTGTTCTCCTCTGCGATAAGCTTGGAATCATTACCGTCCGTTCCTATGGAATGTGTAAGACTGTTCTTCGTGTTGTATATCAGAGTGTTCCCTGAAAGTGCCAAATCGGTTGCTGAACGGCCGGAGGTAATTGCATCGGATTGTGAACCGTTAACACGGCATCGCATGATGGAATAGGTATTATCACTGAGAACTGCATTAACCCAGTCCATGCTGGCTCCGTTATATTTTACATAGTACAGATATCTGCCGCAGCCGTTAATAAAAGAAACTGAGTCATCACTGATTTTTTTTACATTGGAGCAGTCAGGATTCATGGAATAGAGCCTGCCGCTGTCATACGGATTGGAGAAATATATTTTACCGTCAAGCTCGCAAAATAATCCTCCGCTAATCAGGTTGCCGGCTGTGTTGCCTGTTGCATTCTCAGGATTCTCAGGGATTTTTGTGAGAAAATGATGGGCAACGCCAAGTCCTGCCAGTAAAATCACAATGCCGATAATTATAAAAATAGTTTTTTTCTTCATATTAATTCTCCCGCACATTATTTTTAATATAATTATGTAGCAAATCTAAAACTTTTTCAAGAAGAATATGGTAAAACAATTTTATTAATCGGCAAAGTGTGGTATAATGTTTTTACTATGCTGAAGAGGTGAATAAAATGTTTGTTGATTTACAGGAATCAAGAAGACAGATTGATGAGATTGATAGTCAGATTATTGATTTGTTTGAGAGAAGAATGGAGGTCGCTTCAAATGTGGCAGATTATAAAATTGCCACTGGCAAGGCGGTTTTTGATAAGGAGAGAGAAGATTCCAAAATTGAAACACTTACAGGAATGGTGGAAAGTGATTTTAATAAAAAATGTGTTGCAGAGCTTTTTGAACAAATAATGGCAATGAGCCGTAAATTCCAGTACGGAAAGCTTGAAGCAAGAGCAGCAGATTCCAGACTTGAACCGTATGAGGTTATCGGAAATATTCCGCGTGATAATGTAAAGGTCGTATATCAGGGAGTGCCGGGAGCATACAGCCATGAGGCGATGATTAATTTTTTTGGCGCGGATGTTGATAATGTCAATGTTAAAACATTCCGTGATGCAATGGAATTAGTAAGCCGGGGAGAGGCTGATTATGCAGTGATACCGATTGACAATTCAACAGCCGGAATTGTCAGTGATACTTACGATTTATTGCAGGAATACAATAATTACATAGTTGGTGAGACATTTGTTAAGGTTAATAATTGTCTGCTGGCAAAGCCGGGAACAACTCTTGCGGACATTAAGCAGGTATTTTCACATCCGCAGGCACTTATGCAGTGTTCAAGATTCCTTGATGAGCATAAGGAATGGGAGCGTAAGAGCTATCTTAATACAGCAATGAGTGCACAGAAGGTTGCAATGGAGGATGATTATACTCAAGCTGCTATTGCGTCTAAGAACTGTGCTGCGGAATATGGTCTTGAGGTTCTTATGGAGGACATTAATTCTGCAACAGCCAATACAACACGTTTTGTAATTGTAAGCAGCCGCAGGGCATTTGTTAAGAATGCTGCAAAGGTCAGTATATGCTTTGAAATAGAGCATAGGGCGGGAAGCCTTTACAGTGTAATTTCCAATATTATGTTTAACGGACTTAATATGACAAAGATAGAGTCCAGACCTATACCTGAGCATAACTGGGAATTCAGATTTTATGTGGACTTTGAAGGAAATCTTGCAGATGCAGGTGTCAGAAATGCATTGAGAGGAATTTCTGAGGAATCCAATGCATTGAAACTGTTAGGAAACTATTAATGAGAGAGCTGCTGTCAGGATAACAGCGGAGGATTGGAGGTAACATGAAGACACCCGTAATGTATTTATACAGGGAACCTGAGAATCAGAGGATTTTCAGACTGATGACGGAGATTGCATTTGATGTGATGGATTTGGAGTCAATTCATGAGGATATTTCGGAGGTTATAGCACATATTCTTGCAGTATCGGAGAAAATGGGCTTCAAGGATAATCTCTGGAAGGATTATGTAGCATATACAATTGCTGCCAATGAGAATGTTTTCAGTATTTCATGTGAGAGAAAAGGATATATTGACGGAAGCATTAACAAAGCGGCACTTCATGATTTTGAGGTGTTTATGAAGATTTTTAATACGGATTTGTATATTTTTGATTATAAATACAATACCAATCTTTCAATGCTTACTGATTTTGTCAATAACAATGAGCAGGATAAGTATTTTAACAAAAGAATCCGCAACAGCATTATTAATATGGCTGAGAATTTATCCGCTGCGAATAATGCGGAGGAATTTATGAAAACAGTATGCGGCTTCTATAAAGAAGTCGGCGTGGGTAAGTTTGGAATGTTTAAGGCATTCAGGATTAATCATAAGGAGAATTCGCTTTCCTGTGATATTGAGCCTGTTACAAGCGTTGAACATATATATCTTAGTGATTTAATCGGTTATGATGCACAGAAAAAGAAGCTTACTGATAATACAGAGGCGTTCCTTTCAGGCAGAAGAGCCAATAATGTGCTTCTGTTCGGTGACAGCGGTACCGGTAAGTCATCAAGCATTAAGGCATTGCTTAACGAATATTATGACCATGGCTTGAGAATGATTGAGATATATAAGCACCAGTTCAAGGATTTGTCAGATATTATCAATCAGATAAAGGACCGTAATTACAAATTCATTATCTATATGGATGATTTGTCCTTCGAGGAATTTGAAATTGAATATAAATTCCTGAAGGCTGTTATTGAGGGCGGTCTGGAGAAAAGACCTGATAATGTTCTAATCTATGCAACCTCTAACAGACGTCACCTCGTCAGAGAGAAATTCTCTGATAAAGAGGAGAGGGATGATGACCTTCACTCAAGAGATACGGTCCAGGAGAAATTATCACTTGCTGCAAGATTTGGTGTATCAATTTATTACGGTTCACCGGATAAAAGACAGTTTAATGAGATAATCAAGGGACTTGCTAAGAAAAATAACATCCGGATGGACGAAGCAGAACTGCTTCTTGAAGCTAATAAATGGGAGATTTCACATGGCGGCTTATCCGGAAGAAATGCCCAGCAGTTTATGAATTATCTTTCAGCTTTGGATATGAATAAATAGGTAACAAAGAGTGTAATCGTCAATGATTACACTCTTTTCAGGTTATTTTACTGAAGCTTGGAGCTTTTCAAGGTAGGAATAGCTTATTCTTAAATTACCCATTCCGCTGCCGAGGCGTATATGCGGTTTGTTGGCTCCGTGGAAATCCGAGCCGCCTGATTCAAGCAGCTGCATTTCCTTGGCGAGTGCACGAATATTCTGCTCATCAAAGCCTCTGTAGGTAGAGTACATGGTTTCAATTCCTATAAGTCCGTATTCTATCAGTTCCCTGCACAGCGCTCGCAATTCGCCCAATGTGAGATGGTAAAGAAGCGGATGTGCAAGAATCGGGATTCCGCCGGCATTTTTAATCAGTTCAATTGCTTCCTTGGGGCTTTTTCTCTCCCTTGGAACATACAGCGGCATTCCGTCTCCGAGATATTTGTCAAAAGCCTCCCTGTTGCTCTCGGTATAGCCTTTTTTCACCATAAAAGCGGCAAAATGAGCTCTTGTTATAACACTGTCCGGGAACATTGAAACAAGCTCATCCATTGAAACCGGAAAGCCATATTCATTGAACTTATCAATTAAGATATTATTTCTTCGTGAGCGTCTTTCAATTTCACTGCCGATTCCTTTTATAAAGGTTTCATCATGGTGGTTTATATAAATTCCCACAATATGAATTTCCTTGTCCTTATAATTGGTACTTATTTCGATGCCGGGTATTACTTCAACGCCACGAAGCTTCCCTTCATCAACTGCCCTGTCAATTCCCGAAACAGTATCATGGTCGGTCAGTGCAAAAGCTGACAGGCCGCATTTGACAGCCTCCCTAACCAGCTCCTCTGGGCTGAAAGTTCCATCCGAAGCAGTCGAATGTACATGTAAGTCTACAAATCTCATAATTATTCTCCTAAATTTTAACAAAATTTGACACATTTTTACTATGGAAAAAGCACATTATATTTGTTACACTATAGTAAAGTATAGAAATTACTTTTTATTTTTGCAAGTTATTATTCGTTTTTATATATATTTGTAACATATTAATTTAGATTTTTTTCCTGTCATCCCCGGGATGACGTTTTGATAGAGGTTTTATATAAATGATTAAAAAAAGAATACTCATTGCCGCAGGTTCAGCGGTTTTATTTGGGTGTATCATTTTTGCGACTGTTCATATCAGCCGCATGAATAATATGCCTGATAATAGTAGTAATACTATGTCTACGACTCAGGTTTCTGAGTACATTTCCATTAGAGATGAAGGGGTTTTGGACAATACGGTACAGCCCGGTACTTCCGTAAACAATACCTCAGGAGAGGAGATAACATCACAGGATAATACTGTCAATATCACACAGCCTCCTACTTCCACCGATACTGCAACAACACATCAGTCTGTAACGTCAGCTGTTGACAGCACTACAGGTTCTGCTGTCAAAGGAACGGAAAAGGATTCTTCAACAGCGAATGAGAGTACCTCTGTGGCAGTTACAGAGACAACAGTGATATCAACTTCTACTAATCCGACAACCATAGCTTCGGTCACAACGGCACCGACAGTTGATGTGAACAGTGAAGATAATGCAGTGTTTTCTTTTACAAAAATAATTGTTGATAAGCCGGATTTTGATTATTACACCAAGTTAGTTACGGATAAGGGGTATATGGATGTTCAGAATCTCGAAGAGCTTGCGGCTTATGGTAAGGATATGCTTTCTTTGAAGGATGGTAAGAAGCAGGTGAAATATATCATTACGCCAAAGGGACTTTTTGATGATTTGGCGTCTGATATGGATTTACTTAAAAGTAAAGCGGAGACGGAGCCGTCATTTTACAATTTTAATGATAGGGACAGATTTCTCTTTGACTCGCTTGGACTTGATTACCAGTATTACTATAGTAACGGCGTTGCACTTTTTATGATTAAAAAGGTTCAGGATATTGAGAATAATGTTGGAAGCCATTCCGTATATGCAATTTATTATTATGCATACAATACTTATGAACAGCTTGCTTTACAGGATGAAGCTGTCAATAATGCAACTTCTTCTTTTTCGGGAACGGATTATGACAAAATACTTGCAGCACATGAATATTTAAGAAGCAGGGTCAGCTATGTTGACAATGGCTCATATATGGTTCAGACCGCATACGGGGCATTAATTAATAAGGAGGCTGTCTGTGAGGGGTATGCAAAGGCATATAAGCTTTTGCTGAATTCAATGGGAATTGAATGCGATATAGTTATTAATGCAGAGCATGCATGGAATGTTGTACAGCTTGACGGAAAGTGGTATCTGGTTGACGTTACCAATGATGATTCCAACAACGGACTTATGTATTTTCTTCTTGGAGCGGATGTTCTTATGAGTGATAATGATACTGCACATTATTTTGGATATATTGACGGAAGCAATACGGATGTAAGAACTCTTGCTGAAACAGGTTATGTTCCGATAGTTGAGGAACCGACATTTTAGTACTTGCATGCTCACGGGTATTTATGTATAATTAATGGAATAATATACATTTCAGGAGGAATAGTAATGAAGTTTTGTAGTAATTGCGGTACACAGTTAGAGGACTCAACTAAATTTTGCAGCACCTGCGGAGCAAAGCAGCCGGAGGTTCAGCCGCAGCCACAGGTTCAGCCACAGGCAGCACCACAGTATACATATGCACAGCCTTATGGAACACCACAGGCAGCACAGGCGTCTGCACCGGCAGAGAACAAATTCAAGAAGCTTATAAAGGGAAAGGTATGGCTCATCCCGGTAGCAGCCGTTGCTTCAATTTTCATAATCTGGCTTTTGGTATTTATCTTCAGAAGCGTTGTGGGAAGCGGAAGCGTTACCATGAAGGGTGCAGTTAAGGCATATTACGAGGCAGAGGCTAAGTTGGATGCCAAGAAATATATCAATGCAACCATGTCCAATTCTATGTTAAAGGCATACAAAGAAAGCGAAGATATGACTAAGAGAGAGCTTATCGAAGATTTGCAGGATTCTTTTGACCTTGTTGTGGAATACTATGGTGATGATTATGAGGTTAAATACAGACGTATCAAGATTGAAGATAAGGACTACTATGACAGAGATGATGTTAAGGATGTTGTAGAAAATATTGAAGACGAAACCGATGTTAAGGTAAGCATTCAGAAGATTTGTGAGGTTGAAGTTTCTTATGAGAAATGGAATTACCGTACAGAGGAATGGGAAGACGGCGAGACAGATTTAATATTATACAAATCAGCCGGAAACTGGTATGTAATGCCTGAATAGAATTAACAGTATTGTGACCGCAAGGCCATTTATGAAAAGCTCACGTTATGTGGGCTTTTCTTTATTTTCCTGAGTTTTTAATGACTTGAAAAACCTTAAGTGAAGATGTATATTGAAAATAAAATCAATACATTGATAAAAAATATGGGGGTACCAATATGAGAAAAAGAACTGTTTTAAAAATTATTACAGGTGCTGCAATTCTGACTGTCGCAGGTTCAATAATTATTATAATTAATGTAATCAGCAAAAATTCTACGGCAAGGACCTTGACAGATGAAACCACGTTCTGTTTGCAGGAAACAAAAGAAACTGATATTAATGAAACGTCGGCAATGGAAACTACTTCACAGGAAGAGACAACGGAGGCTGATACAGAAGCGGAGACTAAGGATAATTCTGATGGCGCGGAATATGAATTCAGATTTAAAATGAAGCTGGATTCAGAAGAGGCAGAAGAATTTGTGTTTTATGTTGATGAGTATTGTGTTCAATACTATAACGAAGAAGGTTTTAAGTGGAGTATTTATGATTTAAATGGTGAATATGTTGATACTGTCTGGGCAGAAAGCTATTACTATGAAAGTAATGTATGCTTCACTGATATGGAAGTCAGAGATTATAATAATGACGGAAAAGATGATTATTTAATTAAAGTTAAAAGCTATGATGAGCCGGATAATATCATAGAGTCACAGCTTGTTTTTCTGTATGACGAAGGCGAATGGAAGTATTCTGAAATTCTATATCCTCAGGAAAACATAAGGATTTGCGAGGAAGAATTCTCTTATGTTAATAAGGATGAGAATGAGGAGATTGTAGTAGAATATCCAAGAATATATAGTAACGGTACGGAATTGACTTTAGTAAATACAGTAGTTGAAAATATGGCAGAAGAGTTTTACTTAAAGTGTTTGAATACCGATGCAGGGTATCAGTATTATTTCCTGTTTTATGACGTAACATATATTGATGAACAGTATGTAAGTATTGCGTTTTATGAAGAAGGCTGTGGCAAGGTCGCAGTACACCCTTTCAGAGACGGATATGGAATCACGGTGGATATTAAAACAGGTGAAGTAAAGAAACTTTCGGATTTTATGAATAGTAAAAGTGAGATTAGGGATAAAATAAATTCCGAATGTACTTTGCGTATTGATTCTTCAGACGGATTTACAATGGATGAACTTATGAATGCATTTGACCGGTATTCAGAGGAGGAAATGATGAGCAGTACGGATAATTTCTATCTGAGGGATGATGAGGTATATGTAATTGTCTGGGGAATTGATTATTTTTATGGTGATTACTATGCTGCGGGCGTCAAAAGAAGCCGATAATTGTATGTCAAAAGAAGCCGATAATTGTATTGACAACTTTTCCCAAACGTAGTACAATCCATTTCAAGCGTTGCAGGGTCAGCAACACAAATAAATTAAAAGGAGGCAGTTAATATGTTTAGACCAATTACAACACATTTTACAATTGATAATAGTTTTGCAGTCTGCCTCAATGGAGTATATTAATTTATTTGTTATTCAGACAACGATAATTGCTCATGACATTAATAATGCAGTCTGCGTTTTGCGTGGCTGCATTTTTTATACCGGAAAACTTTGGCATTTTCCGGTATGAGATATTAATGTTGTGGGCTTTTTTATTTGGGGTTTAGTGAATTAAGAAGTGAACAGAGTGGCTTTCCACAGAATATTTACAGCGTGGGACACGCTCCCGCTGCGTTGCGATTAGTAGCGGACACTAATGCGGCAAAAAACACCGCATAAGTGCCGACTATCGCAAAGCGTCCCATTCTGCAAATATTCTGTGTAGACCACTAATCTACACTTCTTAATTTAAAATCACTCTTGTAAGAATGTCCAACGACAGACTTTTGCAATAACTTACGTTGGATGTCATTGCAGGATTCTTAATTGAGTGGATAATGTGTTTATGCGATAAAA